>MFGX01000095.1:0-3539 GCA_001778455.1 Candidatus Fraserbacteria bacterium RBG_16_55_9 | reverse complement strand
CCGATCCCGTTGATGAACGTGGTAAACGGTGGAGCTCATGCGGACAACGGGCTTGACGTCCAAGAATTCATGATCGTCCCTATCGGAGCCAGAAGCTTTCGCGAAGCCATTCGAATGGGCGCGGAGGTCTTTCAGACACTGAGAGAGATCTTAAAGAAACGGCATCTGAGCACCACCGTGGGAGATGAGGGAGGTTTTGCGCCGCGCTTGACAGACAACCAAGAGGGCCTTCAAGTGCTTATGCAAGCCATTGAGGAGAGCGGCTACACGCCCGGCGAAGAAGTCGCACTGGCTCTAGACGTTGCGGCTAGCGAGCTCCTCGATGGGCACGGCGAAACGTATGGTTTCGAGGGAGATACGATGAGCGGCGCAGATCTGGTGAAGCTCTATGAATCCTGGCTCGATGAGTACCCGCTCGTTTCTATCGAAGACGGATTGGCAGAGGAGGACTGGTCAGAGTGGAGGAAACTTACGGCACGCCTGGGCAGACGCGTGCAGCTCGTGGGGGACGATCTCTTCGCTACGAATCTGAGGCGACTGCAATGCGGCCTTGACGAACAGGTGGCCAATGCGATCTTGGTGAAGCTCAACCAGATTGGAACACTTACAGAGACACTCCGGACGATTCGCTTGGCTAGAGACGCTGGCTATGGCGTGATCATCTCTCATCGCTCCGGAGAGACGGAAGACACATTCATTTCTGATCTTGCTGTGGGCACAGGCAGTGGTCAGATCAAGGCCGGCTCGCTCTCGCGCGGCGAGCGCACGGCCAAATACAACCATCTGCTCCGACTCGAAGATCAATCTCACCTGAACCTCGCTCCATGGGATTGATGAGATTTCTGAATTCACCCGCGTATCGGCGAACTCTCATCCTTGCCCTGTTGATCGCCGTCTTGGCACTGAGCGCGATCTTTTCCCTGCGGGGGCACGCGATCGCTGATCTAAAGAGAGCGCTGAAGAAAGTCCAAGCCCAGCAAGAGAAGTTGATCGAAGAGGACAGACACCTAAAAGAAAACTTCGCTCGTAAGGACGATCTACGGTATATCGAATATCTAGCCCGCCGCGAGTTGGGGTTGCTCAGGGCCGGGGAGGAGAAGTATATTCTCATGGAGCGAGGGCCATGAGTTTTGTTCACTTGCACGTGCACTCGGAATATAGCTTGTTGGATGCCACCTGCCGGCTCAATCAACTGATCGAGCGAGCGTTGGAGTACAAGATGCCAGCCCTCGCGCTCACCGATCACGGTGTGCTCTCCGGAGCCATCGAGTTCTACCTTAGGGCACGTGAGTGCGGAATTAAGCCCATCATCGGCTGCGAACTCTACATCGCTCCTCAAAGTCGTTTTGAGAAGCGCCAATCAGAAAAGTATTACCATCTGACCGTGCTCGCACGCAATGAGATGGGCTACCGGAACCTCATGAAGCTCACCAGCCTGGGATATCTAGAAGGGTTTTACTATCGGCCCCGCGTGGATAAGGAACTTCTGCGCCAACACAGCGAAGGTTTGCTTGTGCTTTCCGGATGCCTCAAAGGTGAGATCCCAACTCTTCTTCTCCGAGGCGATGCCAATGCCGCCGAGCAAGCCGCGCGGGAATTTCAAGCCCTCTTCGGGAAGGAGAATTTTTTTATCGAACTTCAAGACCACGGGCTTGAAGAGCAAAGACGGCTGCGCGCTCCCCTCATGGACTTGGCCAAGCAGATCAGCGCTCCGGTGACAGCCAGCAACGACGTTCACTTCCTCGCGCGGGTAGATCACGAGGCCCATGAGGTCTTCATTAACATTGGGTCGACCAAGTCGACCGAACGGCGCAGCTATGGCCAGGAATGTTACCTCAAGTCTCCTGAAGAGATGGCCCGGATTTTCCACGACGTGCCCGAAGCGTTAGAAAACACTCTGCGCATTGCCGAACTCTGCCAGCTTGAACTCGATCTCAGCCAGAGGCATCTGCCCTATTTTGAGTTACCTCCCTCGGAGGCAAATGCAGATCGCTATCTAGAAAAGCTCGCCTGGCAGGGTGTGCGCCATCGGTATCCGAAGCTGTCACCCGAGATCGAGGAACGATTGCACCACGAAATCGAGATCATCGAGCAGATGGGCTTTGCATCGTACTTCCTGATCGTCCAAGACTTCGTTCAGTTTGCCAAGTCCCGAGGGATTCCCGTGGGACCTGGGCGAGGATCTGCAGCAGGCAGCCTGGTCTGCTATGCGCTCGGCATCACGGATGTCGACCCTCTTAAGTACGGGCTCATCTTTGAGCGGTTTTTGAACCCGGATCGCATTGAGCTGCCGGATATCGACATCGACTTTTGCGTGCGCCGCCGTGATGAAGTGATCCAATACGTGCAAGAGAAATACGGCTCGGATCATGTCGCCCAGATTGTCACGTTTGATACCATGGCTGCTCGTAGTGCTGTCCGCGATGTCGCACGCGCCCTTCAAATCGCGTACACGGAGGCCGATAAGATCGCGAAGCTCATCCCCTTTGGTGCCAGCCTAGAGCAAGCGCTCTCCGCTTCCCGAGAGTTGCGTGAACAATGTGAACGCGAAGAGAAGACCCGGCGCTTGATTCAGGTGGCGGAGAAGCTGGAGGGTATCGCGCGCAACCCGGCTACCCACGCAGCAGGAGTTGTGATCGCCCCCACGGAAATCACTCGCCATACACCGCTTATGCGCCTGAGCGACGGCTCTATCGTAACGCAATACGATATGATCTCTGTCGGCGCCATAGGGATGCTCAAGATGGATTTCTTGGGCCTGAGAAATCTCACTGTCCTCGAAGACACGCTCAAGGCCGTTCGAGAATCCACCGGCCAGCCGCTCGATCTCCATTCCATACCTCTCGAAGACCCCACGACATACTCTATGCTGCAGCAGGGCCGAACGGCGGGAGTCTTTCAGTTGGAGGGGGGCGGCATTCGAGAGATGCTCAAGCGCCTGGAGCCAACAGAATTCAAGGATTTGATCGCTCTGTTGGCCCTCTATCGCCCTGGCCCACTGGAAAGCGGCATGGCCAACGATTACATCGAGCGCAAGCACCATCGCCAGCAGATCTCCTATCCACACCCGAAACTCCAGGGGATTCTGGAGGACACCTACGGGCTACCCATCTACCAGGATCAAGTGCTGATGATGGCCCGCGTGATGGCCGGCTTTTCTCTGGCGGAAGCAGACACGTTGCGCAAAGCCATCGGTAAGAAGAACAAGGCCCTCATGGAAAAGATGAGACAGAAGTTCATTGAAGGCTGTGTGAAGAATCAGATCCCCCTAAAGAAGGCAGAGGCGCTCTTTGCAGACATCGGAAAATTTGCGCGCTATGGGTTTGTCAAAGCCCATTCGACGGCGTATGCTCTCATCTCGTACTGGACGGCCTATCTCAAAGCGAACCACCCCACATTCTATCTGGCTTCCCTCTTGACCAGTGTGGCGGGGAATGCAGCCAAAGTGCGCGAGTACATCAACGAATGTCGCGAGCTCGGAATTCAGGTGCTTCCGCCAGATATCAACGAAAGCCAGTCGGATTTCACGCCGATCAAGA
>MFGX01000094.1:24491-24845 GCA_001778455.1 Candidatus Fraserbacteria bacterium RBG_16_55_9 | reverse complement strand
TTCCACGGTGGTCGTGCCCAGATGAAGCATCTCCAGCAGAAAGCGCTTGCCATCACGATAGAGTTCGTCTTCTGTAGCCTTGCGCACTCGCTCCACCGTCGTGAGAATCCCTTGTCCGTAGGGAGTCCCCTGGCAACGGGCCAAGAACTCGTCCTCGCGACTTCCGGAGAAGACGGCGTGTGTATGAGGATCCACCAAACCGGGAATCACCACGCCACGTCGGGCATCCAGGGTCTGCTCGCTAAGAGTACGGGAGCGCGTAAGATCGCTCATCGATCCTACATCCACAATCACTCCCTTGACGATCTTGACGTAGGCATCTTCGAGCACGGTGAGTTTTCCCATGGCTGCTCC
>MFGX01000094.1:14220-24478 GCA_001778455.1 Candidatus Fraserbacteria bacterium RBG_16_55_9 | reverse complement strand
CGCGATCACCAGAGGGAGTGACCAGTTGACCGATATTAATGACGAACATGTTTAATGGCTACACGCCGTTTCGTTGCCTCGACGGTGTTCTTCATCACGACGGTTGCCGTCATGGGCCCCACCCCGCCAGGCACCGGCGTGATCAGGCTCGATCTCTCCTTCACCCGCTCGAAGTCCACATCCCCTACAATGCTTCCCGGAGTCCAATTGAGCCCGATGTCAATCACTGCGGCACCGTCTTGCACCATGTCAGCCGTGATCATCCTGGGCTGACCCACCGCAACGCAAAGCACATCGGCTCTTAGCGTATGCTCTCTTAGATTGCGCGTCTTGCTGTGGCAGAGGGTCACCGTGGCATCCGCGTTGAGCAATAAGAGAGCCAACGGCTTTCCGACGACTTCACTTCGACCTACCATCACCGCGTTTGCACCGCGAAGCTCTACTCCCGAGGCGCGAAGGAGCATCATGACTCCATACGGCGTAGCCGGGATGAGGCCTTCTTGTTCGATCAGCAGCTTGCCTAGATTGACGGGTGTAATCCCATCCACGTCTTTCTCCGGCGCAATGGCATTCCGGACTGCTTCGGGAGAGATATGGTCGGGAAGCGGAAATTCTACGAAGATTCCATCAATCTCTGAATCGCAATTCAGTTCATCCAGCTCATCCAGCAGCGAGTCCAGTGAGATTCCCGCATCCAGCTTCTCTCCACGGAACTCGATGCCCAGCTCGCGTGCCAGCTTCTCCTTGGCGCGAAAATAGATACCGGAAGCAGGGTCATCTCCCACCCAGAGAACCGCGAGAGCAGGCACGATACCCTGTCCTCTTAGCTCGTGAATCTCTTTCTGAAGCTCCGCCCGCAGAGTCTGGGCAACCGCCCGCCCATCGATGAGCTGGCCCCTTAGGCTCATAGCGGTGCGCGCTCCTCCTTGAGGATTCGATCGAGGATTCCGTTGATGAAGGCGGGGGATTTTTCGGTGCCATATTTTTTCGCTAACTCGACGGCTTCATCGATGATGACTTCCGGGGGCACATCGTCACGGTACAAGAGCTCGTAGATGGCCAGGCGTAGCACGTTACGATCCACCGAATGGAGGCGCTCCAGGCGCCACCCCTGCGCCCGTTCCTGAATCCGACGATCGATCTCATCTTGATGCGCTTGGATGCCGATTAAGACCGCGCGCGCGTAAGGATCCCGTACGTTGTCCAGCCCTTCGGTGTGGGTCACAAAATCCTTCTGAAACAGAATCTTGAGGATCAACTCGCGAGCTTGGCGTCGTTTCATTCCGGTTCTTTAGCGAAAGAGGAGCGAGAACATCTGGCGGATCCTGCTACGGAGCTCCTCGGACTCCATGAGTTTCCCCACCAGATACCCCGCCAGGATCAGAAGAACAATGAGAAGCACCTTGCCAAAGGGAACCAGGACGAGAAGAATTCCCAGTGAGAATCCAAGCAGCGCCCCCCACTGAGCGGAGCTGAGGCTAGTCACGCAGATCTCCTTCGAAGTCACCTTCCGAGAAGTGGGTGATATACGATCCTCTCTTCGTGGGAGCCCCTCGGACGGCCGAGGCACCCGGCGCGCTTATGCTCGAAGTAAAGACCTCCACGTACTCCACGGGGATGCCAATTCGCTCTTCTACTCGCGCTTTTAAGGTCTCTTGCACGTGCTGCCCAACTTCTAGGATGTTCTGCCCTAACGGCAGAGGGGCACGCACCAAGACGGCCAGAGCTCCCTCTTTCCCCGAGGTCGGCTTCAGCCGTACGCGGCAATCGGGCAGACCGAGTTCCTCTTCGAGCACTCGCACAATGAAATCGCGCACGGCTTGAGGAGAAATACGAATGGCGCCGCGCACTCCCACATGCGTGATGAGCCTTCGCTGGCGATGGGCACGGACAATGAGCACGGCAAAATAGATGGCCATGAACACGAAAAGCACTCCCACGATATAGCCTGGTACCGGTCTCTCCTGAATGACGGATGATTGGATCTGTCCTTGTAGCAACGCGAAGAGTACGCCCGCGACACCCAGCAGAAGCAGCATGGCAACCCAGGAACAAAACTCGAACAGATACGACGCCCACCGTTTCATTCGTGCTCTCTCTCTCCTGGAAGCATCAGGTCTTGCACGTAGACATCCACTCCGCTTACCCTAAGGCCGGTCATGGTCTCGACTTCTTCCTTGACACGCATCTGGAGTCGACGGGCCACCTGTCGGATGGGATGGCCATATTGAATTGCCACATGCAGCGTGAGGCGCACAGAGTCCTCACTCAGGCGAGCGAGCACCCCCCGACGTTCATCCCCCAAAAGCGCCTTGAGTCGGTCAGCCACGTTTCCCCAAAGACCCGCTACCCCTTCGATCTCCAGGGCCGCAATCCCGGCGATCGAAGCAATCACCTGCTCGGTGATGCTCACCTGCCCCGAGCGACGCGGGCGACCTACCGACTTTACCCTTTGCATGTTCATGGTCAATTGCTCATACGCTCAATGTAATGGCCGCTACGAGTATCGACCTTGACTACGTCCCCTTCTTTGATGAAGAGCGGGACTTTGATTTCCAAGCCCGTCTCCAAGGTGGCGGGCTTCTCTGCGCCGGAGACCGTGTCTCCGCGCACGCCCGGATCTGTGCGCACAACGCGTAGCTTCACCGAGAGCGGCGGCTCCACCTTCACAAAGCGATCTTCGTAGAAGAGCCCAAGCAGCTCTATATTCTCTTTGAGATAATGGCGTAAATCACCCAGTTGATCTGCCGTCAGCGAGAACTGATCATACGTCTGGGTTTCCATAAAGTAATAGACTTCTGAGCTGCTGTACAGATACTGCAGGGGGCGCTCTTCCAGTCTTACGATCTTGAAGGGATCCACGTCGGTGAAGTTCTGGAAGAATATGCGGTCCGTCTTTAAGCTCCTTAACTTCGTCTGGGCCACAGGCCGCCGTTGGGCCTTCTTCATATGCGCATATTCTTCAATGAGATAGAGTTCTCCGTTCCACTCGATCGTCATGCCTCTTCCCAAATCGCTCACGCCCATTTTCCGACCACTCCTTTCTCAGCCGCTTTTCTCGACCACGACCTCCGCTTCGGATCGCGGGTGCGCAAATCGGGTCAGCACTAACCCGACGAGATATAATACAATCATCGACCCGCCCAACGCCACTTGGGTCACCATATCGGGAGTAGGTGTGAGCACGGCCGCCACCACGAATGCGCCCAAGATGATCATGCGCCACTGCTTGACCAGCGTCTGGTGTTGTACAAGACCGATCTTGACCACCAGATACATGACCAGGGGCACCTCGAAGCAGAGCCCAAAGATGAGCATTAAGAACATCACGAACGAGATGTAGTTGTTCAGTGTGAACAAGGGAACTAAGTAGGGCTGGCCTACCCCCACCAAGAACGTGAGGGCCAACGGCAAGATGACCCAGAAGCAATACGCAGCTCCGCTGTAGAAGAGCGCTGAGCCGAAAACGAGAAAGCTGATGATGTACTTGCGTTCCTTCTGATAAAGGGCAGGCACGACAAACCGCCAGATTTGATAGAGCACGATGGGCATTCCCACTAGAAGCCCCACGAAGAAGGAGAGCTTGATGTAGCCGAAGAAAGCTTCTGTAGGATGGGTGAAAATGAGGCCGCTGCCGGAGGCAAAGAACCTTCTCCAGGCAGCCACCGTTGCCTCGACCTCAACTGGGCTGAAACAGAGGCTTCCATTGCAGATTTGCGCGGTCAGCCATTCTCGAATCTTCTCCAGCAAGGCTCCCAACTGATCTAGTGAGAGAGGAGCCCCGGCCGTGTTCTGCACGGCGGCATAGAATGGCCGAAGCAGAAGCGCCATCACGAGATCTTTGTAGGTATACGCCAAGATCGCCAGGGCGACCACGGTAGATAAGGCATACACGAGCCGCTTGCGCAGATCATCCAAGTGCTCGGAAAGCGTCATCGGGGAATCATCAACCATGACGATAGCTCCTTCACTGTCTTCCCAAAACGGCTCGCTCCGCATCCACTAACCCGTAGCCTTGAGCGGTCATCGCCAATCCCAGATCCTCCGCTGTCTGATCCAGACGTCGGCGCACCTCTTGAGAATCGCTTACGCCGCTGGAGAAGAGCAAGGCAGCCACTCCCGTCACATGCGGGACCGAGAACGATGTGCCATTCACACTCTGATACTGGCCCTTCAGCCCCGTAGACAAAAGATCCGTGCCAGGAGCCGTCAGTTCCACCTCGGGTCCCATATTGCTAAACCAAGCGTGCTGATCGTTCTTGTCGCTGGCTGCTACAGCGATCACTTCCGGATAAGCTGCAGGGAAGAGCACTTGTGACCCCTTGTTTCCTGCTGCAGCAACTAGCAATATCCCTGCGCGCTCCGCAGCTCGGATGGCCTCGTGGAGCGCTGCATTGTCCTCTGTGGTCCCTAGGCTCATGCTGATGATCTTTACACCGCGCTCTGCAGCCCACTCGATTCCCTGAATGAGATCGCTGATCGACCCCTGCTCATTCTCACCCAACATCTTGACCACCCAGATGCCTGTTTTCGGGGCCACACCGACCAGCCCTTGACCGTTCTCGGCTGCCGCCAGAATCCCCGCTACGCCTGTACCGTGACCGTTGTCGTCCTGAGGATCGTCGTCATCGTTGACAAGATCAATGCCGCCCAACACATTGGTACGAAGATCCGGGTGTCGAAGATCCACGCCCGTGTCGAGCAGAGCCACTTCGATCCCTTCGCCCAAGATCCCCGGATGAGGGAGTACCACCACCATTGTGCATCCTCCCAATGCCCCAATTGTGCTCACGAGCAGCAGGAGAAAGAGCGAAAACTTTTGAGAATTCTTGCGGAGAACGCTCAGGGTGCCCACCAACCCCAGCGCCAAGATCATGCCCCATGTCCCTGGGTGAATGGATGCGGAGGTGTCGATGGGAGGCGCACTGCGATGAACGACGGGTGCCTTCACTCGCTTTACCCCCCATGAGTAGAGTTCCACAGGAATCGCGGTAAGCTCTAGCTCAGACGTTGAAAGCTCCGGGGAGGACTCGAGGCGCTCTGGGGTGAATACGATTCCATCGGGGACAATGTAGCGCACGCTCGGATCTTTCGACAGTTCACGGAGAGCCTCTTCACTCAGGTGCGCAGCCAGCGCATCAATGAGATGATACGTGCGCATGATCTGCCCATCCTGCTCTTGGATCTTGGTCCCCAGCGCTTGTGCGATGCTTTGGGCCGAGAGCCCTTCCGGGTTCTTGAGACCAATAATGACAGCGGTCTCCTCAGCGAACAGCTCCTGCCCCATCCACAGTGCCACGGCGATCCATATCACCGCAAACACAAGATATTTCAGTCTCATCCGCTCCTCTCTTCCACTAGAAAATTACTTTAGCTCGACGACGGTGATCCCTTCGCCCCCTTGCTGAGTCGGCGCGGCCGAGATGCGCTCCACACGCGGGTCTTTGTTCAAATAATCACGGATCACCCGTCGGAGAGTCCCTGTGCCCTTGCCATGCACAATATACGCTTTGCGCACGTCACTGAGGACAAGCCGATCGAGGTAGAGATCCACCTCTCGAAGCGCTTCGCTCACCGTGAGACCCCGCACGTGGAGCTCCAGCCCTGGGCTATCCAGGGAGATCTCATGGCTCATCACGTCCGCACGCGCTTGTCCTCTCTTGGAAAGTTCTTCCGGGGGAGCCGAGCTCAGATCAGAAAGCCTCGCATGAACTCTTAGGCCACTGATGTCCACTTCGATCCGAGTCTCGCTGGTGATCTCCCGCACGATACCCACTTGCTTGAGAGGCTCGACGCGCACACGCATTCCCTTGACCAGACTATCGAACGTCAGCGGCTGAGGTGGATGTTCGGCCACACGCTCGGCGACGGCGACAAGCTCCTCTTTAGACTCCTCGATCCGCTTAAGCTCCTCTTTGATCTTCTCTTCCGTCCTTTGAGTCTGACGTGCCTGGTGGAGCGCTTGTTCCAGCTGGAGACGTGTCTCCCTAAGTTTTTTCTCCAGATCGCGCAGCTCTGCCCGCAGAAATTCCTCTTTGCCCAATTCCAGCTCATGAAGGCGTTCCTCAAACTGCCTTCGCTCCGCTTGAGCTGCCTCTATTTCGTGAGTAAGATGCGCACGCTCCTCAGAGAGTGCCACTCGCTCCGTCTCCAGCAATCGAATGATCTCTTCCGCCTTCACAGCCCCCTCTGACAGAAAACCCATCGCGTCGCGCACGATCTCAGAGGGAAGCCCCAAGTGCTCGGCGATGATGAAGGCATTGCTTGCCCCGACACCCTCGAAAAGCCGATACGTCGGTTTCAGGGTCTTGACGTCGAACTCCACGGAGCAGGTCTTGAGTTGTTCATGCTGATACGCAAAGTGCTTGAGAGCGCTGAAGTGCGTCGTCACGATGAGGCGCGCCTGCACCCAAAGCAATGCCGTCAAGATGGCAATCCCCAAAGCGGCTCCCTCTTGCGGATCGGTGCCTGCGCCCAGCTCGTCGATGAGGACGAGCGAGCGAGCATGGACTTCTTTGAGAATGCCCACAATGTTCTTCATGTGAGACGAAAACGTGCTCAAGTTCTGCTGAATCGACTGCTCGTCGCCGATGTCGCTGCGAATCACTTCAAACGTGCTGAGCTCACTCTCTGGGTCTGCCGGGATGGGAATTCCTGCTTGGGCCATCAGCGTCAAGAGTCCGACCGTCTTCAGCGTCACGGTCTTACCGCCGGTGTTGGGGCCGGTGATGAGCACCCCCAGAGTACTGCCACCGAACGCCAGATCGATGGGCACGACGATCTGGGGATCGAGGAGAGGGTGGCGTGCATTTCGCAACCGAATCCGTCCCTCGGTGTTGAGCTTGGGCACGCAGCATCTTAGCTTGAGGGCATACTGAGCGCGCGCGTACAGCCCATCGAGCGTGCGAAGAGCGATCAGTGTCTCATGGATGGCCCGGCTCTCTTGCTTCACTTTCCCGGTCAATTCCCGAAGAATGCGAATCTTCTCGTCGCGGATCTCGCCATCCAGTTCTCGAATCTCGTTATTGGCCTCGACGATGGAGCGTGGCTCGATATAGAGCGTCTGCCCAGAGTCAGACGTGTCATGAACTACGCAGTCCACATCGTGCTTGAAGTGGCTCTTGATGGGAATGACCAGGCGGCTGGAGCGGCGAGTGATGATGTTCTCACGAATCACGCTGGAGTATTCCGGGGAATTTAAGAACGCTTTTAGGCGCGCTTCCACTTGTTCTTCTACAGCGTGTTGGCGCCGATAGAGTTGGCGCAGGTGTGGCGTGGCGTCCTCGCGCAGCTCGCCCTCTTCATCGAAGCTCCTTCGGATAGCTCCTTCCAGTTCGCGAAAGACCTGAATGCGCTCCGCGATTTCCTGTAGCTGAGGGTAGACTCCCTCGAGCGATAGAATGGCTTCCCGCAAACGTCGGCCGTTCTCTAGGGTTCTTAGAATCACCAGAAAATCTTCGCCGCCCAGCGAAGTGGTCTCCCGCGCGCGCGTAAGCAGGGGCTCTAAGTCATCCATCGGGCCGGGCAAAAGATCCAATTCCAACACGGCCCTTCGCATCTCTTCTACGCGATCTAGCTCGCGCTGAATAGCACCCAGATCCAAAGCCGGAGAGAGCGCATCGATGGCGAAAGCTCCTAACGGAGATGCCGCCAAGCGCTTGATCTCGGATTTGACTCGCTCAAACTCGAGATCCCTGAGGGTCCTCTCGTTGGCAATGGCGGAAGCGTTCATTCGCTCTGCAGCATAGGGCATGAGGATGGAATTTTCAATGCCGAATCTGTTGCCATTCATGGCGCAGCTTGCTCGCTTATCGCACGTATGCTATAGTATAGATGAAGGGAGTATCATGCCCAGAGAAACCCTGCTAAAGCAGCTGGAAGCCAAACGCCAGGCGTTGCACCTCTCCCAAGAGAAATTCGCGGGGCAGATCTTAGGGATCAGTTTCACTACGTATCAACGCTGGTTGCATGAGAAATTCAATCCCGACTACCAGACCATTCAGCGCCTCGAGGCGCTCCTAGCCGACGAAGATATCACGGCACTGACGGCATCGGCGGATCCTGTGCTGGCCGAACTCTGGGACAACGAGAAGGATGCGGCCTATGACGAGCCTTAAGCGTGGTGACGTGGTCCTTGTGAATTTCATCTTTTCTGAAAAGGCGGGAGCGAAGCAGCGACCGGCGCTGATCGTCAGCACGGCAGCATATCACCAGAGGCGACAAGAAGCCATGGTGGTAGCCATTACCAGTAACGTAGCTCAGCAGTTGGCAGGTGACCACATTCTGACAGCCTGGCAGGAGGCAGGATTGGTCTATCCCTCGCGGGTGACAGCGATTCTGCGCACGGTGAGGCGTGGGATGATCACGCGCCGGCTGGGGAGCCTGAAGCGTGGAGATTTGCAGACCGTGGAGCAGAATCTTCGCTCGGTCTTGGGGCTTTAGGGATTACCCAGCGCGTAGGAATCGCTTGACACCTCTTGCCGCATCGTTTAAGCTTTGCGGGCTATGGAAGAGCTTTATCTGAGGAAAGAGGAGTACGAGCGACTGAAGCAGCGGCTAGAAGAGTTGGAAAAGCAGCGACGCGCTGTCGCCCAGGAGATCGGTGAGGCTCGGGTACAAAGAGATCTCCGAGAGAATGCCGCGTATCACGCGGCCAAAGAGAAGCAGGCCTTCGTAGAAGGCGAGATCGCCGAGCTGACGCAGCGCATCCGGCAGGCTCGCCTTGTGGATGAGAGCAAACCCTCCAGCAAGGTGGTTCACGGCTCGCGCATCCGCATCACAGATCTCCTCACCGGGGAAGAACTCCGCGTCGTGCTCGTCGCGGACCTCAGCTTAGCGCCGCAGGATGGGCTGATGCCTGTCTCGTCTCGCTCTCCCCTCGGGAAAGCTCTCATCGGCCAGAGCCCCGGGCAGACGCTTTCTATCCAGGCCCCCCGGGGAATTCAACAGTACCAAATCCTCGAAATCCTGTAGCAAGTACCAAGAGAGAGGGAGTGACCTTGTGGCGATGCAGCTCAAGAAACGTGTTCTCATTATGGGAGCCGCTGGGCGCGACTTTCATAACTTCAACGTCTATTTCCGAGACAATCCCGCGTACGAAGTCGTGGCCTTCACCGCCACACAGATCCCAGACATCGAAGGGCGTCGGTACCCTGCAAAGCTGGCCGGAAGACTCTATCCGGAAGGCATACCCATCGAGTCTGAAGAAGAGCTAATCGAGCTGATACAGAAGCACGTGATCGATACCGTCATCTTTGCCTATAGCGACGTCTCACACCAATACATTATGCAACGGGCATCGACAGTCATGGCAGCCGGGGCCGACTTCGAGCTCCTGGGGCCGCGCTCCACGATGCTTAAAGCGAAAGTGCCCGTCATCTCCGTCACGGCTGTGCGCACCGGCGCGGGCAAGAGCCAGACGACGAGGCGGGGGACAGACATCCTGAAGCAGCTCGGTCAAAAGATCGTCGTGATTCGCCATCCCATGCCCTATGGGGATCTTACTGAGCAAGCCTGCCAGCGCTTCGCGAGTTTCGACGACTTAGACAAGTACAACTGCACGATCGAAGAGCGCGAGGAGTATGAACCCCATTTGACCCGGGGAACCGTAGTCTATGCGGGCGTCGACTATGAGGTCATCCTCAACAGAGCCCAGAAAGAAGCGGATGTGCTGGTCTGGGATGGCGGCAACAACGATTTTTCGTTTTATGAGCCCACGCTCTCCATCGTCGTTGCTGATCCTCATCGGGCGGGGCACGAGTTAAGCTATTACCCAGGCTACGTCAATCTACGAATGGCGGATGTCGTGGTCATCAACAAAGTGGACACGGCGGACCTTAAGGATTTGGAGAAGGTGCGGGACAACGTGCGCGAGCACAACCCGCGGGCCGTCATCATCGAAGCGGCATCGCCAATCTACGTAGAAAACCCCGAGGTGATCCGCGACAAGCGCGTGCTGGTCATCGAGGACGGTCCGACGCTCACTCATGGGGAGATGGAGTACGGCGCAGGGCTCATCGCCGCAGAGAAATACGGTGCCAAAGAGATGATTGACCCCAGGCCCTTTGCCGTCAACTCCATCCAGGCGACATTTAAAAAATACCCGCATCTTCATAATATCCTGCCCGCCATGGGCTACGGGGACGAACAGATCAAGGACCTGGAAGAGACGATCAACCGCTCCGACTGCGAGGCCGTCGTGATCGCCACGCCCGTTGATCTGACGCGGCTCATCGACTTCAAGGTGCCCACGACCGAG
>MFGX01000094.1:13286-14205 GCA_001778455.1 Candidatus Fraserbacteria bacterium RBG_16_55_9 | reverse complement strand
CAGGAGCTTAGGCCGATTAGCTTGGAAGATGTGATTCGCGAGAAACTGGGAGAAGCTCAAGAACGATCTTAGTATGAGATCAACGCAAACGAGGCCATAAGGGCAAGATCGCTGGTACACGGCGCACGTAGGCATTCCAGTCCGAGCCAAAAGCTCCTTGTAGCAGCTTTTCTTCGCTGTGCACTCGCACCGCCGTGCCGATGCCAAACACGATCACAGCGAGCAGAAGAATACTCCAGTAACTAAGCGAAAGACCTGTGGCTAGGAGCAATCCAAGCATTCCCGTATAGATCGGATGACGCACGAATCGATAAGGTCCCTCCATCACCAGCTTGTGATCCTCTACAACTCGTGCCGCCAGGCTCCATTGCTTGCCCAATGCGCGCACGGCAGACCAGATCATCCAGACAGAGACAACTCCAAGCGCCACGGTCATGACAGCTAGGGCAAGCTCGATGGATGGGCTAAGTGGCATGATGCTTGTAAAACGCTCACGCCGGATGAGCCAAACAAAGGGATATGACAAACCTTGAAGACCAATGCCGACAACCGACCGGCGGTCGCGCATGCGTTCTGATGTTTGTGGAGGTTTCTTTCGAAAGAGGAAGATCCCTCCGAACGCAAGCCAACAGAGCACGATCACAGCAAAGACGCCGATGTGCAACACTTCGCGATTCATAATTTCCGGTGTCAGGTATTGTAGGCCCACTAGTCATTCAGCGCAAAGACCTGCTATCATACTCAAGAACTCCGCTCACAAAATCTTCATTTCCGAAGCGGAGATAGGGGGAGGCAAACGGCTATGAACCGCATCGTGATCTTCGCGCTCCTGCTTGTTACGGCCCTAGCGGGCATGTTTGCACTGAAGACGGAGGCCCCTCACTACCAAATTGTTCAGCACACGGAGACCATCACAGCT
>MFGX01000094.1:13052-13217 GCA_001778455.1 Candidatus Fraserbacteria bacterium RBG_16_55_9 | reverse complement strand
CCATGCACGACTGGCAAGTCCCCGGTCTAGCCATCGCCATCGTCAAGGATGACCAGATCGTTTTGGTCAAGGGCTACGGCGTCCGCGAGGTCAGCAAAGACGCCCCGGTAGACGCACACACACTCTTCGCCATTGGCTCATCGACCAAAGCGTTTACCGCGGCTG
>MFGX01000094.1:4056-12983 GCA_001778455.1 Candidatus Fraserbacteria bacterium RBG_16_55_9 | reverse complement strand
TTCAGCTCTTCGACCCTTGGGTCACACGCGAGTTCACCATTCGTGATCTCTTGACGCATCGAAGCGGCCTGGAGCGCGGCGATCTCATCTGGTACGGCTCTAGCTATGATCGAGACGAGATCCTGCATCGCATTCGCTATCTGGAGCCAAGCTGGAGTTTTCGTACCCTGTTCGGCTATCAGAACATCATGTTCTTGGCCGCGGGTCAAGTGGTGACAGCGGCATCGGGCATGAGTTGGGACGACTTCATAACGCAGCGCATCTTCACACCGCTCGGGATGTCCTCAAGCAATACCAGCACGACAGCTCTAGAGGGAGCTGAGAATGTTGCCATGCCCCACGCGAAGCTTGGTGACCAAGTGGAGGCGATCTCCTACCGCAACATCGACAACATCGGGCCGGCAGGTTCCATCAATGCCAATATCACAGATATGGCCCAATGGCTTCGGATGCAACTGGGAAAGGGCACGTACGAGGACCACCAACTTCTCAGTTCTCCAGCCATCGAAGAGATGCACACTCCACAGATGGTCCTCTCTCCTTCTCCCACTCCAGACCCTTTGAACACAGGCACGCACTTCAACACATACGGGCTTGGTTGGTTCGTGCAAGATTACCGGGGCGAGAAGCTCGTGCAGCATGGAGGCAACATTGACGGCATGTCCGCGATGGTCGCCATGATCCCGGAGAAGAAACTGGGTCTGGCCATCTTGATCAATATGGACGGCTCGCCTCTACGCGATCTCTTGATGTTCAAAGTCTTCGATCTCTACTTGAATGCGCCAACGCGTGACTGGAACGCGGATTTCTTGCAGTTGGTCAAGGGAGTCGAGCAACAGATCACAGCACTGCAGCAGCAACAGGAAGAATCACGAGCCAAAGATACAAAGCCATCGCTCTCTCTCGAAAAATACACAGGGACGTACACGAGCAAGATGTACGGTCAAGTGAAGATCACCCAAGAGAATGGCAAACTAAGCCTGCAATCGTCGGATCTGGTTCTGACCGGTGACCTGGAACACTGGCACTACGACACGTTCCGTCTCGTCTTCTATGACCGCGTCTTGGCGTCTTCGGGGACTTGGCTGATCACCTTCGCATTGAATGCGGAAGCGGAAGTGACGAGGCTGACGATGAAGAACTTGCTCTTGGGTGAGCTCGAATTCAAGCGTGCACCGGAAGCGGAGAAGGTGAGTTCCAAACCGACGGAGATCCTCTGGGATACGTGGGGTGTTCCGCACATCTTTGCTAAAGACTCGAAAGGTCTCTTCTATGCCTTCGGTTGGGCACAAATGAAGAGCCATGGAGATGTCATCTTGCGCCTCTATGGTCAAGCCCGCGGGCGAGGGGCAGAATACTGGGGTGAACCCTATCTCGAATCCGATCACTGGACACGGCTCAATGGAATCCCCGCCCGAGCCCACGAGTGGTACAACCAGCAGAGCCCGAAGTTCCGCGGCTACTTGGCTGCCTTTGCCCAGGGAATCAACGACTACGCAAAAGAGCATGCGGATGAAATTGCCGATGATGCGGAAGTCGTGTTGCCGGTGGATGAGATAGATGTACTGGCACATGCGGGACGCATCTTCCACTTCTTTGCGACCCTGAACGGTTACGCCGGTGGAGTGTCCGCACAGACGGCCATCAAGGAGTGGATGGGTGCACCCGAAACAATCAGCCAAAACTACGAAGACGTTCTTGCCGGTTCGAACGCGTGGGCCATCTCTCCATCGCGTTCAGAGGATGGGCATGCCATGCTCGTGGCGAACCCGCATCTGCCATGGGTTGATTTCTTGCGCTGGTATGAAGCGCAGTTGACCTCACCAGACTATAACGCATACGGGGCAACTCTCGTCGGTTTTCCCGGTCTGGCCATAGCATTCAACGACTATCTGGGCTGGACGCACACGGTGAACGCACTGGACGCCTCGGATCTCTATGAGTTGACCCTGGCCGATGGAGGCTATCGCTTTGATGGCGAAGTCCGCCCCTTTGAGATCGAAACCCAGACCCTCAAAGTAAAGCAGGCCGATGGCAGTTTACGGGAGGAAACTCTGGTCATCCGTCGCTCCATCCAGGGTGCCGTCGTTGCCGAAAGAGATGGGAAAGCGCTGGCGCTGCGCGTCATTGGTGTAGACCAGATGACCCCCCTGGAAGAGTGGTGGGATATGGGGCGCGCGAAGTCCTTGAGTGGCTTCAGAGCCGTACTGAGCCGCTTGAAGATCCCGGTTTTTACCGTGATGTACGCGGACCGCGATGGACATATCATGCACTTCTTCAACGGTCGAGTGCCCGTTCGTTCTCAGGGTGACGCGCGCTACTGGTCGGGCGTCGTTCCCGGAGACACGTCAGCCACATTATGGACGAAATACCACTCCTATCGGGATCTACCCATAGTGATCGATCCACCGAGCGGATGGCTCGAGAACGCAAACGACCCGCCTTGGGCAACAACTCTGCCTCCAGCGCTCAATCCGGACGATTATGCCCCGTATCTCTCCCCGCGCCTCATGAATTTCCGAGCCCAGCGTCTGGCGCACATGCTCATGGAGGATGACCAGATCTCATTTGAAGAGCTGATCGCTGGAAAATACTCGACGCGCATGGAGCTGGCAGATCGCATTCTCGACGATCTGATCCCGGCAGCAAGGCAATACGGGAGCGACATGGGGAAACAGGCAGCCGATGTGCTGGAGGCTTGGGATCGTCAGGCGAATGCCGAGAGCCGTGGTGCCGTGCTCTTTCTCTTCTGGATGGAGGCAATGAAGCCTGTGGACTCGTTCGCCTCCAACTTCTTTTCAACTCCTTGGGATGAGAAGAACCCCATCAACACGCCTGACGGGTTGGCCGATGCCCAGAGTGCTGTAGCAGCGCTGGAAGCGGCAGCTACTCAAGTCCAAGCGGTCTATGGTCAACTTGATATAGCTTGGGGTGATGTCATGCGATTACGCTACGGTGACAAAGATTATCCCGGCAACGGTGGCCCCGGTGACCCCGCAGGCATCGTTCGGGTGATCTATTACACACCCGCACCCGATGGATATTTCCAGTCGGTGGCTGGTGATTCGTACTTCGCGGCCATCGAGTTTTCCACGCCTGTACGGGCAAAAGCGCTCCTGATGTATGGAAATGCTTCTCAACCCGGATCATCGCACGCTGGTGATCAGTTGGAGTTGTCTGCTCGCAAGGAGATGCGTCCAATCTGGCGCACGCGTTGGGAGATCGACGCGCACCTCGAATCGCGCGAAGTACTAAAGTAAGCGGAGGAGGTGAACATCCATGAACGGGGCAAAGGGTGTTGGTCTCGGAGGGAGTTACGCGCTCACCGGGATCGGGGTAGGCCTGGCCGCGGCGGCTTGGGGAGCTTCAATCGGTTGGGCCATTTTATATGGCCTGTTCTGGCCCGTGAGCATCGCGTATTGGGTCACGCTGGTACTCCATCGCGCGGCAGGGGGCTAAGCTGTCACGTCTAGAACCCTAGTGTCAGAGCTTATGCAGCTCTGATGGGCATGACATCGCGAGCACGGCCTATATGACATACAAACCACGATACGTCGTTTGATCGTATCCCGTGCAGTGCCCATTGCAGTTCCAGCGTGCCGGCCCAGAAACGCGCCCGATCCAGCGCGGTCCGAATCTCAGGATAAAACTTGCTCATTCTCAGTAGAAAGCTTTCACCCAAAGCATGGATGATGGCCGCAAAGTCATCGGCCGGATCGCCAAGCCCCGACGTACCAAAGTCAATCACGCCATTGATCTTGTGAACTGTTGGGTCATACAAGATGTGATACGGCCCAAGGTCACCGTGAATGAGCACGGGGTCGTAGTTCAAGTCCAAGCTGCCATCAAGCACGGGAGCAAAATGCCTCGTGACCCATTCCTGAGCATGGATCATGAGCAAGGGGAAGAGCTCACGCTCAACGTCTTGGAAGAGCCGAATCCAGTCTTGTTGATTACGCACGCTATCAGAGGGTGCAATGCCATGCTCTTCGATGGCGCGTCTGGGAATCGAGTGAAGCTGCTGAAGAAATCGTGAAATCTGCTCCGCCAGCCGATCTTGAGTCGACTCGTCCTGTCGAAGGATGTCCTCACGGTGGAGAGCGTCGCCGGGGATTATTCGGTAGACGACGAAATCATCCCCTCGCTTTTCAAAGATCGGGACGGGTAAGGCTACATAACAGCGAACCAGTTCGACAATCTTAGCCTCTTGAATCAGTGACTGCTTAGCTCTTTCTCCTTTGGCGAAGCGAAAGACCAGTTCATTATTTACAATCACAACATCATTCACCAGTCCATCGTGATTGAGGTGCGCTGCGGAGATGATCAAATCCGGCCGACACGCTCGGATACGATCCAGATACGCCACGGGAATATCCATGTCTCCTCGCTCCTCTGGATCATTATACATGTTGTTGAATAAATCGGGTTGATGAGAAGACCTGCGGATCCCTCCACCCGATCTCTGCGTTTACCCCGAGGCCCGTGACCCGCGGGCATCTTTTCTTCTAACACAGTTGGCAAGAGCTCTTAAGCAAACGTCCGAAAGCATTCGTGGAGCGCGGCGTGCGTTATCAACCTAGCTAAGAGAGCGACTACAAGCTAGTTTGTGCTGAGCGTTCCCGTGAGAGTCACAACTCCATTTGCGAGTTTCGGCGTAGCTTCAAGACATGCGGACTTTGTGCCATTGGTCACAAAGAGTACGAAGGGGACCTCCACGCTCAATGAAACACTCTGAGAGCCCGGCCCGATGATGAATCCGAGGCGCCGCTCGAGCGCCGTGGTGTAAGTAAATTGCAGCGAAGCTCCAAAGGACTGCACGGTCAAAGAACCCGGAGGCGTCACGCTTACTTCAAAGAGAGCTGCGCCGGAGCTGTCCTTGGCACTGATGATGGCCGCCGCTGCATTCAGCGGCAGATTCACGTTGCTCTTGTTGGGCAGCTCTTTCGGGCAGCTGGGTGCAGGGAGTTGTGGTGCGGGAGGCGGCACGGGTGCTGGGGGTGCCGGTGCAGCTACTGTGATGAGCGAGGCAAGGACCTGGAAGACCCACAGAGGAGAGAAGAGCGACAAGGGAAGAGAAAAGAGTGGAATTGTCTGACCTTGCGCTGGGACGACAACAAATGCCTTGACATCTCCAGTTGTTAAGTCAATCAGAGCGATGACGAAGGGCTCTGAAAAGAGAACAATTCCATAGCTGCCCGAAAAATCTTTCTGGCCCAGCTTTGCGCCTGCGGGAATCTCAATCGTCCCATAGAGGATGAATGGTACTTGGCCGGTCAGGACATTGATCGTGGCTACGGAGTTCGGGAAGAGCGTGCCTTGCAAGCCGGTGCTCGTACGCACCCGTGCCAGAATCGGTTGTTTCTTGAATTCCTCTACCCAGGCGGAGCCGGTTAGTTTGCTCTTTTCTTGCAGTTTCGTCTCCAGCTCGGGAAACGTTGCGTCATCGGGGAAGACGATCTCGAACTGGGATTGGGCAGCCGCCTGCCGGGCGTTCACAGAATTGTTGCTAGTAAATGGGCTTGCAAGCGCAAACAACAAGATGAGTGTCAGTAGACCCATGGTGGTGCGCGGTCGGAACATCTTCGCTCTCCTTTCTCTAGCGTATATCGATCGAGCCCGCTCCGATATGCACTTCGATGTCCATTTTATTTGCAGCCGTGCCGTAATCCGAAGACTGATATACGTCGCCTAGGCGAGGGAATCGGCTTGTATCCACTTTGATTCCCGCTAAGCTGCCATCAATTCGGATCAGGGCCGCCACGCCCATGGGAACGCGCACGTCTAGGGAAGCGGCGCCCGCTTTGATATCCACTCTTGTGTTCCCCGCATGCGCAGGCAATGTGAGGTGGGTCGAGCTGGCGCCGGTCTTCAAGCGCAGCTCGGTCACGCGCAATTCTCCAAGATCCAGTTTCATATCGCTGGCTCCAGTCTCCAGATTCAACGCCAGCGGGATCTCACCGTTCAGTGCGAGTGACCAGTTGTAAGCGTCTCTTGATCCTCCCCATACCCACGCAAAACGCTCCGTGGGCATACGCATCTCCACATCGAGGAGATCTCCCTCTCGCCTCGCCTGATGATCCAGGCCTCCGCCAAAGCTCCCCGATGCGAGCTCGCTTGGCCCCGCTCCCGCGTTCATGGACAGACGCCCCGCTCCATAGCGCACGCGCACGCGAGCACGCTGAGCGCCCTCGAGTGGGATGGTGACTTGCGAGACACCCACGGAAGAATGTCGTCTACTTGTGGCTTCCAAGACCATCCACAGACCAATCGCGACCAGGAGAAGAGGCCAAAAGAGCCTCCAGAAACTCACCTGAATCAGATTCAAGTTATCCAACAGCAAGAGCACGCCCGCAAGGATCAAGATGCTTCCCCAGAAGAAGCTACTCCTTCTCATACGGCTTGCCTCCTTCTCTCGTTCCAGATTGACTCATCTCTTGCGCCGAATGAGCCATGCGTTCTCGGCTTTCTCAAAGCCGATATGAGGATAGTACTCCATGGCTTCCGGCGCAGCCAAGAGCAAGAGCATCACTTCATCTCCCAACCTCTCGCGCATCTGACGAATCAATTCTTGGCCGATGCCCTTTCGTTGGTATGCGCGATCTACAGCCAGATCGGACAGATAGCAGCAGTAGCTGAAGTCAGTGACGGCGCGGGCGATGCCTACGAGCTTATTGCCATCCCAAGCTGTTAGTATGAGATTCGCATTCTCAACCATCTTTTGAATTCTCTTGAGATCGTCTACGGGGCGGCGGATTCCGGAACGGCGAAAGAGATGGGCAACTTCTTCGGCTTGCAGAGGCGCATTGGCTCGATATGTGATATTCATGTTCTCAACAAGAGTTCCGACAGTGTGCGTATAATGCGATCCGGTCGCACCGCGCTGGATGCCGGTAAGCCGTTGCCCGTGACATCGACCCAGATACTGTAGATCCCTAATCTTTGAGGTGCTGCCACATCAAACTCAAGATTATCCCCAACCATCCAGGCCTCAGATGGAGTTACGTTGAGTTGGTCGAGCGCGTGTCTATAGACACGTTCATCCGGTTTACCCATACCAAACTCGCCTTCGATGAGAATGCAATCAAAGAAGGTAGCCAGACCAAATCTTTCGATCTTCTGGCGCTGAAGATCACCATTGCCATTGGTGATAAGAGCCAATCGAAGACCGCGATCTCGAAAAGACCTCAACACATCAATAGCTCCGTCAAAAGGTTTTACGGTCGCGTCACGTAAGTCATGGTGAGCCTGAGCGATCTCGGCTGCGAGCGATGGATTATCGATGCCCATGCGCGGAAGGGCGGCGGCTACGATCTCTCGCCGCGAAGTGTTCAAGTCGAGGCGACCTCTGTGGTGTCGTTCTGGATCACTCCAGTACCAGTGAGCATACTCTCGAATGGTGGCCAGTAGCTCGTCGGGGGTACAGCCTATGCGTGGAGCGAATTGCTCGCTTACGGTTTGCCAGGAGTAGCGTGCACTTTCGGAGTCTGCGAGGATGGTGTCGTCAAGATCGAGCAGAATGGCCTTGGGCAAATGGTCAATCATGACCCAATTCCGGAGAATGCCTATTCATGCTTCTGCACCCACGCCTCTTCTGCTTGCAAGGCTCGCACCGCCCGCGGCTTGATCTTGCGATAGATCTGTCTGGGAGAGAGCTGCTTGCCACCTACTTCGAGAAGCTTGGCCACCGGAATCCCAAAGAGTCGTTCGTTCTCTTCCAGATACGGTCGAATGACAGCCCAGTCTGGATCGCCGAGCTCCGCAAACTCCCCACCGTTGAGCTGATCTTCCGTCACTTTGCTATGCGGGTCGCGCACATAGATAGCTCCACCCGAGGCGAGCGAGAAGAGATTCCCACCAGGATAGGGCGTGTCTAGTTCCACAACCTTCTGATCCTCATCGAACGTAATGCCATTCAAGATAACAAAGCCACCGCCATTGAGCGGATCTCCTGCCATGAAGGACTCTGCCAAGTAATCTAGACACGTTCCATTGATCACCACGCGCGGTTTGCCCACGGCGTTGATCATGGGACGTCCCGCTGCGTTTCCCAAGATGAACGCTTGGCCTCCCTTGGCTGCGTACATGAACGTCTGGCCCACATCGCCATAGACGACGAGCTTTCCATCTTTCATGATCTGGGCCAGTTGGTCTTGTGCGTTTCCATGTACATAGACCTCCGCTCCGTCAATGCCCGAGGCCAGATAATCCCCGGAAGAACCATAGACATCCATGCGAACATGGTGAGATTGAGGCCCGAGTCCGTTGGCGATGAAGCGATGCCCCTTCGCGTGGGCAAGGATGAATTTGCGGAAACCGCGCTTGTATTGACGCACGATCTCCAGCGCTAGAGACTTCTCGCCCTCGGGTGCGTAGCCGCGTGCATCAATCACAAGCGTTTGATCTTCACTCTTGGGCTCTGGGTGCGGCCCAGAGACGCTTGTGTAGATGAACGCCTCCGACGGAGATTTCTTGATAGATTCGACAATCACAGAAAAACTCTGGTCATAGAGTGCGAGTAGGCTACTCCTTCTCATTGATCCCGTGGGATAGCGCTGATCCATGAGGTGCGTGAGCACTTCAATGGCTCGCCCTCGCTCACAGTCTTTATGGGCAGATGCTTCAAGCGCGGCGAGGAAAGCGTTCACATCGTCGTAATCCCAAGACGTTGGGCCAGTCTTCGCATGTTCGAAGATCTCCCGTGCTGTGCCCTGCAACTGGATCGAAGCATTGGAAGAGCGAGAGGGCTTCACTGAAGTTCCATTTGTGCTGACATATGGCTCCTTCGCTTGGCTCACTTCGATGCGACGACCAAATTTATCGGTGCAGACAAGCTCCGCTTTCCCATTTTTGTTGGCGTGGACGGTAAATAGAAAGGCTCCGCCGTCAGTGTGGCTGCCGCCGCGCGCATTCCAATAGCGATCGGCTCC
>MFGX01000094.1:0-4045 GCA_001778455.1 Candidatus Fraserbacteria bacterium RBG_16_55_9 | reverse complement strand
ATAGGCTCTCCAGTGCGGCATCGATCCCTTGCTTCTCAGATGCCGCAAAGCCGATGGAGGGTGAAGTAGAGCTTCCCGATTGGAGCGCGAAGACTTGTGGCCGGAGCATGCTCGTATCCGTGATGCCGATTAGGCGATATGCAGCAGGTATGCCATTCTCAGGTACCGCTTGGGCAATCAAGAAGAACCAGGGGCCATCGGGCGAGCCGTGAATGTGAACGGTCTGAAGCATCTGGTAGATGCGTTGCTTCTCGTCGGGCAAGAGCGTGAAATCCCGCTCTGTCGTCGGGGCGAGTGACTCGATCACATACTCCAGAGGATATCCATAGATGCGGTGAAGAAGATCAAAGACGAGCACCGAGACTTCTGTATCGGTCAGGAAGAGCGGTTGAATGTTGCGTTGCGCGAGATACGTACTGATGGAGGTATAGTTGGCAAAATCCCCGTTGTGGACGAGGGCTTCGTGGAGCCCCACAAACGGGTGCGCTCCGCCGGGGTGCCAGACTTTCCCTTTCGTGGGGTAGCGGTGATGCCCGATCCAGACGTGAGCAGGAAAGTCTTCTAGTTTATAGTAGCGAACCACGTCGTCCCCGTAGCCTACCATCTTGAGGACGAGCATGTCCTTCCCATGGGACAAGACGAAGGCTCGCTTTTCGCCCGTGGAGGCATAGTACGCCCGGTTCAGGCTATACGTGTTCTGGTAGACCATCTCGTCTTCAATGCCTTGTTGAGAAAGCTTAGATAGATCATGGTTCTGCTTGAATTTCTCCAACGCATCACGTTTGACTCGCACAAAATAGTAGTAGACATCCGGTGGCTGAACTTCCAGTCCGTGGAGTTCTCGAAAGTCTTTCAGCGCCGGAACGTGGCCGATATGATCCACCTCAAACGTGCGGTGGATGTGAGTCTTTTCCACTTCGCTACGCGCAGAGGGATCGAGATACGCAATGGCAAAGAGATAATCTCGTTCGAGAATCTCGCGAGTCACGCCCAGCTCTTCGGGAATGAGACCGACGGCGGCGATGCCGCCTCCCTTGCCGTTGCCCCGGTTGCGCATCTGCGTGAGGGCCTGCAGTAAGTGTCGGCCCGCGATCTTGTCACTGCAAGCAATTCCAATCACCCCGCAGCCCCCTTCGGCTTCCACCTTGTGTTGCGCGTGCTCGCTTGGAGCGAGAGATTCTCTTGACGAAAGTAGCTTAGTTATCCATTCTCGATCCTTCATTGGATCCCTCCTCATCGTCCCTTATGCCGCAACATCTGCTGTAACAAAACGAGCTGCCCTAGATGATAGCTGTCATGGATGATCACTCCGGACACCAATCTGTACATCGGGGTGTACGCCGCAGGCATTTGATCCCGTACCGTGAAGAGGTCTCCTTCCTTTAATGCGGTCAGCGTCTTGCGCAAAGCTCGGTGTTGCGTGAACAACCCCTCTCGAACTTCCGACCAGTCGGGCATCCCCGATGGTTCTCGACCTGGGCCATTCGCCTGCTCAGCTCGCGGCATGTCGCCCGTCGACTCCCCACGCAAGTGCCGTGTCACATACTCTTCCCAAAACGCCATGTGATAGACAATTTCGGTCATCGTGTGCACGCTTTCGGATACCCGCCAATTGGCCAATGCGGGCGATACATCGGCCAGCACCTTCTCCGCAGGGTGGAGCCACATCGTGCCCGCCCAGGAATTGTGCATCAGCTCCAGTAAGAATTCTTTGAACAAAGCTTTCGCGCCTGACTTGATGGAGGCTGCCGGGGCTGCCGTTTCCGCCGAGGCCGATGGGAGTTCGTGGCCTGTCATCTCATACAAGAGCGCAAGTTGTCCACCGTGATATGTATCGTGAATCGCGCGACCCACGGCAGGCCAGATGAGCGTAAAATCCTCGCCGGGCACCGGGCGAGTTAGCTCGTCATCAGAGAGTTGTTCGAGCGCGGCCACAACGGCCGAGCGTTGCTTGCGGTAGTTCTCGGCTGCTTGAGGCCAGCGTGGCATGGACGATGGTGCCAAACCGTCGTGCGCATCGTCAAATTGCGTCATGAGATCGTCCAATGAGCGGCCCGCTAGCCGGCGCGCGGCAACCTCTCCCCAAAATGCGGTGTGATTCACAATCTGCGTCACGGAGGGGATGCCCTTAGGAAGAGGCCGGTCCGCCTGCTCGGGTGTCCAGCTATTGAGTAACGTACTCATCGGCTCCACCCAAGAGTTATACTTCCAGATCTCGTCCAGCATTTCGCGAATGACCATTGCCTTCGTCCTCAATGGTTCTCCTTTCGGTAGGCCAATAGATCGGTCCGCCCCCGAAGCTCGCGGATACTCTTCAGCCCTAGTTTGCGCAAGATCTCCTGCAGTTGAAACTCGATGGATTTGTAGAGATTTCCGATGCGCTCTGCTCCCCACTCGGGGTCGACCAGTTGCGAAAGTTCTGGATCTGTGGTCGTGAGCCCAAACGGGCAGCCTCTGCCGCGCTCGCAGTTGCTACAGCGCGTGCAACCTAGAGCGACCAACTCGGCCGTGCCCAAGATGCAGCCGTCCGCTCCCAAGGCAATGGCCTTCGCGATGTCGTAGGCGGTACGAATCCCACCGCTCGCCATGACCACGACCTCATCGCGGATTCCTTCGAGTATGAGATGACGATGCACCTTGGGGATGGCAAATTCAATGGGCATAGCGATGTTCTTCTTGGCGATCTCAGGAGCAGCGCCCGTGCCGCCATACGAGCCGTCAATGTGGATGATGTGTGCGCCAGCGTAGTAGCTTCCAACCGCGACCATATCAATGTCCGTGGGTGTCGAGACTTTGACCGATACGAGTGCCTCGGGGTTGACGGCCTTCACCCAGTCGATGTGCTTCTTGTGGTCTTCCACAGAATAGACAGAGTGAAAGGGAAACGGTGAGAAGAGGCTGACCCAGGGAACGCTCTCGCGGATCTTGGCCACGGCCATCGTCGTCTTATCGCCCAGCAGGTGTCCGCCGAGCCCCGGCTTTGCACCTTGTGCGTACTTAAACTCCACAATGGGTGCATATTGAATCGTCTCCTCACGCACGCCGAACATGCCGGTGGCAATCTGAGTGATGACGTGGTCTTTATACGTCACTAGAGAATCGGGGTATCCCCCTTCGCCAGTCGATGTAAACGTCTTCCATGCTTTGGCTGCCTTCGCCCGCGAAAGCATGATCTGCTCGCTGATCGAACCGTAAGACATCCCTGCGCCATAGAAGGGGATTGGAATCTCGATCTTCTTGTCAAAGGCTCTCCGGTTGAGCGCAATGGAGAGATCCATCCCAGTACTTTTGGGTAGCCATTCTTCTTTGGAAAGGAACTTGAAATCGAGCGCGTCGAAGCCGCCGCCGGAGTCTCCCGTTCGATATTCGAGCCCGTTCGTCGGAGGCTTTCCGGTTTCCGCTTGGACCCATGTGGAGTAGATGAGATCCGCAGTCCAGCGGGAATCTCCTAAGGCAGGCATCACTCCAAATTCGAGTGTGGGCCAGACGTGAAACCCTCGACGCAACGCTCCCACGTGTTTTGAGGTGATCAGTTGTTCTACGCTCTTCATACTTCTCCCTTTAATGTCCATAGCCCTCGATTCCCGAGAATGCCTCGCGCTCCAAATCCGCTTGGAACATGGCTCTTCCTACTTCGCCTCGCAGCCTTCGGACTTCTCTCAATCCCATGGCACCCAGAACCTCGAGCAGCTGATCGCGCCAAGAGGCCATCAGATTCTTGATTCGCTGCACGCCCCATTCCGGGTTGAATCCCTGGGGTAAATGAACTTGGCTGATCTGTGGATCGATGCATTCGCCTGCCAGTCGGGCTTGTAGCGCCACGAGTAAAGGGATGTCGAGCGCCACGGCGTCCAAGCCACAAATGATTGCTTTCGGCACATGCTCTGCAGCGGCGATGCCCCCACTCCCTAACAGTGTGACCTCTTCACGAATGCCGTCTTTGACCAGCGCTTGATGTGCTTCACGAATCAGTGCCAGAACGAATTTTCCACTCTGCCCCCGCCCGTGATAGTTCGCCCCCAAGTGGAAGATGCGCACTCCACTG
>MFGX01000093.1:6494-6706 GCA_001778455.1 Candidatus Fraserbacteria bacterium RBG_16_55_9 | reverse complement strand
GGGGCACGGGGAAGAGCACGCTGGCGCTGGCGTTTAGCCTATGTGTGCTGTTGCCCTGGCACGACAACCCGATGGGATTGACGCTAAAGGAGAAATCAACGCCCGTGCTCTATCTCGACTATGAGACGTCCCGGGAGATGCTAACGTGGCAGTTGCAGCAACTCGCCCGCGGGATGGGACAGAGTTACGTCGCGGTTGAGTACCGTCGTTGT
>MFGX01000093.1:5296-6484 GCA_001778455.1 Candidatus Fraserbacteria bacterium RBG_16_55_9 | reverse complement strand
GCTATACCTGTGGCGGACGATCTAGAGTATCTACAGGAGGTGGTCAGTGAGAAACACATTGGACTAACAGTCATCGACAGCATCGCGATGGCAGCAGGCGGGGATCTGAACGACGCACAGGCCGCGACACGGCTATTTTCGGCCGTACGACAGCTGAACACGACGACATTGCTCCTAGCGCACACCGCCAAAACCGGGTTAGGCACTACTGAGAGCAGCGTCTTCGGGTCCGCGTTTTTCACCTATCTCGCCCGATCCGTCTGGGAGATCAAGGCGACTCAGGAGCCCGGCGCGGCGGAGATTGACGTCGGACTCTTCCACCGGAAGAGCAATTTCCGGCATGAGAAGCCACGCGGCTTCCACATCAGCCACGACACTCATTCAGGCACGACGATCAAGAAGCAGGATGTGGCGACTATCAGTGACCTTGCCAAGCACCTGAGCCAGCCTCAACAGGTATGCGCCGTGCTGCGTCAGGGGAAACTGACGGCTAAGAGCATAGCCGAGCTGACCGAGATAGAACACGCGTCTCTGGATGTGGTATTGAGCAGACTACGCAAACGCGGCGAGCTCATCCAACTGGGGGAATACTGGGCACTCGCCGCAAAACAGGCCTAGGAGTTCTAACATGTTCCTAACAAACCACAACAGTTACCTAACAAATAACTAACACCCCCCTAAAGGGGGGGGTGTTAGTGTTATTTGTTACTCAGGTGTTTCTAAGAGAAACCGAGGCAACATTCTGCTGTCGGACGTGCTTGAATCTGTGGGGGTCCTGGGGAGAACTTATGACCATCGCAATGGGATCAGGTTGTGGAGCTGTTGGCATGATTCGACGACCCTACACCCCTGAGGACGATGCCCAGATCATCGCGCGCTATCGCACGGAGACGATCCAGTCGATCGCCGCTCGCCTGGGGAGGCACGTGAGCTCCGTCCAGCAGCGTACGTATCGTTTGCAGCGCGAGGGCCGGCTGTCCGTGAAGCAGCGGTACTGGCATCGGAGCTGGACCGAGGAGGAGGAGGAGGATCTGTCCAATAACTGGGGCACCCAGGCAGATAAGACCATCGCCAAACGACTGCGGCGCACCGTCGAAGCCTGTGATGTCCGCGCCGGCAAGCTCGGTATAGCCCGCAAGCACAATCTGTGGACGAGTCGCGATGTGGCCCGCCTCTTCGGGGGCGATG
>MFGX01000093.1:3262-5258 GCA_001778455.1 Candidatus Fraserbacteria bacterium RBG_16_55_9 | reverse complement strand
CGCGGCAAGCAGGTGCCCATCCGACAGGGGCCGAATCGTCTGTGGAGCTTCCAAGATGCCTCGCTCGAGGAGTTCGTACGCGGCATGCCGTGGGCGTACGACTGGCGCAGGATGACGCCGGGTGAGTACCTGACGAACATCGCTCGAGAGGTCGCGACGGCTGATCCCTGGCTCACGGCGGATGAAGCAGCTCGACATATCGGCTGGCAGCGTCCACGGCTGGATCGCTGGATCACACGCGGCGTGCTGCCACACAAGCGGCGGCCCAAGCACCGGCAGAGTGGAGAGGCACGCATCATGGTGCGGCAGGCGGACCTGGCGCCGTTCTTGGCGGAGTACGCGCAGCTGGTCCATGCCCATCGGTCGGAGAGCGCACAGAGGCGCATGGCGATATGGTTGGAGAAAAGACGGGAGAAGGTTGGTTGAAACCGCACCTCGAACGCGTGGACCGACGGCTAGCTGAGGACGCACTGGAGATGGCGCGCGGCAATCGCCAACTGGCCTGGACCGAGTACGTCCTGCTGCACTTCCGGCGCACAGGCGATCTGGCGCCAGGATGCGACATGGCGGATTTGCTCGCGTGGTACCGGAAGGGGGTAGTTAGAGATGACCGACGAACGCATACAACGCCGGGCGACTGTGCGGGGGATCTGGATCTGGATGAGGAGGATGAGGAGCAGTCATGACGCACCCGGTAGAACTGGTGGTAGATATCGTCCTGCCTGGCGTTCCGATCCCTAAAGCACGCCCACGGCTGGGGCGGAATGGGGACACCTACACGCCACGGAGTACCGTCGAATACGAGCTTGGCATCGCGTGGGCTGTGCGTCAAGTCCTGGGCGCTCAGATGCCGGACGGCACAGCAGAGTACCTCGTCCGTATGCGGTTCTACGCAAAGAGCAGGGCAGGCGATATAGACAATATAGCGAAGGCCTGCCTAGACGGTTTGGTGCGCTCAGGCGTCGTGTTTGTCGATGATCGCCAGGTAACCCGCATCGAGGCTGAAATCATCCGCGGCAGCGCCGAGCCCCGGACGGAGGTGACGGTGTGGAGATTGGGTGGGAAGATATGAGGCCGCATCCCTACTATGATCATGCGGGCGTGACCATCTTTTGTGGTGATGCACGAGAGGTTATCCAGCATATCGGTCCTGTGGATGCTGTAATAACTGATCCAGTATGGCCGAATGCTCTGCCAAAACTGGCAGGAAGTGACGATCCATATGGATTGTTTTCTTCAGTTGCACGCTTCTTTCCATATCTTGCGCAGCGCGCTGTGGTGCAATTGGGGTGCAATAGCGACCCACGATTTCTATCCTGCATTCCGACGGAAATGCCGTTTTTGCGGGCTTGTTGGCTCGAATACGCCGTACCTGGGTACAAAGGTCGGATTCTCAACACGTCGGACGTAGCGTACGTGTTTGGTTCTGCGCCACCTTCGCGTCCAGGTGCCCGAGTGCTCCCAGGACGCGTGATTATCAAATCAACTCAGGGCAGTAATAACCAACATCCTTGCCCTCGCCGGTTGGAACATGTGAAATGGTTAGCCAGCTGGTATGCATGTGGTTTAGTTCTTGATCCATTTATGGGGTCAGGCACAACTGCCGTTGCCTGCAGAGAACTAGGGATTCCCTTCGTTGGCATTGAGATCGAGGAGGAGTATTGCCACATCGCTGTGGATAGGCTGCGCCAAGAGGTTATGGCTCTATGACCCGCTCTCCTCTCCACGGCGAGTCTTCGACCGTCTTCCTCCTGTGGCTCTCCAACGCCGAGAAATCCTGGCAGCGCATCCACCAGGAGGCACAGGTGAAGGGAGAGGAGCATCGGAGAGTGTATGCAGAGGGGATATTGCGGGAGTTGGAGCAACACTATGGACACAGAGATTCAGGACCTCGGCAAGGGACGCTACCGCCTAATCATATCTGACGGTGCATTGCACCTGTACACCGAGACGAACGTGGATGGACTTCAGGCCATGGCGGCATTGGGGAGAATGC
>MFGX01000093.1:2910-3088 GCA_001778455.1 Candidatus Fraserbacteria bacterium RBG_16_55_9 | reverse complement strand
GAAATAGAGAATTGCACATATGAGCTCCTACGTTGGCCCTGTCCGCCGGGCGAACCGTTATCGGTCGTACAAGAACAAGATCGTCTCATTATCTATCGTGGTGAGAATCCCATCTATGCTTGCTTTTACAGGAGGGATGTAAAGGGAGTTGAACAAGTGCTTATTGGATCGCTAGGCG
>MFGX01000093.1:1905-2871 GCA_001778455.1 Candidatus Fraserbacteria bacterium RBG_16_55_9 | reverse complement strand
TCATTCACAGAAGTGGAGCGAGGGGCATGTTGAACATGGCGCTTATACGGTTGGTGATGCCATGAATGAAGATCCAAGCTGGCACCTATGGGACCCCAATGCGAACAAAGATCGAGACTTAGACATCGCTGTCGCCCGCATCCTTGGTGATGTCGTCTGGTCGGAGAAAAGGCATAGCGGCGCCCACGAAAAGGATGTGCTCTGGTGGTGCCAGCCAGCGGGGATCCCTGGAGATCCTTTCCCGCTTGCGTATTATTCACAGAGTTATGGCGCAATCCCTATGCTGCTCGAATTCATGGCGGGACAGGGCTACAGCATATTCGTCGAAATTAAGCCAGAGACCGGCTGGCATATATCGATGTGGCGGGATGGCGGGGGAAACGAATGGCCAAGCGCATATGATGACGTGCCGGAGGCGATCTGCCGGCTTATTGTGCGGATGGTAGGAGTACCAGGAGAGAAAGACGCTTCATGACTGAGGACAAGAGCGAGTACCGCACGACGGGCGTAACCCGTGTCGAAATACTCGACAACATGGACTCTATCCAAGAGATCATTGGCGAGTTCAACGACCAGACCTTCGGCACCGAACCAGGGCGCAGCCTGGCGCTGGCGTACCATCTGTTCGAAGAGGCAGCAGAGCTTCTTGGCAGTCTCGGGGGAAGCTTTTTCACGGCCCAGGACATTATACGCCGGGTGAGCCTGCGTCCTAAATCTGGCGTTGTCCCCGACGAGCTCGCCGACGTGGGCGTGCTGCTCCTGGCATTGGCGCACACGGAGGGGCTGAGCCTGAGAGAGGAGGTGCTGCAAAAGCACGAGGTAAACAAGGCGCGGCAATGGCCAAAGAGGCCAAATGAGAACGGCGTCTTCCGGCACCAAAAAGTAGAGAAGGAGAACAATCATGTCTGACCATATCCCCGCAGCCACCTGTCCACATTGCCATAGGATGCGCTGGGCATGGGTGGG
>MFGX01000093.1:1120-1799 GCA_001778455.1 Candidatus Fraserbacteria bacterium RBG_16_55_9 | reverse complement strand
CGCAGCGCCACGACCTAAGCTAGACATAAGACAGCCGATTGACATAGTGTATGGCGCTTTGTATGATTTATGTAACTAGGCAGGTAGGGAGGGGAGACACCACAAGGGCCATGTCCGAGAGCGAGCACCCGGAGGATCATCAGTTATGCCTGACACGGATGAGAAGGATGTTTTCGAGGCATCCATCCTGGGATGCTTGACGAAAGGGAAAAGAATAGGCTCTATGGCATGGGCAGCAGACGATCTTAGAATACATCGTATGGTACTGATGGCACGGATTCTTGCTCTTCGTTATGGGGATTCTCCCTGGACGTTGGAAGAGGTTGGAAGAGAGTTCCAGGTAACCAGAGAACGTATTCGCCAGATTGAATCACATGCTCTCCGGTACCTGCGACAGCCTAGTCGGCGGCTGTGTGTTATGGAGGCGTTCGAGCGTGGCTCACGCCTTTGGTGCGCCCTATATGGGGGCAATGTGGAGGAGGACTATGCACGTCGCCCAGACGATTGACCTGCACATAGAGCGGAGACGCCGCACCGGACGCCCACGACGCACAGTCTTCCTGGGCTACAAGGAGTATGCAGAACTGCGGGGTCTGGCTGTGCGACTGGGGCTGATTCCGTGGGACGCCAGCCTCCGACGCTGGCATGGATTGGACGTGCAGATGCGAATGGTTGAGTC
>MFGX01000093.1:765-1081 GCA_001778455.1 Candidatus Fraserbacteria bacterium RBG_16_55_9 | reverse complement strand
GAGTAGAGACGGGCAACGGCTTGTGTAAGGATTGCGGCAAGATCGTTTGGGAAGACGAGTATAACGGGGTCTTCTTCCCTGGTTGGTGCACCTGCCGAGATTATCATCGCGTCAAGGATGGGATAGAGACATGGAGCCTTCGGAATAAGAGGTGGGGCGAGTAGGGCGGGGATGAAAGAGTCGCCTAATGCGGCCAAAGCTTGGAATGATTACCTTGAGATGGGTTCGGGCAGGAGCTTCGACAAACTCCTTGAGCGGTACCGGGCGTGTCCTGAAGGTGCCCCAACAATCCATCGAACGCAAATCAAGCGTTGGT
>MFGX01000093.1:0-722 GCA_001778455.1 Candidatus Fraserbacteria bacterium RBG_16_55_9 | reverse complement strand
GGAAGGCATCGCGAACAAGCAAAACCGGGTGGATGCGCTCAACCGGCGCGAACAGCTCATGTGGCAGGTGATCGAAGAGCGGGCAGCTGATCGGGAACATGCTGAAGCTCCTGGTGGGGCAACGGGCTTGCTCACCAGACAATGGAAACAGGTGGGCTTCGGAAAAGGTGCACAACTCGTCTCGGAGTTTGCGGTGGATAGCGCGCTCCTCAAGGAGATGCGGGAGCATGAGAAGCAGGCCGCCCAGGAGATGGGGCAGTGGACGGAGCGGCAGGAGTTGACCGGTAAAGATGGGACGGCGTTGGCGGTCAAGGTCCTACGGGGCGTGAGTTTGGAGGACCTCTGAGCATGCGCTATCAGGTTGTTGAGATGCCGCCCAACAGTACTCAGGGCTATCGCCCCTATGGCGGCGCGCTGCAGTTCTGGCGCTGTAAAGAGCATGAGTGCTTGATCGCTGGACCGGCTGAGACGGGCAAAACTTTGGTTGCATTGCAGAAGCTCGACGCCCTGGGCTGGAAGTATCCCCGCTTCCGCGGGCTGATCGTGCGCAAATCCTATCAGAGCGCGGTCAACTCGGTGATACAGACGTACCTCAAGAAGGTGATCGGTGCGTGGGATGGGCGTACAGGGCGCTTCGATTCTGCTAAGAGCCCCGTCAAATCCTTCGGGGGTGAGCGCCCAGAATGGTTCGCGTACCCCAATGGCTCCCGGATTGTGGTCGG
>MFGX01000092.1:21306-21523 GCA_001778455.1 Candidatus Fraserbacteria bacterium RBG_16_55_9 | reverse complement strand
ACGGATGACGCGCGTGAGGGGCCGGGCACCGTACATCGGATCGTAACCCTTATCCGCCAGCAGGTCTTTCGCCTCCTCGGAGACTTGGAGTTCGATCCCCTGCTCTTCCAGCATCTTTCGGAGTTCTGCCAGCTTGAGTTCCACGATCTTGCGAAGATCCTTCGGCGAGAGCGCCTGGAAGACGATAATCCCATCGAGACGGTTGACGAACTCAGGC
>MFGX01000092.1:11788-21211 GCA_001778455.1 Candidatus Fraserbacteria bacterium RBG_16_55_9 | reverse complement strand
AATCCAATCTTGGGAGTACCGATGAAATGTTCGCCACCCAGGTTGCTAGTCATGATGATCAAAGCGTTCCTGAAATCGACCGTGCGGCCTTGGCCGTCTGTGAGTCGCCCCTCGTCCAGCACTTGCAACAGAGCATTGAACACGTCGCGATGGGCCTTTTCGATCTCGTCGAAGAGAATGACACGATAGGGCTTGCGGCGCACGGCTTCTGTGAGTTGCCCACCTTCTTCATAACCAATATAGCCCGGCGGAGCCCCGATCAGCCGCGCTACGGAATGCTTTTCCATGTACTCGCTCATGTCGATTCGAAGCAGCGCGTTTTCATCATTGAAGAGAAACCAAGCCAAGGCTTTGCTCAGTTCTGTCTTGCCCACGCCAGTAGGGCCCAAGAATAGAAAGCTGCCGATGGGACGCTTCGCGTCTTTTAAGCCAGCGCGCGAGCGGCGCACCGCCTGAGAGATAGCTCGCACAGCTTCTTCTTGATCGACGAGGCGCTTGTGCAGCTCATCTTCCATGTGAGAGAGCTTCTGACGCTCCTCCACGAACATGCGCTCCGCAGGTATTCCAGTCCAGAGCGAGACGACTTCGGCCACGTCTTCTGCGGTCACTTCTTGGCGCGTGCGCTTCTCTTCCCAGTCGCGCTGGAGCTTCGCTCGCTCAGTCCGCAGCCTTTCCAGTTTCTCTTCGAGGCGTGCCTTCTCGCGTTTTCCATCGGCAGAATGAGAAAGCTCTTCTCCCACAGTCTTGATGCGGGCATCCAGTTCTTCGATTTGGGGCGTGAACGTCTTGTCGATGCGGATTTTGGAGGCCGCTTCGTCAATCAGATCGACTGCTTTATCCGGTAAGAAGCGGTCGGTGATATAGCGCTGGGAGAGTTCGGCAGCGGCCTTGAGCGCGCCATCGGTGATCTTCAGCTGATGGTGCTCCTCGAACTTTGGCCGCAGTCCCTTCAAGATCTCGACGGTGTCTTCCAGTGAGGGTTCTTCAATGAGGACCTTCTGGAAGCGGCGTTCTAAGGCGGGATCGGTTTCGATATGCTCGCGGTATTCATCGAGCGTCGTGGCGCCGATGACTTGGAATGTGCCGCGTGCGAGTGAAGGCTTTAAGATATTCGAGGCATCGATGGCTCCCTCTGCGCCGCCGGCACCCACGATGTTGTGTAGCTCGTCAATGAAGACGATGATCTTGCCTTTGGCGGCCTCGATCTCGTTCATGGCGGCTTTCAATCTCTCCTCAAACTCTCCTCGGAACTTCGAGCCCGCAACCATGGCGGCGAGATCCAGCTGGATGAGCTCTTTCTCTTTCAGCGTCTGGGGCACATCGCCCGCGACGATCCGCTGCGCTAAGCCCTCGACGATTGCCGTCTTGCCCACACCAGGTTCGCCGATCAAGACAGGGTTGTTCTTCTTGCGTCGGGATAGAATCTGTGCCACGCGCCGCACTTCACGGCTGCGGCCTATGACAGGGTCAAGTTTCCCGGATCGGGCCGTCTCCGTGAGGTTGACGCTGTAGCGTTCGAGGATCTGGTAACGGCTCTCGGCACCACGATCCGTCACTCGCTGCACTCCGCGCACTTTCTGAAGAGCGGCATAGACGGCTTCCGGCGTGAGCCCATACTTATTGAGGACGCGCCGGAGTTGGGCGTCCGTATCGCGGCTGATGGCGATGAGAAGGTGCTCTATCCCCACAAACTCGTCCTTGAGTCGCTCGGCTTCCATCTCCGCGGACTTCACCAAGCTATCCAGCCTTGGTGTGAGGTAGATCTGCTGACCCGCGGGAGCCGAGATCTGAGGTTTCTTATAGAGCAAGATCTCTAGGTCTTTGAGCAAGCCAGGCAGCGGGATGCTGATCTCTTGGAGCAATTCGCGCCCCACGCCTTCCTTCTCGGCCAGGACGTAGAAGAGATGTTCTACATCGAGTTGGTTGTGCTTGAATTTCTCTAGAAGCTCCGCCGCATCGCGAAAGAGCTCCTGTGCTTTCTCTGTTAATTTATCAAATCGAATCATGGATCATCCCTCATTAGCAGTCTCATTGTCTGTCTGCTAATATGGGATTCTACTGGCTGGCAGGTCCGTTGTCAAGGGCCAAACTCGTAGCGGGCTCCCAGGCTGAGCTGGAAGGCGAGCGTCGGCGCACTCCCGCTCATGAGCAATGCCCCACTCCCCTCGGCGAAGAGAGTTAGGGGTAGTTCTGGATGGGTGTTCTCCATACCCGCCAAGACGACCAGACCGGGCACTGTCTGCCCCACGGCAAAAATGAAGAGCGCCCCGCCCCCCACGAACGGTTCCATTGTAAGATCGCCCAGTTGCATCGGACCCGGATAGAGCTTGGCGGCCAGCATCCCCTCGAAATCGACCAGAGGTGCGCTGAAGCCCGGGAAGGCCGCTGACACCTCCAAGCGCAACTGGTCATTCAAACGTATGGCGGCAAGACCGGCCAACGGAACTTTGACCCCTACCTCGAGAGAAGACAAAGAGACGGCACGAACCGGGATAGCAATCATCACCGCGATGAGTGTAAGCGAAAGCAGACTAAAGACCTTTCGAATGGTCAAGTGAATACCCCCTTGAGATGCGCGCTTGCGCGTGAATGTGTTCACGAGTGAGATTCTACGATAGAGGGGGCGAGCTAGGGCAAATGTAGGCTATGGCGGGCGTGCTCAGCCGACCTGGGCGAGCAGTTCTTCCGGTACGTCAAAGTTGGCGAAGACCTCTTGAACATCTTCTTGGTCGTCGAGTTTTTCGATGAACTTGATGATCTTCTCGGCCTCGCGGCCTACGAGAGGCACAGTCGTCTTGGGGACGAGAGTGGCTTCGGCTCTTTCGACGACCACTCCTTGCTGTTTGAGCCCCTCCTTGACAGCTGCCATGCGCTCGGCCGGGCAGTAGATCTGGACCTCATCGTCTCGTTCTTCCATATCTTCGGCACCAAGATCGATGGCCTTCATGAGCAGTTCATCGTGGTCTTGTTGTGGTGCGACCTTGACCGTCAGCACACCTCGTCGCTCGAAGAGCCAGGCCACAGATCCCTGAAGGCTACCGCCGAACTCTTCAAATGTCTTTCGAACCAGAGAGACGGCTCGGTTCTTGTTGTCGGTGACCACGCGGACCATGACGGCTACTCCATAAGGCCCGTATCCCTCATAAATCGTCTCTTCATACTGCATACCGGGCAGTTCGCCGGTCGCGCGCTTGATCGCTCTCTCGATATTGTCCTTGGGTACATTAGCCGCTCGCGCGCGCTCGAGCACGTCTGCCAGCGTAGTGTTCTTCTCGGGATCCACGCCGTGGCGGGCGGCAATCGTGATCTCCTTGGAGATCTTCGAGAAGAGCTTCCCGCGAAGGGAGTCCTGCCTCCCCTTGCGATGTTTAATATTGGCCCATTTGGAATGGCCTGCCATGTTGGATCTCCTCCCTAAAGAGTTTAGAATATCTCGCTCAGGGATGCAAGCGAGGGGGGAGCATGGCCCATTACCAAAAAGAGTATAGAGAGCCCGATATCGTTCGGCTTGCTGAGGAGTTGCAAGAGAAGCCCGAAGCGGAGGCCCTTCACATTTTGCAGCAACTCCCATCGGAAGTAGCTGGAGAAGTTCTTGAGCACATGGACGATGAGACTTCCTCCAAGTTGATCGCTCATCTCAATCGGCCGGAGGCCGCGGAGATCCTCGAAGGGATGGCCCCGGATGCCGCCGTGGACATCATGGAGGAGCTTCCCGAGGCGGAGCGCGCGGAACTCTTTCGCCGCATGGGACCTCCCGAAGCGGAAGTTCTCCAAGAGTTGATTGCCTATCCGCCAGACAGCGCAGGTGGCATGATGTCCCCGGATGTGGTAGCTCTTCTCAAGGACCTCACGGTAGAACAGGCGATTGCCACTCTTCGCAGAAAAGCGAATGAGGTCGAAACGATCTACTACACATACGTTGTGGATCGGGGTCATCGGCTGGTGGGTGTCCTCTCCATGCGGGACCTGATCATGAGAGAGGCGTACACACCGATCGAAGAAGTTTTGCATCGCGACGTGGTGACCGTGACTGCCGACACAGACTCAGAAGAAGTAGCGCGTATCTTCGACCGCTACAACTTCTTGGCGCTTCCGGTGGTGGATCGCGAGGGGCATCTATTGGGCATCGTGACAGCGGATGATATCATCGACGTCATTCGCGAGGAAGCGACGGAGGACATGCACCGCCTGGTCGGCGTCGGCGCCGATGAGAAGGCCCTCTCCCCCTGGAAGAGTTCGCTTAGGCGGCGATTACCCTGGTTGTACATCAACTTGCTGACTGCGTCTCTGGCAGCCACGGTGGTGGGTCTCTTTCAGGGGGCGATCGAAAAGTATGCCGTCTTGGCTGTCTTCATGCCTGTCATCGCGGGCATGGGGGGCAACTCTGGCTCACAAACAGTCATCGTGCTCGTCCGCGGCATGGCACTGGGGGAGATGCAAGCCGGCGAAGGGGGTAAGGTCCTACTGAAAGAGATGCTGCTGGGAATGCTCAAGGGATTGGCCATTGGGGGAGTAGTGGCTTTGGCCGCGTACTTCTTGTCTGTCCTCCGCTGGCACGTCAGCCCCTTACTGGGATTGGTAGTCTTCCTGGCGATGCTGTTCAATTTGACCTTCGCTGGGGTGGCCGGAGCGCTCATCCCGATGGGGTTGCGCTTCATGGGTGCCGATCCAGCTTTGGCCTCGCAGATCCTGCTGACAGCTCTGACGGATACGGCGGGATTCTTCTTCCTACTGGGGCTAGCCACCCTGATCTTACCGGGTCTCTGAGCATGAGAATTCCTCGGCATTCGCCAGGGCGGCTCCGAGAACTTATAATCAGAGGAGTTTCGAGGTGAGAAGCTCATGCTCAAGAACGATCGCTGGATTCGTGAGATGTCCCTAAAGCACAAGATGATCGAGCCCTTTGTGGAGAAGCAAGTGGGCACGGGGGTCATCTCCTACGGACTCTCCAGTTACGGCTACGACATCCGCGTGGCCGACGAGTTCAAAATTTTCAGCAATGTCAATACGCGCTTGATCGCGGAAGGGAAACCCATCGTCGTCGATCCCAAGAACTTCGATTCGGGCTCCTTCGTGGATCACAAGGGGGGCTTTTGCATCATTCCTCCTAGCTCGTTTGCCTTAGGTCGATCCGTCGAGTATTTTCGAATTCCGCGCAGTGTGACGGCTCTTTGCGTCGGCAAATCCACGTATGCACGCTGCGGGATTGTTTGCAACATAACGCCTTTGGAAGCGGAGTGGGAAGGGCATGTAACCATTGAAATCTCGAACACAACACCCCTGCCGGCGAAGATTTATGCCCATGAGGGCATTTGCCAAGTTCTCTTCCTCGAGGGAGATGAACTGTGTGAAGTCTCGTATGCAGACCGCCAGGGCAAATACATGAGCCAGAAGGGGATAACTCTACCTAAGGCGTGACCCAGGTCAGCTGATCCTCTATCTTGGCATGCGTAAATCTCTTGAGTATAATAGGTTAATTGTCTAGTGAGGGAGAGGGAGAGTCCTCGTGGAGCTCATTCAAACGCTGGTCTTTTTGGTGCTTATGGTAGCGGTCTTCTACTTCCTTTTAATCCGCCCGGAGCGCAAGCGGCGCCAGCAGCACCAAGAACTGACTGAAAGCTTAAAACGGGGCGATAAAGTGATCACGATGGGTGGGATCTGCGGTGTGATCAAGAAGGTGGACAAGGACAGAGTCTGGGTGGAGGTGGAGGAGAACGTGACGCTGAAACTCATCAGAGATTCCATAGTGGAAAAGGAGAAAGCATGAACCCACAGGTCATGCGTTGGATTCGCGCGGGCTTGATCGGGGCGGCACTTTTGGGGTCTTTGGCGGTCTTGTATTTGGAGAAGCCGATTCTGGGCTTGGATCTACGAGGTGGAGTCATGCTGCTCCTGCAGGCTGACCCCGTGGAGTTCAGCAAACTCTCTCCAGCCGATCAAGCGAAGGCCATCGACCAGATCGTGCAAACCGTACGGTTCCGAGTGAACGCCACCGGCTTGGCGGAGACCACCGTGACGCAAGCAGGCGCAGATCGCGTCTGGGTAGAGATCCCCTGCCCCGCACCGCCGGAGCCATGCACGGAGCCTCAGCAGGTGCGCGACTTGATCGAGCGGCGCGGCTTCTTGGAATTCAAGAAGGTCCTGAAACAGGGAATCGGTGCATCGGACGAGGTTACCCCCTCCAACACCACAGAGGAGGTCGTCTACGATCGCGTGGGGACTCCCTATCTCGTGCCCACAGAGCCTCTGCTTACGGGAGCTGCGATCTCGTCGGCTAGAACTCAACCCGCGCTTCAAGGTGGCCCCTACGTGGTCATCCTCACCTTTACGGATGAGGGGGCGAAGCACTTTGCCCAGGTACTGACGGACGGGACGCTGAAAGGAGGAGATCTGCTCGCGATCATCCTCGATGGTCGCGTGGAGAGCTCGCCTCGCATTACCGGTCCAGAGGAGCAAGGCAGCATCATTACGGCTGCGCGCCAGGGCTGGCGCAGCATTCAAGATGGAACGCAGATCTCTGGGCAACCGACGCTGGATGAAGCGAACAACCTCTCCATCGTGCTACGCTCAGGGAACCTACCGGTACCCATCCAAGCCATCTTCCAAGATGAGATCGGGCCATCGCTGGGCCAAGACTCGATCAATAAAGGCCTGTTCGCGACAGTGCTTGCGGGTGCTCTCGTACTCCTCTTCATGCTCTTCTACTATCGCCTATGCGGGGGCATTGCCAACCTCACGCTGTTTTTGAACCTGCTCATGCTCGTAGCCGCCATGATGCTGCTCAATGCCACATGGACTCTGCCGGGAATCGCAGGACTCATCTTGACCATCGGTATGGGGGTGGACTCCAACGTCTTGATCTTCGAGCGGGTTCGCGAGGAACTGCGATCGGGCAAGACCGTGAGGGCCGCGATCGATTTCGGCTACGAAAGAGCCCTGCTCACGATCATTGACTCTCACGTGACGACGCTCATTACCGCGCTCATTCTCTTCACCTTTGGGACCGGGCCCATCAAGGGGTTTGCCACCGTACTCAGCATGGGTCTTGTCATCAATTTGTTCACGGCGCTGTCGGGCACCCGGTTGGCGTTCGAAATCATCAAGCAGAGGGAACCGAGGAGATTGAGCATATGAAATCTACAACATCTGCTTCTCAAGAACCCCTGCGAATGCTTCAGCTCCTAGGGGGCACAAACATCAACTTCATGCGCTTGCGAAGTTGGGCGTTCGTCTTTTCCGGTCTGCTCATTGTGCTCGGCCTCATCGCCGTGGGACAGATTTTTATCCGGGGACAAGCCAACTTGGGGATCGAGTTCACCGGCGGGACGTCCGTGACTCTGGAGTTCAGAGACCCGGTTCATCTGGAGGATGCGAGAGCTCTGCTCACCAAGAGCGGATTCGTCAACCCCCAGGTCACCGACTCACGCGAACCGGGCAAGTATAAGCTCATCGTCCGCGTCAAGGAGGGAGCTTCCGGTGAGGAGAGCGTTGTCACGACCTCCGATCGGATCAAACAGCTCTTTGCGGAGGGGTTCCCGGAGAACTCCATTCAGACCAGCAGCAGCACCTCCATCGGCCCCGTGATCGGCCAAGAACTTCGCCAGAAGGCCGTTTGGGCCATCCTCTATGCGATTATCGCCATCGTGGTATACATCGCGTTTCGCTTCGATTTCCGATTCGGAGTGTCTGCGACCATTGCCATGTTCCACGACGTCTTGGTCGTCATCGGGATCATGTGGGCCAAGGACTTCCTCTGGCCGACCGAGTTCACGCTGCTGATCATGACGGCGGTTCTTACCATGGCAGGTTACTCGCTTACGGATAAAGTGGTGGTCTTTGATCGTATCCGCGAGAACTTGAGAAAACGCCAGCGAGTACCCCTCGAGCAGCTCATCAATGACTCCATCAATCAGGTATTGAGCCGTACCATTATCACGTCGCTCACGGTACTACTCGTCGTAGTGGCCATCTTCTTCTTGGGGGGCGAAGTGCTCCGCGACTTCGCGTTTGCGCTCATCATCGGCGTCGTTATCGGAACCTACTCGTCGATCTTCATTGCGAGCGCTCTGTTGCTCTTCTGGCGGGGTGGGCGGGGAAAGCTGATGTCGCAAGCGGCGGAGTCTACCCGGAAGTCTCGCACGACGGAGGTCAAGAGTCGCTAGGAAAACTCCATTCGAGAGCGAGTGCCCAGAGCGCCTCTTCCGGCTGGCGCTCTCCTCTCTTAATCCCCAGGTCTTCTCGGTGGAGAGCATGGATCAGCCTAATGAGTTCTTCGCAAGTGAGGCGCTTCGCAGTCTGAAGACGCTTAGCCACTCGCCAGGGGTAGTCGCCCGTCCGCCCAGAGATCTCTTCACGAGAGCAACCTGCTGTGTGGAGAGATTGGATCATTAATATGGCACGGATTTGAGAGGCCAACAGGTAGAAGACCTTACTGGGCTCTTCACCGCTCTCTAGGAGTTCTTTCAGGAACCTGAGGGCCTCAGGTTGACGCTCCACCAGTGCATCGAGGCAAGCAAAGAGATCTCCCCCTCGGTCGTGAAAGAGCAATTCTCTTAGATCTACGAGCGATAGCTCTTGCCTAGTAGCATAGATGGAAAGCTTCTCGATCTCATACTCGAGGCGAAAGGGATTGCTTTCCACGCTCTCTAACAAGTAGCGTAACCCTTGGGGAGGAAGCCTCACGCCTCGTTCCCGTAAGAGATCATTGGCAAGCGTGGGAAGAGTGCGGCGGTCGAGGCGGGGGTGCTCGTGGACCTGGCCGAGCTCAGCAATGGTCTGATAGAGCTTCCCGCGCTTCTCCAGCTTCTCCCCTTCGAAGATCACGCACTGTTCGGGGGGGAGCGGGTGCTTGAGGCGCTCAGCGAGTGAATTCGGATCCGATAGCTTTTCGACCCGCTTGATGTGGAGGATCACACCCTCTCGAAAGAGCGGAGAGGTCTCGAGAGCCTCGACGAAACGCTCCATGGGAAACTCTTCTCCATCCAACTGGGTCTCCATCCATGGCATGCGGATCCGGGTGCGCAGATCACGCTTGAGTTGCGTGATTCCCCGCTTGCGCGACCATTCTTCGCCGGTGAATAGATGGACAGACATGTACGTTGTGGGCTTATTCTAACAGGTGGATCTAGCAATGGCCAAGGAGAACGGTTACAATGCAAGAAGAAGGGGCCGGGTCCTCTACAACTGACTTACGAATTCCCCTCTCACCACCGTAACGACCCGGCCCCTTTGTTTAGGCCCTCTTCCCATTGGCAAACAGCGCGTTCAAGAAGTAGATCAATCCCATGCCGATCGCTGTGCCTAGCACGACCCCTTCGAATTGTTCCTGACCTGCAAAGCGTTGTTGGGTATAGCCGCAGTGGGTGCAGCGCAGGTACTGATTCTCCTTCTCCGTCTTGAAGGGTTCCAGACCGGCTCTGCAGA
>MFGX01000092.1:929-11746 GCA_001778455.1 Candidatus Fraserbacteria bacterium RBG_16_55_9 | reverse complement strand
CCCCTTCTTCATCAAGGCTAGCTCAACCTCCTTGGCGTTCTCGTAGACCCAAAGAGGGACCTTGATCGTCTTGTACGCTTCTACGTCTTTTATGAGCGCGTTCATTGATGTCCTTCCACCATGCTACTTGGTGGAAAATGCTGCATTTATAGCTTTAGCATCTTTCGCTTATAAGTGGCATTATAGACTCTTTCCACTGAATTGTCAAGGGGGAGGGGATCTAACGAGCTAAGATGCCCAGGGACTCTTAATTCCCTTGCAGTTGTTGGAGGAAGCGTCGGACCTGACTCTGGTAGGATTTAAAGGGATCGTCGAAGACCAGGGCGCGCTTGGCACCCACCGTAATGCCATCCCATTCGATGAGATAGTCCTTTACAGGAAGAGATTTGAGCGCCTGGACCACGCGGGCACGGGCATGCGCACGAGTGTCCGAGGGGCCTTCATAGAGAGCTGCATCAATCGCTTCCTCATCAATGACGCGTTGGACCTCTCCAGTCTGTTCGAGAGCGTAGTAGAGGCTCTGATCGGGGTTGATGTTGTGATACTCGAGATCCAGGCTATGAAGCGCAGGGTCATCCCAATGGAGCCCTTCGGACTCACGGTAGAGCTTGAGGAGGCGATATTTGGCCACCCAATCGAGGCGATCGGCCAGTTTTAGGGGATCGTCTTCCAACCCGTTGAGCACGTCCTCCCACGCTTGCAGGAGGTGATCCGTCTCTTCGTCTCGGCCTCGGAAGCGTTGGGTGCTCTCTAGGTAGCGGCGTTGGAGATCTACAGCTCGTATCGTTCGGCCGTCCTCGAGGCGAGCCAGCCAGAGTCGGGTGCTGTCGCGCGAGATCTCTCGAAGCGTCCGGATGGGATGGGCCAATTCCAGATCGCGTGGGACGGCATGCTCTTCGATGGCATCCAGTACCAATGCCGTCGTCCCCACTTTAAGAAACGCGGCATACTCAGACATGTTGGATTCACCAAACAAGACGTGGAGGCGCGGGGCATGTGAAGCATCTTGGAAGCTGTCCCATTTGGGGTTGATCAACGCTCGGCTGAATCGAACGCGCCCCGAAGCCACGTACAGGATGTGGTCCGCGCGTTGAGAGAGCTGAAAGGCCACACTGGAATCCGGTTCCACGCCGTAGATCTGATCTAAGAAGGCATAGTCAGCCCGATGGCGGCTGAGGTCGCGCACCATGCGGCGCGGGTCGCTCGTCAATCGGTGCCCGCCCACGCGACCTGCTCCGGCGAAGATCTGCCGGGTCACGAGAAATGGGACGAGAGGTGCCAGATCGCGGCCATACGGGTGCGTGTGTGGATCGAGAGAATAGTTCTCGTGGCAGCCGAAGGTGTGTCCGCCGTAGTGATCGACGTTGTTGTTGTGAAAGCTGGCTCTCTCCGTCCATTCCATCTCGCGCAAGAGTTGCACTAGCAAGCGTTGCCCAGCCTTATCGTACGCGATGAGGTCACGCAAGGATCGGCATTCCGGTGAGGCGTATTCGAGGTGTCCGCCGACCACGTCAATGTAGAGGCGTCCGCCATTGATGAGAAAGCCTCCGGCCTCCGCGGGCTCAAAGAAGGCATCTCGCGCATGGCGATCGATCAGTCCCCAGCGTCCGCTGCGGAAGGCTTGATCCTTGACGCGCTCGACGATCTCCTCTGAGCTGCTCAGGGTCGGCTCGCGTGCCAAGCAACCGAATTCTGTCTCTATCCCTGCAATTCGCCTCATGATGAATGCGACCGTGTTGCTGCTTACGGCAAGAAGCGGGAGAGTTCTTCTTCGCCCAAGATCCTGAGTCGACGCTCTCGCTTCGGATCGCGCTCTAGAACAGCCGCTTCGACAATCCCTTCCTCCAGCTCACCCGAAAGGATCTCTTGGATTTCCCTGGGTGAGGGAAGCGTCTCGGCACTTGGCTATCGTTCGCTTCTCTCGTCTGACTGGAAGATGCCCGCTCGAAGCGCCCAATGCCCCACAGCCCAGACCTGGATGGCTTTCTCCAGGGCAGCTTCCAGCTCAAGGGGAAGCGCGTTTTTTGGTTTTCGTTTCGTCTCTCTCTCCGTGAGGATGCGCCTCATCTGTTGCTCGGCAAATTCCGTGCCTGCAGCGACGGCATGTTGATGCTGAAGCAAGAATTCTCCATCGTAGTTCAGAGCGAAGAAGAGGTCGTTATTGGGCTGGTCGCCCACTTGAACGAAGAGCGCTCGAAGCACGAGGGGCGTGCGGAACGGATCAGAAAACGAACGCTTGAGGGCGGGGCTGATCGCCAGCCCGACGACGCGCTGGATGGAGACGTCGTCCGGGCTGCGCTGAAAGCCCTCTGCATGGGCGAAGTCGACAGACAACTGTCTGACTGTCTCTAGATCTGAAGGGTTTCCCAGACCAGCGAAAGCCAGTCGATCGTAGATCTCATAGATCTTGCGCTGAGTGCGCCGAGTGGTGAGAAGCAGAGCCCCAGCCTGGCAGCTTAGCCCCACCACGGGGCTACCTCCACGAAGGCGATCCTCCACATAATCTGCCTTCTGTCTTAGCGTCTGTTGCCAATCGTAGGGTGTGTAGGCCATAATGCAATCAACTTTCCGAGAGCAGCTTGCGTTGGAGGGCTCGAATCTTCTCCTCCGGAATGTCCGCGACTCCCGCAGCCGTGATTGTCTTACCCAGAGGCAGTACGCCGCCCAGGCCTGCGGTCGCCGGATCCAAGCTGGCGGCGATATCGAGCAAGAGGAGTGCATCTTTAAGCACTTCTTCCAAAGGCAAGACATGAAACGGCCCGCGAGTGCGCGTGATGTACTCAAACGTCCCGCGGATCTTCTCTGCACCCGAGCCGGCCGATCCGTACTCTCGGCTCTCAAAGCGGGCTCCGAGCACGTCGTAAAAGAAGATCCGGCCCTGCTTATGATTCCGGTCATAGACGCTGACAATGGGCAGAAAACCTCCGATTCCCTGGAGCACACTGGGAATGCTTTGTGAGAGCACTTTCGAGACTTCGGCGAGTTTGCCTTCCAGGCTCATCTCCTGAAGCTGGCTGCGAGCGAAATACTTGAACGAGTGTTTCAAGAAACGAGCAGCTTCCGCGGCCGGCGCGTAGGATCCGGCGATCGCGATCAGGGTGTACTCGTCGAGCACGAGGACCTTCTCCGCTTCGTCGTAGAGGATGCCGGTGGACGACGTGGCCCGCCTATCGGCCACATTGAGGATTCCCTCTTCGTACTTGAGGGCGATCACCGTCGTTCCATGGGCAGCGGGAAGCCCTTCCTCTTCACCCACGCGGGGAGCAGAAATAGAAACTCCCTTGTGCTCAAGGAGGCGGGAGAAATCCCCGTGGAACGCTTCGTGCATGGGCTTCATGCTCATTCTCCGCTGCGCTGGCGGTAGCGGCGGGCCTGTCTGGGGTCCACTCGCTTCATGCGCTCGAGCAAGTCCCGCGTGTTGGGCCTCTCGACCTCCGGCGAACGCGGTCCGCTCTCATCTCCACCATCGTTCGGCTTCGTCCACGGCTGGTCTGTGGTCGGCTGGGTCTTGCGCTCGGGCATTCACGTCACCTCCTCGATGAAAACTCTGCAATCGATTCTATCACATCTTCCAAGGTGGCGTTGGCAGGCATCTGTGGAGAAGATTTCAAACTACCGTTTACAGTTTGACGTAGATCCAGCTCTACCATCCGCCTTCGATGTCGTACCAGAACCCGTCCCCAGCTTACAGATTTCACGTCAAAGCGATTGAGGCATAGCCCCCGCAGGAAAGCGCGCGTATCTTGGGGTGGAGAATGCATGGCCGCCTGAATGGCTCCATCATCCGTCAAGCATCGTGACGTCCCCTCCTGGCGCAAAGTCCAGAATAGTCCGCGTTCGGGATCGAGGTTGTGATATTCCAGGTCGATGCTACGCAACAGGTCTGCATCCTCGCTCCAATCTTTGTTCTCCATCTCGAGAAACGATTCGAGCATGTCTCGTTTGGCAACCCAGTCGAGGCGATCTCCCAAGCATTGCGGATTGGCCTCTAAATCATCCAGGACGGCCGCCCATTCGCGAAGCACCCAGCCTGTCTCTTCGTCTCGACCCGAAAAGAGCTCTTCAGCAGCCAGCAAATACGCTCGTTGAATATCGATGGCCGGAATGGTCCTTCCATCGCTGAGTTCGACGAGCCAGCACTGGGTCAAGTCATGCGAAATCCGGCGAATGGCTTCTATAGGATCTTTGAGTTCTACGGGTGCGCCGTAGCCACGCTCCAACATTGTGAGCACGAGCGCTGTCGTGCCCAGCTTGAGAGCTGCGGCATACTCGCTCAAATTGGCGTCGCCGCAGATGAGGTGCAATCGGCGCCACCGATGGCGATCCGCGTGAGGCTCATCTCGGGTGTTGATCAACGGCCGATGGTGAAGAGTATCCACACTGGCAATCTCATCAAAGAAATCCGCCCGCTGCGAGAGTTGATAGCCAATACTCTCTCTATCACCCGTACCCTCAGCACCTACCTTCCCTGATCCAGCATAGAGAATCCGCGTCACGAGAAAAGGGAGCAGTCCGACCACCAGGTGCTCGAACGGCAAATCGCGCTGCATCAAGTAATTCTCATGACAACCGTAGCTCATGCCGTGATAATCCGTGTTGTTTTTATAGACGGTCACGGTGCGCCCCGTGCGCTGTCGATAGTTCTGAGCAGCGGTCCATACAATTCGTTCCCCGGCCCGATCATGGGCGATCAGATCCCGTAGATTGAGGCATTCGGGCGTGCTGTATTCGGGGTGACCGTGATCGTGATAGAGCCTGGCTCCGTTGGTGAGCACTCGGTCCACGTGCTCTTCGTGAGGCGTTCGAGGCCTGGGACCGTGAGATCGAGAGGTTCGCTCCACCTGGTCATCGGCGGGATTGGTCTTTAAGCGGGAGGCACGGAACCCTCGAAGATCTTGTAGGGGGCTTTCCTCATCGTAATCCCAAGGCGCACCGATCGGTCCGCTTTGAACAACCTCGCGGGCCTCTCGGGTCAAATCGCTGACATCAATGCCATCAATAAATAGACCATATTCAGTCTCCAGCCCCATCAAGCGATCCATGAGAGGGGGATCATACGACAGACTCGGTGGGGAAGCGGCGACTGCCCCCACGAATGGGCCGGACTTCCATGACGTCTTCCGACTCGTAGTCGATGAGCTTCAGCCAGTCTTCCAGATAGTCTGTCTTGGGGAAGATCTCGTTTTCGCTGTACTCGGCACGAATCGCCTCTTGGAGATCTTGTGGGCCGATACCCTCTTGGGCGTTCTTTCGCCCGATGCATCGCTGGATTGCGAAGTCCTTGGCCCTTTCTACCGCGGACATGAGGAGGGCACCGCTCACCAGTTCGCTCCAGTAGAGTGTCTCGCGCCGACCGCTGCGTAGATGCACCTCCAAGAAAGCCGTCTCTGGACTTCTTCGGTAAAGGAATTCTGCCGCTTGCTCGACCAGCGCTTTTCTCGCCTCTTCTCGATCATCTCTGTGCTCTTTGATCCATTCCGGGTCGAGTGGCACGCGCTCGTTCAAATAGATCTTCAATATGTCGGCAGAGGCGCGGCGATCGGGTCTACCGATCTTCACCTTTCTATCAATGCGCTCTGGTCGTAAGATGGCTGGGTCGATGTAATCGGGTCGATTGGATGTGAGCAGGACGACGACATTCTCTAGATCCACCAGACCGTCCATCTCGGCTGCGAACTGGGGTACAACGGTATTGGCGATGTTGAGGTAGCGCCCACTGCTGCGCACCCGAAGCAGCGCATCGGCTTCGTCAATGAAGACGAACACGAGATGCCCTTCTTTGGCTCTCTCGCGCGCGGCGGTGAAGATCTCGCGTACCATACGCTCGGTCTCACCGAGCCACATGTTGAGGAGCTGAGGTCCGTTGATGAACATGAAATACTGGCGCACGTCTCCGCCGACTCGCTCTTTATAGGATTGTGTGAGATTGTAGGCCGTGGCTTTGGCGATCAGTGTCTTGCCACAGCCCGGTGGGCCGTACAATAGAATCCCTTTGAGCTGGCGCTTGCCGAACTTCTTATAGAGTTCAGGATAGAGCAGTGGTCGCTCAATGGCATCGCGAATGAGCTGAAGGGCTTCCTCTTGGCCGCCGACCTGCTCCCACGTAATCTCCGGGACCTGCTCAAGATAGTAGCCGCGAATTTCAGATTTTTGGAAGTGTTCGATCGCCACTCGGAGCGAGGGCTCCAAGCGCACTTCGTCTCCCGGCTTCAGGGTGGCTTTTTCGAGGTCTACTGATCGAAGCATGATCCGTCCGGAGAGCTGATGTCCATCGAGAGAGACTCTCAGTCGCCCATCGGGTAAGACCTCAGATACTTTGACGATCGGCCCCTCTGGGTGGTAGCCCAGATCTCCGATGACGGTGAACGCTTCGTTGACCTTGATGCGGGTACCGATCTTGAGTGTTTTGCCGTTGAGTTTGGGATCTACATTGGCGTAATACTCCGCGTCACCCATCGCGATGTACGCGATGCCGTCGGCGGGCGAACCCAAGTACGTTCCGATGCGGTTGGCCGGTGCCGTCAGCTTCTTATAGACCTCCTCAAACTGATTGAGGGCCTCGCGAGCCTCCTGCAATTGGTGCTCGTCCACCTGGAGCTGATCATCGAGCAATTCGAGCAACTCCAGACGAGAGTCATTCTGAGGAGTGCGCGCGAGAATCTCCGCTAGGACAGCGCGTGCTCGGATTTGAGTCTCGAACTGAGCGCTCTCTTGGTCGGGCCCTGATCGCTCGTCTTTGGGTTGCTTTCGGCTTGCCATCGGTTCACCTCTTAAAATCAGTCCAACCACGTTAACGCCAATTGCCTCGGGATGCAAGGATCAATGGGACACGCGTCCGGTTTTGATGTGTAATGTGCGTCGCTTGCATGTCGCTCTTGTCGAGCGTATAAGGGTCACATGACCAAGGCATTCAACTGGAGTCTCTTGCTTCTCTGGTTCGCGTGTGCTCTGAGCGTGTCACCGAGGGTCTGGGCGGTCGAGGAGGTGCAGGCTCAGCTCGCAGAGAGCCTTCCGTTGATCGGTGTCGATCGGGTCCATCGGGAGCTTACGATCACCGGATCGGGCGTGGGGGTCTTCGTCCTTGACGATTGGACGGTCAGCGAGCATGGTTTCGCTCATGGGCAAGCGGTGGAGGATATCATCAGGGCCGTCGCACCCGATGCCAAGCTATGGTCCTGTAAGCTCAGTTTCTCCCGAGCTACTGCACAGGACTTCGCTTCTTGCTTGTTGAAGATCGATCGCGAACGCCTGCCGATTCGGGTGGTCAACATGAGCTTTTCTGTGGGAGAGCAAGTCTTTAGTAAGCCGTGCGATTCTCTGGATGACTCGCTGACTCGCACGATTCGGTATCTCTCCCAGAAGGGTGTGATCTTTGTCGCTGCGGCGGGAAACGACGGTCGGAAAGATGCACTCCGCTACCCAGCGTGCCTGCCCGAGGTCATCTCCGTGGGAGCGACGTATGATTTTAAGGGCGCTGTGGAGTTCGACACCGATCAGGTCTTCTGCCGGGACATAGCAGTTGTGGATAAGGTCACCTGCTATTCCAACGTGGCAGATTACTTGGATCTGGTTGCGCCAGGGACCACGATCAGTACACGCTCCGCGCCCAACTTTGGGGGGACATCCGCAGCCACTCCGCTGGTGAGTGGGGTGATTGCGCTGATGCTCGAGGCGAAGCGCACGTTGCGCGCGCCTGCCGTCCTCGAAACCCTCCGCGCCACGGGGGCTTTAGCGCCCGACTCGTTTTCTTCTCAAACGTACCCTCGTGTGGATGCATATCGTGCGGTGCTCGCCGTGCTCTCCACGGCTGGGAATCCCTCTACGTCTGCCCTGACGATCTCCCAGTTTGACACCAGCAGCGATGGCGTCATCGACGATCCGGAGTACTATGAGGCCTTGGAGGAATGGATCGCGGGGCAGATTAGCGATGAGCTCTTCTTTGAAGTGACCGACTACTGGGTCCAGCAAGTGGCTGTGAGCGCAAGCAGAGCAGAGTTTCTGCGCGGCGCGGATGCCACTCTCCAACTATTCGATCTCGAAGGAAGACAAATTGCCGCTCTCGAAGAAGCGTCCTCTGGGAAACTTCGCTCTCTGACACGGACGCTCGCAAACGGCGTCTACATCTACGTGATGATGCGTGAGATGGAAGGTCGTCTGGTTCACTCCATCGGCAAGCTTGTCGTCTTAAGATGAGTTGGTGGACCCGAGGGGACTTGAACCCCTGGCCTCTTGAATGCCATTCAAGCGCTCTCCCAGCTGAGCTACGGGCCCAAAGCGGCTCTATACTAGCGAATCTCATGGATAAGATCAAGCTCTGACCCTTGCCCTTCTCATCGACGTCGACTAGAATAACCGCGATGAAGAAGGAACTCGAGGCCCTCTTGGCAGTTCAAGCTCAGGACACGCGTATCCGTGCCTTGGAAGAGAAAATCCAGCGAATCCTCAAACAACGCCAGCAGTTGCAGGCTACGGTGGAAGCGGAAGCCAAAACCCTCGAAGCCGAGAAACACAAACTTGCCGATCTGGAGCGACTCAGCCGCGAGCGAAACGCCGCTGTGGATGACCTGGATTCCCAGATCCGAAAATATCAGCAACAACTCGAGGGAGGATTGGTCAGTTTCAAAGAGATGGAATCGCTCCGAGAACTCGTGCAGCACAGCCGGGAGCGCATTGAGAAATTGGAAGAGGAAGCGATCTCGCTGATGGATCAAGTCGTGAAGGAAAGCGAAGCTATGGTGCAGCGCGAGGGATCGTTTTCGCAATGGAAAGGCCGAATGGACGAGGAGATCGCGGAGGTGGATCGCGAGCTGGAGGAGCAACGCCGGAAGATTGACGGGGAGCGGATGAAGCGGCAGGCGCTGGCTGAGCAGGTAGACGCCGCTCTTTTTGAGCGCTATGAGCGCCTGCTCGCTGAGTACGAAGATCCGCTGGCGTCTGTGCGTGATGGCCGCTGCACCAGTTGCAATCTCCAGTTGAGCGAGATCACCATCGAGCGTGTGCGGGAGGGCTTGGACATCTTGACCTGCGAGAACTGTTTGCGGATCCTGTACTCGTAATCTACCTTCACCCCATGTGCCGGAGGACGTTCTGGATCGCTCTGTGCATTCAGGTATGTTTGGTTTGGACGATCCTGGCGGATGAACCTGCTCCACCGCCGCTGCCTAAGGCAATCGGGGCGATCAACGATTACGCAGCGGCTCTAGGACGGGAGAGCCGCCAGCAATTGCAGACTTGGATTGACGAGCTGAGAGCCAAGACAAAGATCAACGTCTTCTTGCTCATCACACTTCTCGATCCCTACAGCGATCCACCCACGTTCACGCAGGTGATCTGGGAGTCATGGAGATTGGGGACGGAGCGGACGATCTTTCTATTGCTCGCAAAAGAGACGGATCATTGGGTCTTTCACTGGAAATCCAGCACGGATCTCGCGCTGCGATTGGCCAATCCGTCTGAAGATTACCAGCGCTTGATCCAAGGACTTCTGGATCAGCGTCGAGTGGGAACGGCAGCCGTGCAAGCCGTGGATCACCTGCGGGGATTGTTCATCGAGCCTGAGCTACCCAAACCGCAAGAGGAGCAACCTCTCCCTTCTCCCGCAAAACCCAGACAATCTTTCCTAGGGTCCTCGACGTTCTGGTATGCGTTGGGTGGACTCGCTGGAGTTGGGGGGATTGCCGGTCTGATTGTGTTGGCACGGGCACGGCGCTGTCCGCGGTGCGGAGGTCGGATGAGTCGGCGCTCCACGCAACCCTTTGGATCGTCCTATGCGAAGCGGGCTCGTAGGAGGACCCCGGAGCGGGTATACTATTGTCGGCAATGCGGTTATCAACGCGTCCGACGGAGAGAGAGGTAGAGGGCCGCAGGGTGCTTCGCACGGAGCATCTTGAGGAAAGTCCGGGCTCCATAGGGCAAGCTGCTCGGTGAAGAACCGAGAGGGAGCGATCCCTGGGTTAGGCCACAGAGACCAGACCGCCGATGGCGCTTCGCGCATTTCAGCGAAGCGCACAGGCAAGGGTGAAAGGGTGGGGTAAGAGCCCACCGCCAGTCCGGGCGACCGGGCTGAGGCTGGTAGACCCCCGGCTGGAGCAAGGCCAAGTAAGCAGGCGCTAAAGGGTAGCCCGCCCGATGCCTGTGGGTAGGCCGCTAAGATGGATGGCCCTCGTCCCTCAGGGGAACAGAACCCGGCTTATTCCTCTCTCCCTTTTGTGATTACGACAGCTGTTGCAACTGTTCGACCTTGAGCAACTGGAAGGATCGACCTCGTCGCCTCAGAATGCCCTTATTCTTCAGCACGCCTAAGAGGCTGGAGACGGTTTCAGGTGTGATGCCCACGATATCGGCCAGGTTCTGGTTCGTCACCGGGATCGTGATATCGATGGCATCATCCCGATGGCTACCGTGGTGCTCTGCAAGATTCAAGAGCGCTTGCGCCAATCGTTGACATGCCGGTTTCTCCACAAACGCCACGAGCTTCTGCTGCAGAGTGAGGCTCTGAACCGCCAGCCTCTGCATCACCTCTAGGCAGAAGTGGATGGATGAATTCATCAGGTGCAGAAACTCCGCGCGCGGGAGAACTGTAAGTTCGGCATCTTGGGAGATGCGAGCCGTGGCCAGGTATGAACTCGCTTTGCTGATCAGCTCCTGGATGCCCAACACATCCCCATGACGGCATACATAGAGCACTTGGTTTCCTCCGCGTTCTAAGATCTTAAAGAGTTCCACTTCTCCTTTGCAGAGGATGTAACAATCGAGAGCAGAGTCCCCCTCTTCGTAGAGGAGACTTCCCTTGGCGCGTCTTATCGTGCCGACCAGGG
>MFGX01000092.1:0-913 GCA_001778455.1 Candidatus Fraserbacteria bacterium RBG_16_55_9 | reverse complement strand
CTCCTCCTCTTTGAAGACGTCAAACGGACAGGGACCGTTCCGCTTGCAGCATTCCGCCACGCATATTCTGGATTCCATCGGCTCCTCGCTTTGTTGATGGTGACCGAGCGCCCTAATTGTATGACGCATCCGTATCTGAGTAAAGCGGGTTTTCTATGTAGAGAGGCTAAGATATTGGCGCAGCTATCTTATAAGAACATCTGATGAAGAGCTAAGAATATATCTTATACCTCATTGATCTAGCAATTTATACTGAATGGCGAGACGGGTGAGGTCAGCATTGTTCCGTACCTGGAGCTTGTGGAGAAGATTCCGGCGATGGCTGTCCACCGTCTTGATGCTGATATGTAATTGGTTGGCTATCTCGCGATTGCTTAGACCCTGCGACAAGAGGCACATCACTTGAAGCTCCCGGTCCGACAGATTCTCTATGGGGGATCTGGAGGATCCGTTGTGAACGTATCTCTCGGCAAAGCTACTCTCCAGATCAGTTGGCAGGTATCTCCGGTTGGCATAGACCTGGTGAATTGCATGGATGAGCTCTGCTGATTTTGCCTGCTTGGAGAGAAAGCCTTGTGCCCCGGCGCGCATTGCCCGCAGCGCGTAGTGCAGATCAGCATGGATGGTCAAGATCAGCACCTTGGTGCGCCCCGACAACTTGGTGATCTCCTGTGTTGCTTCGATCCCATCTTTCTGCGGCATGGAGATGTCAAGCAGAATAACATCGGGCCGCCGCTGGCGGACAAGCTCAACGGCTTCGTTGCCATCACACGCTTCGCCAACGATTTCGATGTCTCTCTCTAAAGCTAAGATTCGTTTCAGACCATCGCGCACCAGCGCGTGGTCATCAGAAATGACAAGGCGGATCATACAGGTATACCTCTCCCAAACAGTCTACACCCAGAGCGTTAAA
>MFGX01000091.1:9829-10114 GCA_001778455.1 Candidatus Fraserbacteria bacterium RBG_16_55_9 | reverse complement strand
GACTGATCGGGCACTAGACGCATACTGATCTTTGCGAGAGCCTTGGCTGGGATCACGGTCTTCGCTCCTTCGCCTGTGAAGCCGCCTCGGATTCCGTGGATTTCCAGGGTAGGCCGTGCGCCCAGACGCTCCAGCGTGGTGTAGCCGGACTCCCCCCAGGTCGCGGGTGCACCCGTCACCTGTAAGAATTTCTTGTCTGTGAACGGCAGGATGGCTAATTCCTTGCGTTCCTCATTGCTCAGAGTGCGCACGCGATCATAAAAGCCGGGAATGGTGACTTTCCCG
>MFGX01000091.1:9486-9755 GCA_001778455.1 Candidatus Fraserbacteria bacterium RBG_16_55_9 | reverse complement strand
GGAATGGAGATCATGACTGGGTCCTTGGACTTCCACCTCTCCATAGACCATACCTCGTAGGCCGTAGACGATGGAAGGTTGATCGGGGGCGAGGATGTGCGAATCGGAGATCACGCAGACATCGGACTGGAATAATGCCCTCTGGCCAGGGATGACATCTCTTAGGCTTCCACTGCCAATCTCCTCTTCACCCTCGATGAGAAACTTTACATTGACTGGCAATGCGCCTTCTGTTTTCAAGAATGCTTCAACCGCTTTGATGTGCGCGA
>MFGX01000091.1:6517-9477 GCA_001778455.1 Candidatus Fraserbacteria bacterium RBG_16_55_9 | reverse complement strand
CCTTGTCGTCGGAGGCCCCTCGAGCGTAGAGGTTCTCCTCACGCACCGCGGGCTCAAACGGCGGTGTCTGCCACTCATCCAGGGGATCTACCGGTTGGACGTCATAGTGACCGTAGATGAGCAGAGTCGGCTTGCCTTTGGCATGCAACCAGTCCGCATAGAGCACGGGATGTCGAGGGGTCTTGATGATCTGCACGTGCTCCAAGCCGATCACCTTGAGGTGTTTCGAGAGCCATTCTGCGGCCTTGCGGATGTCCTGGGCATGGTCGGGGAGCGTGCTGATGCTGGGGATCTTCAGCAGATCCATAAGCTCATCCAGCGCTTCCTGATGGTGTTCTTTCACGTAACGCAACGCAGCCTGGGCCATGAGAGATTGCTCCTTTCCGTTTTACTGATCCTAGCAGGTTGCTTTGCGTTTTCAAAACAGGCGTGTGATGTTGCCCGCTCTGGACGAACAGCAGCCAAGGAGGTCGAGGAGCGCAAGACGGAGTTTGTGCTGTGAAACAGAACTAAATTCGGTTGAAGGGTGTAGATGTCCACCCAATTCTATATGTGCAGTTCAAGTAATCGGGTGAAGCGCCGAACACTTGACATACTCTCATCATCTGATAGCATGATAGTATGACTATTCTCACCAAACCAACAAGGAGTGAGAGCATGCCCGTCGTCAAGGTGATGGAGCGCCGCCAGGTGGTCATCCCCAAGGAGATCTTCGATCAGCTGAAGCTCGAAATCGGGGATTACCTGGAGGCCAAAGTGGAAAGCGGCAAGATCGTCTATATCCCGAAGCAGCTCGTCGATCGGGATCCTTGGTATTGGTCCGAAGAGGGCCAGCGGCGCATCGGAGAGGCGCTCAAGGATATTGAGGAGGGACGGGTGATCGGACCCTTCGCGAGCGCCAAGGCAGCGATGAAGGCTCTTAAGAAAGCAAAACCGTGAAGGTTGTCCACACCCAACGGTTTCTGCGAAGCTATCATAAGGCACCCCCGCAGCGCCAGACCCAGTTCGATAAGCAGCTGAGCGTTTTGCTTTCCAATCTCCGGCACCCCTCGTTACGGGCCAAGATTGTCGATGAGACCAGGCGGATCTGGCAGGCCCGGGTCGATGGAGGGTGGCGATTCTACTTCCAGATCGAAGAGGACACCTATTACATCTTGGATATCGCGCCCCATCCGTAAGTACTAGAGCTGGCCGAGAAGGTGTTCGCGTCACCGAAAATCATCTGACCTGCGGGCTGGGACCAGCTCAAGAAGAAACTCAAGCTCTAAGCGGTAATGCGTAGGAACCTTTCCTCACTGACTGAATCAGCTTACATGCACGAGTTCACTGGCAATCCGGCGTCCGTCGTGAGTGACGCCGATCGTGTAGTCACCGGGAGCGAGGCCACGGATCTCACCTCGATAATGAATGGAGCCTACGCACTCAATGCAGGCGCCGTCTTGGGCCTTTGCCGTGATTGCGATCTGATAGGTGTTAACGCAACGGGACGATCCACATCGCAGAGTGACGAGATCGGCCTGAAGATGGTAGCAGGGAGTAGGCGTGTGCATCATGCCCGAGAGCTTGATCTGCCCCGAGGCGCCTTGAAGCTGGGCCGTTTCCTCGCTGGATGCGCATCCGGACTCCAGCTCTTGAAACGTAAGTTGCGGCTGGATGGGCGAAGGCTCAAAGATCCGCTCACAACTTTCGAGCGCGAAGAATCCAGCCAGGCCCAAGAAACTGCCGGCTCGTAAGAAATGCCTGCGTGTGAGGATCATGTTCATCAGATACTTCTCTCACGAAGCTTAGGCCAAAGCGGCAACGAGTGCAAGCAGTTTCCCCTTCAGGGTTCCACGCAACTCGCGTCCTGGCAACGATCATCTGTTGTTCTTCGGCTCACGATCATAGTAGTCTGGAAGGCCATGACCTTAGAGATAGCTTTGGTCTTCGCCATCATCATCCTAGCACTTGTGGTCTTTGCTTTAGAGCTCTTTTCGGTGGATTTTGTTGCGTTCGGGATCATGGCGCTCTTCTTGGCTCTGGCTTCTGCCCAAATCCTGCCCATCGACGTGCAAGATGTGCTCTCTGGCTTCAGCAATCCGGCGACGATCACGGTCCTGGCCATGTTTATCCTGAGCGGAGGCATCTATCATTCTGGAGCCATTCATCTCTTGGCCAGACGAGTCACCCGCTTGGCTGGCGATCATGAGATTCGCCAACTCTTGACCGTGATGCTGATCGTGGGTCCGATCTCCGCCTTCATCAACAACACGGCGGCCGTGGCGATTCTTATTCCCATGGTAATCGGCCTGGCCCGCGAGAAAAAGACCCCGTCTTCCAGACTTCTCATACCGCTCTCGTATACATCCCAACTCGCTGGTGTAGTCACTCTTATCGGCACTTCCACAAACATCTTAGCTAGCACGCTGTCTCAGAAGCTTGACCTTGGTGCATTTGGCATGTTCGAGTTCGGCAAGATGGGCCTGCTCGTCTTAGCCACCGGGGTGTTGTACATCTTGTTGATCGGTCGCCATCTCCTTCCTGTACATCGCACGGCGCCGGAGATCACTGAGAGCTATCAAGTTAAGTCATTCTTGACTGAGGTAGTAGTGCTTGAGAACTCACCTCTCGTAGGGAAGAGGGTTGCCGAAAGCCACCTGCGTGATGAGTTCGACATAGATATTTTGGAGATCCTGCGCAACGATCGGAAGTTAAGCTATCCTATTGGAGCATGGACTTTGCAAGCCGGGGATATTCTGTTCGTCCGGGCCAATACGGAACAATTGCTCAAAATAAAAGATGCAAAGGGCTTAGCCATCGAGCCCGAGGTGCGCTTGGGAGACCAAGAGCTGCGCAGTGATGATGTCGGCTTACTGGAAGTTGTCATCTCTCCCAGTTCCAGCATGATCGGGGGTACCTTAGTCGAGACCAACTTCCGAGGTCGATATGGCTGTACCGTGCTGGCCATTCGTAAGCATGGG
>MFGX01000091.1:2448-6401 GCA_001778455.1 Candidatus Fraserbacteria bacterium RBG_16_55_9 | reverse complement strand
TTCATAGTTACCGAAGAACTCAAGCAGGAAAGCTTCCGCAAAGAGAAGATCCCCGTTGCTATCGCCATTGTCGCAGGGGTGGTGACTGTGGCAGCTTTGGGCATGCAACCCATTCTGGTCACAGCGATTGAGGGGTGCGTGCTGATGGTGCTTACAGGGTGTCTCAAGATCACAGAGCTGCACGAATCCATTCGATGGGACGTGATCTTCTTATTGGCTGGAGTCATCCCTTTGGGCATCGCCTTGGAGAAGACGGGAGGAGCTGATCTCTTGGCGGATTTGGCGGCCCAATCAGCCAACTATGTTCCGCCCATCGCCATCTTATGGATCTTCTATTTCTTCGCTATGGTACTGACAGAACTCATTTCCAACAATGCTACCGTGGTCTTGCTCGTGCCAGTGGGGGTTGCTACTGCTCAAACGCTGGGACTCGATCCGAAGGCAATCATTCTCGCCATCATGTTTGCGGCCTCGACCAGCTTTTCCACTCCGGTGGGCTATCAGACGAACACGATGGTCTATGGCCCTGGGGGCTATAGATTCTTGGATTTCACCCGCGTAGGCGCTCCACTAAACCTTCTGCTTTGGATCGTCACACCGCTTTTTATCTATCTGCTGTGGGGATTATGATAAGCTTCCCCATGGGATTGGGAAGCAGAGAGGAGTGATGGGAAAATGACACGCTGGGGTGTAGACAGGATTAGCCAAGGCTTTCTGGCATTACGGTGGGAGGATCCCCTCACCCAGAAACTCGTTTGGTCTGTCCTAGGCGTAGCCATCATCTACGGTTTCGTCTTCCTAAGCGCACAAGTTCTCAATCGAGCTGTGAAGGTCCCCCTCTGGCGCTACAAGTCGCGCAAATTCCTCTACTACACGGGGACAGTCTTGGCTGTGCTCGTGCTATTGGGTATCTGGTCAGAGAGCCTCGGCCAATTTGCCGTCAGCTTGGGTGTATTGGGCGCAGTCCTCGCTCTTGCGCTACAGCAGCCCGTGCTAAGCCTCGCTGGCTGGCTGTACATTGTGACCAGTCGCCCCTACGAGGTAGGCGACCGCATCGAGATCAGCAATGTGGCCGGTGATGTGATTGACATCCGGTTGTTAAAGACCGTGTTGTTGGAGATCCACACTGAGGGTGCTGGCAAGGGCACACAGAGCACAGGGCGTGTGGTTGATCTTCCCAATGGCAACATCTTTTCTCATACGCTGACCAATTACACCCGCGGATTTCAATACCTGTGGAACGAATACCCCCTCCTGATAACGTTTGAAAGTAACTGGGGAAAAGCATTGCAGTTGCTGCTGGACATTGTTCAGCGCGAGACCCGAGAATTTGAAGCCCCAGCACGAGTGCAAATCAATCAAATGGCCAAGAGCTACTTAATCGAATACGGCCATCTGACGCCAATGGTGTTCGTCACGATCCGCGATAGTGGTGTTGAGCTGGCACTGCGTTATCTGACTCCGGCTCGCCAACGGCGTCAAGTTCGGGATCGGATCTCGCGGGGAATCCTTCAGGCGTTTGCCAAAGAGCAGGATATAGAGTTAGCGTATCCCACGTACCGCATGTTCCGTCGCGAATCGGAGGAGATGAAACTGAAGCTGCGAGAGACGGCCAAGGGCAATGAACCACCCGCTTCATGACGGTGCCAAGAGCGAGAAATAGTTAGACGAGTTCTAACGCTCGATTTCCGTCGCGGCTAGGTCTTTAAGAAGTAAGAATACGTCGTCAGGGGATTTCAGATTGAATCTGGCCGTGGAGGCGGCGAAGCCCACGCGGATGGAATAAGAATCCTTCGGCAGAGCGCTAAAGAGCGTTTCATCCGTCCAGTCATCACCCATTGCCAAGAGAAAATCCCAGCGCGTCGGGGCGAGCTTGCGCAAGTAGAATGCACCCTTGCTAAAGCGGGTGCTCTTAACCTCAAGGACTTTGTTTCCCGGTAACACATGCAGATCCAGATTAGCGGTGAGGTTGGTCAAGTTATCAATCAGTTCTTTTGCTGCATCCATGCCAGTCTCGGCATCGGCTTTGCGATAGTGCCAAGCGAGAGAGAGTTCCTTCTCTTCGAGCCAGGAGCCAGGTATCCGATCCACGAACAGTTGCAGGATGGGCCTAATTTGCTTTTTCCATCGATCATCGGCACTCGTGGTCAGCTTCCATCTCTTCGCCTTTGATTCCCTGATCCAGGCCCCATGCTCTGCCACCAGAGTCAGTTTCAGATCTCCGAACCAAGTGACCAGAGTCTGCCTATCACGTCCACTGAGAAGGATGACTTCATTGCCGGAAGTGGAAGAGAGCTTCTGGAGCAGCTTACGAAGTGGCTGCGTGGGTCTTGCTTTTTCAGGTTCATCCATAAGTGGGATCAGTGTGCCATCATAGTCCAAGAGGATCAGCCTTCGAGAAGCCTTAGAGTAATCTTCCATGAGCTTGTTCTGTGTCAGGGAATCAAGCATCCGGACGGCTAGCGCTTGCGAGAGGCTGACAGACTCCGTCAAGCGCTGAAGAAAGCTCTCGACCCACCGCTTCAGGTCATAGCTTTGCAGGCGGGCCCTCATGGTACTGTTGCGCCGGATCTGTTCTTGCGAAGAGAGACTGAGCGCATGGCGCAACGCTTCGGCGATCTCCTCCCTGCTATTCGGATTCACGATCAGGGCCTCTCGTAATTCCTTGGCTGCGCCGGCCGTATCGCTCAAGATCAGAGCTCCTTTCTTATCACGTCGAGCGGCAAGGTATTCCTTGGCGATGAGGTTCATCCCATCTCGGAGAGGAATAATCAGTGCCACATCGGCAGCGGCATAAAGCGCCGCTAATTCATGGAAGTCGAGATGTCGGTACAGGTATCGCACGGGCATCCATTTCAACGTACCCCATGTACTGTTGATTCTTCCGACAAGCTCATCAATCTCCCGCTTCTGCTGGGCATACTGTGCCACAATCTCGCGGGATGGGACGATCACAAGGACGTACACCACTTTGCCATGCCACTGGGGAGATCGCTGAAAGAACTCCTCAATGGCGCGAAGGCTTTGCAGAATGCCCTTGGTGTAATCTAAACGGGACACCGAAAAGATGAGCTTACGGTTCGCGATTCTTGCCTTGATCTCTTTCTTCTGCACTTTCACTTCTGGGTCGTGAATGGCGCGGGAGAACTTCCGGAAGTCTATCCCCATGGGAAATACGTCTGCCTGCGCCACGCGCTGACCCACCACGATTTGGCCCAAGTTGTGATCGTATCCAAGCGAGCGCCTTACACTCCGGAGGAACGACTGAGAATAATCATACGTGTGGAACCCGATGAGATCCGAGTCCAGCAGGCTTTCAAGAATCTGTCGATGCCACGGTAGCACGCGAAGGACATCATAGGAGGGGAAAGGTATATGTAAGAAAAAACCAATGCTAGCCTCCGGCATACGCTCTCTGATGTATTTCGGCAACAACATCAGATGATAATCGTGGACCCAAATGACAGCATTGGGATCCGCTACCTTTGCGATGCGTTCACAAAAGCGTGAATTGACTTCTTGATAAGCCTCCCATTCCGACGTCGAATACTCTGCATAGGCTGGAAAAGAATGGAACAAGGGCCACAGCGTATTATTGGCAAACCCCTCATAATACGGCTTCGCCAAGTTGACAGGCAGGAAGACGGGATAACACTGGAATTCGGAGATCAGTCGATTTTCGACTTCCTTCCTTCGCTTCCGAGGAACGTCTCCCGGCCAGCCGATCCACACAGCTTCATACTTCTTATAAAACGCGCCTAAGCCGGTCGCGAGCCCTCCTGTACTGGGCCGAAAGCCAAGTTTCGAACCCTTCTTCTCCAGGCTCACCGGCAGCCGATTGGCGACGATGATGAGCCTTTCACTTGTTCTTCGGTTGGGTGAGCTCACTTGCTTCATCTCCATCCATATTCTGTTTGTGCTCTGAAGATTGCTCTTTCAGATACACCGTGCGG
>MFGX01000091.1:2188-2428 GCA_001778455.1 Candidatus Fraserbacteria bacterium RBG_16_55_9 | reverse complement strand
ACCCTCTTGCCGGAAGCGCTGGAAGATCCGCTTGTGCAACTCGCCCCACACACCAAACTGGGCGTCGAAATCCTCGACTCGCAAGATGAGCAAGAAGTTGAGCGAAGAATCTTCAAACGCCTGCAAGCGCACGATGGGGTCAAAGTCCTTGACAAAACCCGTCAGTTCGCTCATGGCTCTATGACCCTCTTCTTTCAAGACACGCTCAACGTGCTCCGGGTCCGAGTCATAGCTGACTCC
>MFGX01000091.1:654-2056 GCA_001778455.1 Candidatus Fraserbacteria bacterium RBG_16_55_9 | reverse complement strand
TACGCCAGCCGATGTCGCTGACATAGCCTTCTTCCCCTGACTCGATCTTAACACGCTGACCCACGCGGATCTGGCGGGCTATCGTTACATAAAACCCGGCGAACAAGTTAGTGAGCGTGTCTTGTAGGGCCAAGGCCACGGCCAAACCACCGATGCCAAGCGCCGTGAGGATGGGTGTGATGGGAATGCCAAGCACTCCTAAGACCATTAAGAGACCAATCACGAGGACCGTCAGGCGGACGAGCGTTTGTGGGAGGGTTGGTGCAGGAATGGAAGGCTCTATTTGGCTGGTGTACTGACGAATTGCTTTACCCAGGAAGCTGGCTGCAGCTAGGGTCATAGAGAGGAGCAGCAATGCCAAGAGCAGAGGGTGGACAAAGTTGATCGTTTGCTCCCATAGCGCCCGATCTGGGACATCTGCTACGGTAGCCTTCAAAAGCAGGAGGGCGATGTAGAGCCCCAAGATCAACCACCAGAGCACATAGGGGCCGCGAATCGATTCGATCAATAGATCATCGAATTTCCAGCGGGTGCGACTTGCCCAGCTCGAAAGTAATTTGAGTACCAGCGAGCGAGTCAGAAAACCGATCAGCAGTGATGCCATGATAATCGAGACCGGGATCACATACTCAAGAACCTCTGGAATCATGGTCTTTCTCTCCTCAATCGTTGAGGGTGTTATGGCAATTGGCCGTCAGTGACGTACTTCGTAAGTTCGCTTACGCTGAGATTCTCAACTCCCAACTTGTCCAAGGTTCTACCGCGTCGCCAGTAGTCCGTTTGATGGATGATGCTGGCCAGCTTGATGAGAGAGTCGACACCTCGGGTCGATGTAGAGCTGGGCCAGTTTCAGGTGATCGTCAGTACCGGAGTAAACTCGCATCAGCGGAAAGTTGCCACAGCGGCTGGCTTCATAAAGTCTTCGATAATCTTTCGCCGAACGGACGGGAACACCGCCAGCTCCCTTGCGCCGCTGGTCTTGCCTTTCAGGATGGAAGAAATCTCTTGTGCATCTTGATCGATGCCTAGCGAAATGACGTCGATGGCCATCGCTTCCGCGATCTTCCGGATGCCCTCTTCAGTCTCTTTAAGTGTGGGGCGCCCGAAGTGGTGTCGAATCAACGGAGAGGGCGCCTTCCAATTCAGCCTCTCAACAAAGGTTTGCGGATAATCCTCCGCCTTAGCTCCCTCAAACAATTTCCCACGGAGATAGGCAATCACTTCATCCAGTGTCTCCTGTCCGGAGAAGCATCGTTCGAAGAATCTCAGAGCCTTAGCGCGTTCGGCTATCGGGGGTGTTCCACCGAACACATAGCGTCGACTGGTTAAGCCAGCGCCTTTCACGGCCTGAACGAATTGTTTTAGGAGCGCCTCGCCCGTTTCGGGTGTGAGACGATAGCTG
>MFGX01000091.1:333-574 GCA_001778455.1 Candidatus Fraserbacteria bacterium RBG_16_55_9 | reverse complement strand
CGGCGAGTCTAAGAAAGCTAGCAACCCCGGCCACGTGGGCATCCTCGCCCAGCGCTCCAGCGATGACTACACGTTTACCAACCATCTCTCACCTCCATTTGGGTTGTCTTCGATCCAGGCTTGGACCCTCTGGGGGCAGCGTCGGATGCATGCTACCGACATGGATCGTGCCGATAACGATGTTCCCGACTTTGAGAGGGATGCAGGCAAAGAATCGAATACCCTTGAGCTGAGCCCTCTT
>MFGX01000091.1:0-160 GCA_001778455.1 Candidatus Fraserbacteria bacterium RBG_16_55_9 | reverse complement strand
AGATTTCTCCGAACTCTGCACCCGTTTGCCTCAAGACCAGATTCAAGAGGCGATCCACATCCAAATTCCCATTGCGCCTTTGGCGCAGCAGCGTTGCCACGGCTTCAGCAACCTGATCTACAACGTGATGCACCGCCTGCTTCTGTCGGCGCTCCATCTT
>MFGX01000090.1:7225-7369 GCA_001778455.1 Candidatus Fraserbacteria bacterium RBG_16_55_9 | reverse complement strand
TGTTGCAAGAACTCGATGAAATCAAGCACCTCTCGAAGGCGCTCCGGAGAGAGCTTGCGCACTCTGTCTAAGATAAGCTGCTCTTGCTCCTGGGTCATGCCAGCCCTCCTTCCTTGCTGATCTTGGTTGTAGCACAATCATAGC
>MFGX01000090.1:6735-7202 GCA_001778455.1 Candidatus Fraserbacteria bacterium RBG_16_55_9 | reverse complement strand
GATCCCACGATCCGCTCCGCTGCCCGGCCATCCCCATAAGAGGTCTCGCTGTCAGATTTCAGTCGCATGATTCTCGCCGATTCCAAGATACGCCTAGACTCCCAACCCGCTAGTACGTTCCAACCTGCCTCCACCGTCTCCACCCACAAACCGCCCTCCATGAAGTCCCCGTCACTAAGCTGGATGGCATATTGGTCCCTAACCGACCGACTGGTGATCTGGCAAAGAATCCGATCATCCCCTACCAGTTCAGACAGAACTAGGGCAGGACGCCGCTTAGCTTGAGCAAGATTCGAGAAAGGGAACGGGACCACAACAATGTCCCCTTTCATAAATTCTGCCATGCCTCATCTTCCTCCGGCCTTAGCCAGTCCTTTCGTAGACTGGATTCACTGAGGAGAGCAGTTTCTGGACTTTCTTCGGTCGCTTTGAGCTTCAGAAAGCGGACAAAATCGAGAACCTCCTGG
>MFGX01000090.1:5773-6712 GCA_001778455.1 Candidatus Fraserbacteria bacterium RBG_16_55_9 | reverse complement strand
CAGTTCGCGAATCAGCGTCTCTTTTCTATCGATCATGATCTACCTCCTCGTCTTCCCTCTGAGCGATGACCCCGATCACTTCCCAAGCCGCTCAGATCAATTATGCAAGAGCTAGAGTGTAAGACGCTCCTCACACCAGAAGAAAGCTAGCGCATCCCTATTTGTCAAGCCGAGCCCCTCATTGCCGTACCGGTGATGTTCTCGACGATCCGCTCCGCTGCCCGGCCGTTGCCGTAGGGGGCTTCACACTCCGAGCCCGTCCGAGCCTCTCGCACAGCCTGCAAAATCCGCTCAGGTTCACACCCTGCCAGCACATTCCACCCTGTTTCCACCGTCTCCACCCACTCCGTCTCATCTCTAAGCGTCACGCACGGTATCTGGAAGAAGAACGCTTCTTTCTGTACTCCACCCGAGTCTGTCAAGATGATGCGGGCTTGATTCTCCAAGAGCAACATGTCTAGGTACGGAACAGAGTCGATCATCTGAAGCTTATCAAAAGACGATCTCAAAGATCCCAACTGCTTACGCGTCCGAGGATGCAAAGGTACGATGACCGGCAGCCCACCAGAGGCAATCTGATGGAGGGCCTGAAATATCGAGTCTAATCGTTCTGAATCATCCGTGTTCTCGGCCCGATGCACAGTCGCTAGGGCATAGCTCTTGGGTTTGAGTTTCAACCGCTCCAAAACCTTGGAACGCTGTTCGGCAAGCCGCACGTTGTAAAGCGTGGAATCGTACATCACATCGCCCACCAAATGAACTCCACGCGTAGTGCCTTCCCGCTTAAGGTTCTTCACTGCTGTCTCTGTGGGACAAAAGAGGAGATCTGAAACGTGATCTGCGAGTACCCGATTGATCTCTTCTGGCATCTTCTTGTTGAAGCTGCGCAGTCCGGCCTCGACATGCGCCACCGGGGTGTGCAGTTTGACTGCTGCCAGA
>MFGX01000090.1:3974-5729 GCA_001778455.1 Candidatus Fraserbacteria bacterium RBG_16_55_9 | reverse complement strand
ATCGGGTTTTTCACTTGCAAGCACTTCTTCGATTCGCTTCAGCATTTCGCCCGTCTGATATGCATGAGTGCCTGAGCCCACACCCAGATGATAATCGGGGTTCTTCAGATCCAACTCTTCAAAGAAGACTTGAGACATCTCGTAATCATAGTGTTGTCCCGTGTGAACGAGAGTTTCCGTAATCGTGCGATCTGGATGGGTGCGATTGTGCAGTTCGATGGACCTTAGGATGGGGCCTAGCTTGATGAACTGCGGCCGGGCGCCCACAATGTCAAGGAGCTTCATATACCCAAACAGCTTCTTGCATGACAGTGTGATAGAATTTCCCCTGACTCTTGAGGGCTTGCCACTCTTCTCTCGTATACACCAGCACCTCAGCAGGAACAGGCAACTCGGTCACGTCCCACAGCGTTGCCCGTCTCTCAAAAGGGGCTTCAGCCTTCTCCACGAGAATGATCAGATCCAGATCGCTGCCCACCCCCGCATCTCCGCGGGCGTAAGAGCCAAAATAGCCGAGTCGGATGATCTCCGACCTCTGCTGGATGATATCCCTCGCCCAGCGGCGCACCGCCCGGTCTACCGTCTGGGCGTCAGGCCATTTGAGCACGGGAGAACTCAAAGATCTCACGGGCATACCGAATCGCCTCTTCACTTTGTAGAGGGCCATAGTGCTCGAAAGGCGCTCCCTTCTCTGCTGCTTGCTGGGCTGCGAAACAGGCCCACTCATGCCGTCCGGCCCGCCTGGAGTCTTCTGCTTGTTCCAAGTCTCTTAAGGCTTGGTTCAGCCAATCCCGAGCCCGATTGGGCATCTCTCGCGATCATCTCCCTCTGGCCATGTTCAGATCCCGCTTTCCGTAAAGAATTCTTCGATTGTCTTGATGATATAGCCCCTCTCCTGAGGCAGCAACTCCGGGAAGATGGGCAAAGAAAGCACCTCGCGACTGGCGCGCTCAGACTCTGGTAAGCTCCCTTCATTATAGTCCAAATGCCGGAAGCAGGGCTGTAAGTGCAGCGGCAGCGGGTAATATACTTCCGTGCCGATGCCTCTCTCTTTCAAGAACCTCTGAAGAGCATCACGGCAGCCGCCAGCTACCCGGATCGTGTATTGATGGAAGATGTGAGTTCGATCGTAAGACCGATGGGGTAGAGTAATCCCCTCGACATTCGACAGACGCTCATCATAGTGCGCGGCGTGTTCTTGGCGAGCACCTGTCCAGTCGTTGAGATGTGTTAGTTTGGCTCGCAAGATGGCCGCCTGTAAAGCATCGAGGCGGGAATTTGTGCCCACAAGATGATGATGGTATTTGGGGCGAGAGCCGTGAACGCGCAGTAGCCGGACTCGATCCGCAAGGCTATCGTCGTTTGTAACGACCAGGCCACCGTCGCCAAAGGCCCCCAAATTCTTTGTGGGAAAGAAGCTGAAACAACCCAAGTGCCCGATCGTGCCGGCTTTCTGGCTCTTGTACTCTGCTCCCAATACCTGAGCTGCATCTTCGATCACCGTGAGATCGAACCGGCGAGCCAGCTCCATGATGGCATCCATGTCAGCGGGCTGTCCGTATAAGTGAACTGGGATAATCGCCTTGGCTTTCTCTTGGAGCTGCTGGTCAGCTCCCAGCAGCTTGCCTGCGTGTTGTGGGTCGAGATTGAGAGTCTTGGGGTCGATATCTGTGAAGACGGGAGTGGCTCCTACGTTCTCTACAGTCCCAGCGGTAGCAAAGAACGTGAAGCTGGGAATCATCACTCGATCACCGG
>MFGX01000090.1:1811-3903 GCA_001778455.1 Candidatus Fraserbacteria bacterium RBG_16_55_9 | reverse complement strand
TCTCGCTCTCAAAGGTTTCAACTTCTGGGCCCAAGATGAATTGGCCGGATTCAATGACGCGTGTGATCGCGTGATCAATCTCTTGCTTGATGGACTGGTACTGTCTCTTGAGGTCGAGAATGGGTATTTTCATATCAGAGTGATTCTCTCTTCGCTTTGTTTCTGATACGAGCGGCTACACTGACCACACTCTGACTGAGGGCCTTCAAACCGCAGCCTTGCTCCGCATATGCAAACCCAGCCGTGAAGCTTCGCAGGGTTGCCATATACGAGAGCATACGCGGGCACCTCTCGGGTTACAACAGCGCCAGCCCCGACGAACGAATGTTCCCCCAGCGTGATTCCACATACGATGGTGGCGTTGGCCCCAATGGAACAACCTCGTTTCACCCGTGTCTTCACAAAACCCTCCGGACCCTTTGGAAAGGCTGAGCGTGGATTGATGTCGTTGGTGAAGACCATCGATGGACCGCAGAATACTTCGTCTTCCAGCGTCACACCTTCATAGAGGGAGACATTATTCTGAATCTTGCACCCGTTGCCCAGAATTACATTTCGGCCAATGAAGGCATTCTGTCCGATCGTGCAGCGTTGACCGATTCGTGCGCCACTCATCACATGGCAGAAGTGCCAGATCTTTGTGCCTTCCCCAATCACCACATTCGCATCCAGATACGAAGACGGGTGGACATAGTACCCTCCGTTGCTCATGATCTACCCCACCTCCGCCAGAGATACCGATTCTCCATCTCGGGTGAGGGAGCGCTGCGCAGCTTCCAGCACCTGTAGCACGCGGAGACCATCACGCCCATCACTGCGAGGGGGTTCCGCTTTCTCCATGCAAGTGAGAAAGTGCTGGCAAGCTGCTTGCAAAGGCTCTTGGTCCTCTAGGGCGATCGGGGTCGCCCCCTCATCTTGTAGGGAGAAGCGTCCGCCCTCTTTGCGTACATGCTTGTTTAGCAAGATGAGTTTCTCCGGAGCTGCTTCATCGAAGATGGCCATTTTCCGGCTGGCGATGATGGTCAGCTTACGCACTTTCTGTGGATCCAACCAACTCAAGTGGATATGCGCCCGGATGTGTTTGGAGAATTCGAGCGTTACCAGGGCGAGGTCTTCAATCTTGCCTTGAAGATAGCAGGCTCCCTGCGCTCGCACGGATTGTGGAGCCTCACCTAAGAGGTAGAGCATCACAGAAATGTCGTGAACCCCAAGGCTCCATAGTGCGTTCTCCTCGGTGCGGACGATGCCAAAGTTGAGTCGTTGGCTATAGAGATAGAGAATCTTTCCCAGCTCTCCGTCATCGATCAATTGCCGCAGCCTCTCTACCGCAGGGTGGTATTCCAACAAGTGATCGACCATGAGTAGGCATCGATTCTGTCTTGCCAGATTGATAAGTTCTTGAGCTTCGCTGCTCCGCAACGCAATGGGCTTTTCGACAAACGCATGTTTCCCAGCGAGGAGAGCTTCACGAGCGAGTGTGAAATGTGTAGCGGCTGGCGTCGCAATGACAACGGCCTCAACTTGAGGTTCATTCAGGATGGCTGTGAGGTCCGAGGTCATCCGCACGCTTGAGTAGTGTGAGCGAAGCTCTTGAAGTCGTTTTGGATCCGTATCACAAGCGATGACTCGATCCTCCCCTAAGAGCGAGCAGAAACTCCTCAGAAGGTTCTTACCCCAATTACCTACACCGACTACGGCCAATCCCTCTATGCTCATGACCGATTAGGAGCCCCCAGCCTGAAGATGTGGGGTTCATGAAAACTCTTGAGTGCATTGCGCGTGTCGTAGATGAGCGGGGCATTCTTAACGACTGTTGGATAATCGACATTGGAATGATCTGTGGTGAGGATGACCAAATCCAACTTGCGAAGGGTCTTGGCATCGAGTGAGAGAGATTGATAGGGCACGCCCGCGATTTCACAGTGAGGGATAAAGGGATCGTGATAGGAAAGTTGTACGTCCCATTTCAAGAGTGTCTGCGCAACTTTGAGAGCAGGCGACTCCCGCAGATCGTCCACATCTTTCTTGTACGCCAAACCGAGCAGCAGGACTCGAGCTCCGTTGAGGCACTTCTTATGCGTATTGAGATTCT
>MFGX01000090.1:0-1774 GCA_001778455.1 Candidatus Fraserbacteria bacterium RBG_16_55_9 | reverse complement strand
GTTGATCTCCCCGGCGAGTTCCACGAAGCGCGTGGCAAAATCATACTCGAGAGCCTTCCAAGCCAGATAGAATGGGTCAATCGGGATGCAGTGTCCGCCCATTCCAGGTCCGGGGTAGAAGGCCATGAAGCCGAAGGGTGTCGTTTTAGCAGCCTCGATCACTTCCCAGATGTCAATTCCCATTCGGTCACAGAGCATCGCCAGCTCGTTCACAAGAGATACGTTGACGATGCGGAAAATGTTCTCCAGGATCTTCGCCATCTCTGCCACGCGTGGGGAGGAGACCGCGTGCACTTCTCCGTCTATCACAGTCTCATAGAGAGCTTTGGCGATCTCCGTGCAGCGAGGGGTAACGCCACCCACGACTTTCGGCGTATTCTTCACTTGGAACTTTCGGTTTCCCGGATCGACTCGCTCAGGGGAAAAGGCCACAAAAAAATTCTCGCCGACCTTGAAACCGCGGCTTTGCACACTCGGTAGGATGATCTCTTCGGTAGTGCCCGGATAGGTCGTGCTCTCGAGCACCATGAGTTGCTGCTCTTTCAAATACGGTAGTGACTGATTGACGACGTACTCGATGTAGCTGGTATCCGGGTTCTTGTTCTTGTCCAGCGGAGTGGGAACGCAGATCGTGATCACATCCACATCTTTAATGGCGTCAAAGGCTTGAGTGGCTCTAAGCTTTCCCGCTCCTGCCACCTCCTGCAAAGCCAGGTCGAGCACATCCGGGATGTAGTTCTCACCCGCATTGACCTTCTTGACACGCTCGGCATTCCGCTCGATACCCACGACAGAGAATCCCGCTTTGGCTTTCTCTACGGCCAGTGGCAATCCGACATATCCCAAGCCGACAACAGCAATCGTGGCTTTTCTCATGCGAATCTTATCAATGAGATTCATAATCTGCTTCTCTACATATAGCCCAGTGCACGCAAGCGCTCCATCACGCCTTCTTTGTCCTGTTCACGCCCGGCCCGCTCCCCAACTCCCAGCTCTTGCTCCCAGGCTGGTTGATCATCCGTCTTGGCCCCCTCAATGGAGTCGAGAGACCTGTATCCTTTGGCATAGAGTGGATGCGTGGGCAAGTTCTGCTGCAACATCACAGTCCAAATGTCTTGTTCCGTTAAGGGCAAGATGGGGTGGACGCGCGTGTGGGGCGGATCTTTCCTCACGGAGATCAGTTGCTCTGTGGCGCGTGCCGGATGCTCATCCCAGCGAATGCCGACGAAGACATGATCGAACTGATGGGTATGGATGGCTTGCTTGAGCGCAACGGTCTTTAAGAGATGATTGCCCACTTGGGTGTCCAGGGTGTACGGGAATGTTTCTTCCTGATAACCCAAGACTTCACGCACTTCACGCTGGTTCTCTTCACTGAGGCCTCGCACACGAACGGGTGCACCCAGCTTGGCAGCATGAACGAGCACGTCTTCGTTGCGTGCAACCAATAGATTCAAGTTCCACTCTTCCCGGACGCGATCGATGAGCGCCCAGGTCTCGGGGAAATGGAGCCCATGGTCGATCAGGAGAGCCGGAATTGATTGTGAGCTTGCTTGGCGCACAAGCCACATTAGCACGGTAGAGTCTTTGCCCCCCGTGTATAGAACGACAGGGTGCTTGGATTTCTGCAGGATCTGTTGGATGGTTTGTTTGCCGTAAGCGAGTTTTTCTTGTAAGGGGCGTTTCCATAGCGTTTCCTGCTCTTGGGACGAGAATTGCACAGCTGTCACTCCTTTGGATGATGGAGAGTTAGATAATTTCGGCTGATGTAGAG
>MFGX01000089.1:10082-11379 GCA_001778455.1 Candidatus Fraserbacteria bacterium RBG_16_55_9 | reverse complement strand
TACCTCCTTCTTCATGCTTTTGGGCTATGGTGAACAAAGAACGAGTGTTTAGAGCGATCTCCCTCAGAACCAAGAGGATTTGCCCGAAGGCCAGAATTTGGATGCCAGCGAGGATCGATCCGAGTCCAATTAGCAGTCCCATCGCAAATCGCTCCACAGAACCTCCCTTCCTTATCCGTGTTGCACAGCCAAGCTAAGACGTTCAGCCGTGGCAAGTAAGATGACTTGCTGGGTCACCTAGCCTCCCCCATAAGGTTCTAGTATATGCTTGCGCCCTGCGAAGATGAAGTGATTCTTACATTCCAGCCCGTCTAGGCAATAAAGCTGATCGTTTGTTCATTTGGAGCTGCAGTTCTTTTACGAGCGGGTGCGGGTTTTCGAGCAGGGGGGGTCTTGGCCCGGGTCCGCCAATAACGAAATAACGGACCTCACCCGGGTAACAGTGGACATCGATGCTCGTATCCTCCTTTTGCCTATCTGAAAAAAGATCCGATAGTATTCTCTGTGGGTGCATAAGCACGAAGGAGGAATCCGCATGTCTAGGATTTCGGTTGTGGCTGTAGTTGTAGTCATGCTCTTGTCAGGATGCGATCTATTCAGGACTGATTCATTGGCTCCACTGAATTTGTATCCTCAGCTAGAGTATGGCCCGAAGTACAACGGGCGGGTGGCAGAGCCTCATGCTTCATTTCAGCACTTGATTTGGGATAGGACTGATTGCTCTCTGTCGAATCGAGGCGGCACACCATTTGAGTGTATAGGGGAGAAGCCCTATTTATTGCGGCTCAAGGGTCAGATGATTAACGATGGAACAAATGATATTTCCAGGGTTTCTGGCACCTATGAGATGTGGAACGATCTTGGACAACTGCAAGCAACAGAGCAGTGGTATCTGAAAACAACGGAGAGCGACAGAACTGGAAAGATCCGCGATAGCTGGAACGCTGGCGAGACTGAACTGTTCCAACTTACCATCGAACCCAGTTGTGTGGAATTCTATGGACCTTGCCGAAAGTGGAACTATGACCCAAACTACGTTTCAAAAGTGGTTGTCTCAATCACCGAGATCGAATTTCTGGAACCGTAAACCCGGAAGAGTGAGGAGGGTGGTTATGGCTAGAATACTGTTAATTACAATTGCTGTAGCGCTTTCGGGTTTTGCAGTATATGCTCAGGCAGAGCCACAAACGAGCAGAGACTACGCCCAAGGTCTCGTCGACGGCAGAACATTCGGTGAATCTTATGTATCCCCCGCGAAGGTGCTTTGGGGTGTACTGTTTGGGGCGGGCGCGATCAT
>MFGX01000089.1:9039-10065 GCA_001778455.1 Candidatus Fraserbacteria bacterium RBG_16_55_9 | reverse complement strand
CAAGTTTGCCAGTTGAGATCCAAACAATGCTCGATGACCAATCGGAGGAGTATGTCAAGGGTTACTTGGAAGGCTATCGGAGCGGATACAGAACTAGGGCAATCATCTACAATAGTGCTGGCTGGGCGCTGTGGCTGTTAGCACTTATTGCGCGATAGATCCTCGTAGAAACTGACGATACTCTCCAGGAGGGTATGCTAGAACAGAAGAGTCAAACACTTTCCTAAATTATACTTCTCTATCGCTAAAATTGTAGTACGGCAAGGGCAAACAATCGAGATCAGTTGCTGAGTGACCTTTTCCTGAAAAAGATTTCCAGAATCCCTGTCCGTATGCGACAATTCAATTCGGCAACGAACATCTCTTCTGTAAAGGTCTTGGATTCTCCCGTATTAAGGCAGATTCTAAGAGCATCCTTAAATTTCTGACTGCTGGAGGAGAATACACTCCAGGCTGCAACGAACACATCATACACGAGGTCTGGGGGTGCCGAAAATAGAGCATCCCAGGAGCCCGAAATCTCACCGCTCTGCTTAGAAACTAGCAACCCCAAGCCGAGGGTACCTTCGGTATACAGGGCTCCGCTTGCATCTTCAAGTGGGCTACCGAGAGCAGCATATCCGCGAGACCTTAAGACTCCATCTATTGCATTTTTAATTGCCATCCCTTTTGTGCGGGCATCCCAACCTAAAGGTGGCGTGACCTCAGTGACCGACGAATCTTTCGCTTGCCGATTCTGCTGTGTGCAACTCACAAGAGGTAAACACCAGGACAAGAGTAGTATCAACCAGAACGCTCGCCACAGACCTGTCTCTCCACAACTGACCATAGTAGCTCCGAGTCTAGACTATAGCCCTCTAAGCAGGCAAGCCGAATGGTGTGGTGACGACGTCAAACCACTACTATAACAATTTTCTGTGGCTCGGGGTTTGTGCTCAAGTATCAGGGGCTACTAAGTCCCAATGTTGGTTCAAGGCACGAGCTATCCACTTATCCCAATCCGCAAATCTGCAATTGAGAACCGCC
>MFGX01000089.1:8231-8945 GCA_001778455.1 Candidatus Fraserbacteria bacterium RBG_16_55_9 | reverse complement strand
GTTGGGCTTTGATCAGATGAAGCCTCTCAATCGGATAATCTTCCGTGTTTTGGTCGATCATCACATGATGAGTTGGACATAGAAGAATAAGATTGGGATACGTATCCCGCTCCTCTGGGGAAAGATTACTATTCCCTCTAGCAGCATTTTGGGCTTTACCAACGATATGCGCTTGGTGGCCGAAGGGGTAGGACCCGGGAGCTGTCTGTTTATCTTGGGATAGTTCAATCCTGCAGATAGCACACCTACCTTGCGATCTACCCCACAGTAATTTAATGGCGGTCTCGCTGATTGCCATCAACTCTCACCGGAAATAAAGAATCCGAGCAATTCCCCAATACCCTGTTGTGCCAGCCAACATGAAAAGGCTCTTCTACCAATCGTCCTGTGGGTGTTCTTCAACATATCTGAGGCCCATGAAGAAGTCCACACTTCCACCGATCAACGTCTGGATTCTTCTATTCGTACCTTCATTCTACCAGAGTTCTGCATTGCCCCTCAAATTCCCTCATAGCTGTCACGGGTACCCTCCAGTTCACGACTATACTCCTTAGGTAACACGAAATTTAGAAGCGAAAGGAGGTATGAACAATGAAGATTTGGATTGAAGAAGGAACATCAGAGTCTCTGCGATTGCAGGCCAAGGAGCATGATCTGACGCCGGACGAGTTGGTGGAACTGCTGCTCGGTAAATACAGCCTAGTCGACTTCGAG
>MFGX01000089.1:7940-8053 GCA_001778455.1 Candidatus Fraserbacteria bacterium RBG_16_55_9 | reverse complement strand
TGAGCACTTTAGAAGCACCAAGGATCTCGACGCCAATAACATTGCCGGCATTGTCATATTCGACGTGTACACCGGGGATAGGCTCTTCAAAGTGATCTTCTTCCCCTTCCGAG
>MFGX01000089.1:0-7849 GCA_001778455.1 Candidatus Fraserbacteria bacterium RBG_16_55_9 | reverse complement strand
TCAATCCTGTTTTGCTTCTGGTTATGACCGATTGGGTGAATTGTGATCGCCTTCTGGTCTGAGCCTTGCGTCACATAGCTGACGGCCATCTCTCGCTCCTCTTCTTTATACCATCTTTTGTCGATTGCGACATACATGCCGGTAGCGGTGTCCTGATACCGCTCGGTAGATTTCTCGATGATTTCCCTCGGCCAAGACTCGGGAATGTTACGCTCCTTGAGACGTTCTTTAAGATGTGAGTCATAGTGAATAGCCACGCTTCACCACCCCAAGAGCACATACCTGCTCAAGCAGGGCTTCCCGATATCAGTCTCGTAGCTACAGGCCCAAATCCATTAGTGTGCGATTGACTAGAAGCGGTCTCATAAATGTTCGAGATTCGGGCTTTTGCGCTCCGGTCGCATGGTTCTCCTCCTTGAGGGGTATTTATGAGACTGTCTCTAGATGAAAATCCTCAAACGGATAGTACTCGATGCCCTGCGCTTTGCAGAACTCTGCCAGTCGGCGGCGGGCGAAGACGAGATCCGCTTTTTCGCCGGACAGAGATCGTTGGAGCCGTCGCCGATATACACTATGAAATCGTAGCGATCGCGAAGCTTTTCCACATGACCTCCCTTGCAGTTGCCCGCTTTGCAATGACAGTCTTCGCAGAAGTGGGGCAGCTCTACTCTCACCAGACGATTGCTGTTGAAGACGGCTCGGTCACAATAGACAGGTAGATTGCCAAGTCCTTCACGCTCTAGAATGGCATGGATCATGAAATCCAGAGCTTCACTGAGGATGTGAATCTCGTAATCTCGTGCTCGGCAGTACTGAACGAACTCATGAAACCCTGCTCGCAGTCGCAGCTCGCGGCGAGAGAACTCGCTCATCTCCTCTCGGGTGCCCGCCAGCATGGAGAACTGCTCCAGGACGCAGTCTTTGAAAGAGATCTTCCCTTCATCGAACTGCTGATCCCACTCGCGCCAGTCACCCTCGGCGAAACGCTCCAACAAGCGATTGGAAGCGATCTCTTCGGCTGCAGTACCGTCGAAATCGACGAAGATGACCAGATGCTGGGGCTGCGCGGGCGTCATTGCAGCGTCATGATCACCAGTGCAGCGCCGCTCTGCGATCCCGATCTCACACTGACCGAGAGCACATAGTCACCGAGTCTCCAGAAGCAGCCAGAGACGCCCGGAACGATGTCCAGACGGTAGACGCCAAGGCGTCCGGTTCGCACTTGAACAAGGTTGACGAGACAGCCTTGCGCCGGGATCTGCTCCGCAAAGACGGAGAAGCTCGCATCTGTGAGCCCATCCATCAAACCTGCACTCGACTGGACAGTTACGTAGATGGAAGCGATATCGGTGCTCCCCGGACCAGCTGTCCGCGAGCTGGCCACAGCCTGAATGAGCAGAGAACTCCCGCTCTGCGCGCTCCCTGCTGATGAGCTGAGGAGCCCAATCCAAGCTCCACATCCAATGAGAAATGCTGCAAGTATCCAGAAACGTCCTGACTGGGTGAAGATCTTCATCTAGTACCTCCTTGGTGATATAGTGTTGCAAGTCGCTAGAAGTGCGGCTCCTTTGCAGTATACGTCTTCCAGAAAGCCACGTCCAGGATACTTCCCCGTGCACCTCTTGACTTTTATTCGCGATGTGTTATAATACATGCTACATAAAAGATCATCATACTCGTAACACATATACTAGTAACTCTTAGAGGAGGTCTACCATGAAGTCGCACTTCGTCGCAGCAACCTGTCTTCTGGCTTTCCTAGTCGCCTGGCCTAGCGGAGGAATCGTGAGCACAGCTCAGCCTCCTGGGGTCCCTCAGATCGTCATTAATGAGATCGCCTGGAGCGGCACATCCGCCAGCTCCACCGACGAGTGGATCGAGCTAAGAAGCAATTCCAGTCGAGACATAGACCTCAAGGGCTGGACGCTCAGCTGGAGCGATGGCGATGTCCTCATTAGCTTTGGAGCCGTGCAGGAAGACACCAAAGAGATCCGTAACAGTGTCATCACTGCGCGAGGGCTCTACCTGCTTGAGCGCACGGATGATGAGACCGTGAGCGATATGGCAGCCGATCTCATCTACACAGGATCACTCAGAAACGGCGGCGAGACCCTCGTGCTCAAAGACCCGAACGGCGTCATTGTGGACACGGCCAATGGCAATGGAGGCGAGTGGCCCGCGGGCAGCGATGCCCAAGGGCAGGTACCTCGCGCCAGCATGGAGAGAACCGACCCCACCGCGTCTGATTCCGATGGCATCTGGGCTTCCAATGACGGTGTGATCCGCAACGGGAAGGACAAAAGCGGAACTCTGATCAACGGAACACCCAGAGCAGAAAACTCACGCAAGAAGACTTAGCGACTGTAACGCGTGATCAGCGCGCGGATCTCATCCATGCGGCGCGAGGTCTCCTCCTCGCCCGCACGGATGGGAGGGTCGACTTTGTCCAAAGAGAGGGTCTTGATGTGTTCAACGGGGGGCTCGATCAGCAGAAGCCGATCGCCCACACGTTGCCTGAGCAGCTTGAGCCGCAACTGCGTCATCTCCCTAAGCACAATGGACTCCGCCTGGATCAGCACCTCCACACTCGTCACCCCACCCGACGTGAGCCCAGAACTCACGTTCACGGCGATCACGACGTCCGCTCCCAGGGAGAAGGCCACGTCGGCAGGCACCCGGTTGATGAGCCCCCCATCTATGAGATAGCGCCCCTGATGCTCCACCGGGTAGTGGATCCCCGGGATGGTGACCCCAGCAGCCACAGCGCGAGAGACGGGCCCCTCGCGAAGCACGATCTCTTCGCCGGTGTCGATGTCCACCGCCACCACAGCGAAGCAGGTCGAAAGCTCCGAGAAAGATCTATGCTGAGTGAACACATTGAAGAACTCAATGACAGCTCGAGTGCCTTCCTGATCCTGCTTGCGCCAATCGCGACGCTTGAACAGATATTCAGAAGCCGTGTTCCCCACGAGACCCCGAAGCGAGCTCTTGGGGAAGCGGAGCATGCGATTGAGATCCAGCGTCTTGAGGATGCGCTCCAGCTTCATCAGATCCACACCGCAGGCATAGGCTCCACCGATCACCGCTCCCATGCTGGTACCGGCGATCACGTCAATGGGAATGTCATGCTGCCGGAGCATGCGGATGACACCTAGATGAGCGTACCCTCGGGCTCCGCCCCCTCCAAGAGCTAAGCCAACTTTAGGACTGACCATAAATGGAAGGCTCCCTCTGCGACGCTTGGATTATAGCGCCGCAGAGGGAGCCTCTCACGCCCTCGTGTCTTTAAATTTCAGTACATGTCTGGTGGTGGAGCTGGCATCGCCTTCTCTTCGCCGATCTCCTTGATGGCAACGCACGCCCCACTGGTGAGGATCATGCCCGCTACGCTTACGGCGTTGAGCACCGCAGCCTTAAGTACCTTCGTTGGGTCGATGATCCCCGCCTTCACCATGTCGACGTACTCTTCCGCGACCACGTCGAACCCCATGCCCTTTTCGAGGGACTTGACCTTCTCAACGACGATGCTCCCCTCATAGCCGGCGTTCTCCGCTAGCTGCCGCAAGGGAGCCTCGAGCGCCTTCTTGAGCAACCGGACGCCGATCTGCTGATCTTCATCCAACTTGAGCTTCTCCAAGGCTTTGGTGGCATTGAGAAACGCCACTTCACCGCCGGGGAGGATTCCCTCTTCCACAGCGGCCTTGGTGGCTTCCAGGGCGTCTTCCATGCGGTGCTTCTTCTCCTCGAGCTCGGCCTCTGTAGCCGCACCGACCTTGATGATAGCCACCCCACCAGCCAACTTGGCCATCCGCTCTTGCAATTTCTCTCGGTCGTAGTCGGAGTCGGTGTTCTCCATCTGTTTCTTGATCTGCTCGACACGACCCTCGATCTTCTTCTTCTCGCCCCTGCCACTGATAATCGTGGTGTCGTCATCGGTGACGACGATGCGCTCCGCTCGGCCGAGCATATCTAGAGTCGCGCTCTCCACTTTAAGACCCGCATCCTCTGCGAGCACTTGGCCGCCCGTGAGGATCGCAATGTCCTCCAGCATGGACTTGCGGCGGTCGCCGAAGCCGGGAGCCTTGACGGCCACGGTTTGAAGCGTTCCGCGCAGCTTATTGATGACGAGCGTAGTGAGCGCCTCGCCCTCGACGTCTTCAGCGATGATGAGAAGAGGTTTGCCCGACTGTGCGATCCTCTCCAGAATCGGCACCAGATCGCGAGCCTTCTTCATCTCTTGGTCTGTAATCAAGATGTAGGGGTCCTTAAGCTCTGCCTCCATCTTCTCTGCGCTGGTGACGAAGTACGGGCTGAGGTACCCACGATCGAACTGCATTCCCTCGACAATCTCGTAGTAGGTCTCGATCGTGTCGGATTCTTCAACGGTGATCACGCCGTTCTTGCCGGCTTTGTCCATGGTGTCGGCAATGATCTTCCCGATCTCCTCATCATGGGCGGAGTTCGTGGCCACGCGGGCCATCTCCTCCTTCGTCTTAAGCTCCTTACTGGCCTTGGCGAGCTCTTCAACCACAACCTCGACCGCCTTCTCCAGGCCGCGCTTGAGCTGCATCGGGTTGGCGCCAGCGGTGATGTTCCTCATCCCCTCGGAGATGAGCCCATGGGCAAGGATGGTGGCCGTGGTGGTACCGTCTCCTGCGACGTCCTCGGTCTCCTTCGCCACCTGCTTGACCAGCTGGGCTCCCATATTCTCAAACTCGTCGAGGTACTCCTGCTCCTCGGCGATGGTCACTCCATCATCAACCACCTTGGGAGCCCCGAATTCCTTGGCCAAAATGACGCTCCGTCCGCGGGGGCCAAGGGTAATGCGCACGACATTCGTTAGGCGGTCGATCCCCTTGCGCAGCCGCTGCCGCGCCTCGTCATCGAAAATGACCTCTTTGAACTTCTTCGCCATCTCATTCCTCCTTCACTATTGTTCGATTGCCAGAATGTCACTCGACTTGACGATCCAGTACTCCTCACCGTCGATCTCCAGCTTCTTGCTGCCAGACAAGCCGTTGATCAGGACCAAGACTCGATCGCCCTTCTTCACCTGGATCTTCTCGGCATCGGTCCCGACTTCTATGACCTCGGCCTTGAGGTAGTCCCGATCCGTCTCCACGTTTTCGGGGAGGACAATCCCTCCCTTCTTTGCATCCTTGACCCCCTGGACAATCACTCGTCTGCCCAGAGGCTTTAGCTTAAGTTTCTTAGCCATTGTTCCTCCTTTCGCGTTCTCATTGGAATCCGTAGTTGTTTAGCACTCTCCAGGGTTGATTGCTAATATTGTACCAAACGCCTCTCAGGGAGTCAAGCGTCTCCAGCCCAAGTGACGGATTCCCTAGAAAATAACGCGATATCTCGCTACGCTCCTGGGGAATTGAGGTGAGACATGCCTTCAGGAAAGACGCATATCGCTGTCGAACTCCTCTTGTGGCCGGGGTTCATGGCCGGCTACTACTACTTTTCCCAACCCGCATGGGGTGAATTGGCTCTTTTGGGAGGGGCGTATCTCTTCGCGAGCTTGCTGCTCAGTCCGGATCTGGATCTCAGACACAACAGCACCCGTCGTCGCTGGGGACCGCTGGGATTCATCTGGGTCCCTTACTTTAAGATCTTCAAGCATCGGGGCATGAGCCACAGCCTCATGTTTGGCTCACTGACTCGCTTGATCTATCTCGGAATGGTCTTCGGCCTGGTGCTCGTAGGTCTGAGTTCTCTTGGCTTCGCCCTACCTCAAGATGCTCCCGCTTGGCTTAATGAGAGGCTTCTGATCCTTCTGGGAGTGGGGCTCTATCTTCCGAACGTGCTTCACGTGCTGCTCGATCGCGTCGTGAGCGTGTTCTCGTGAGAAATCCCTAACCCTGTGAAATCGTAGAGCCCCTCTCTATTTATCGAGAGCTCGAACACTACCCAGCCTAAAACTCACTGTCCGAGCGCTTTCTTCGCCTTGGGGACCTGATCCGTCGTCAACCCCAGCTGGACCTTACCACCCTCCTTCCCGAGCACATAGAGCGAGGTAAGGTTGACGCCAGCATTACTGAGCTTGGCAGCCAGGTCTGCCAGCTGGCCCGGCTGATCCTCCATTTCGACGGTCAGGAGCTCGACTTCCTCAAAGCGGATTCGGGCTTCTTGAAGAGCCTGCCGTAAGGCATTCACGTCGTGCCCCACGAGAGCGATGGTCGCTTTGTTGCCTTCGGAGAGGCCAGCTACGGATTTGAGATTGACTCCCTTACGGGCCAATGCCTCCGCGACGTTCGCCAATTCGGAAGGGCGATGAGGCAAGGAGAGTCGGAATTCTTTCATAAGCGGTTCACCTCTTTCTGTCCATCATTATAGCAAGTCAATGACACGGACGTTTGCTCGTAAGTTTGGACTAATTAGTTAGCTATCTAAGCTAACTGAAGTCTCCGGCCTTCGCTGGCATTTGCACGCCCTCCCGCTTCGCACTACAATCGCCGAGCAGATCACACTTATTGATCCTGGGTGATTCGAGATGCGAGAGGTCTTGATCGCGAGTTTGGCTGCACTACTGCTCATTGTGGGTGCCGTAAAATACTTTGGCTACGATCAGGTCGGAATCGCATCCTGGTACGGCCCCGGCTTTGACGGTAAGAGGACATCCAACGGGGAAATCTACGACATGAACGCGATGACTGCAGCCCACAAGTCACTTCCCTTCAACACGATCGTCAAGGTCGTTGATCTAGATACCGGGCGTAGTGTAATGGTGCGCATCAACGATCGCGGACCGTTCATTCCGGGCCGGATTATTGACCTTTCCCATGCTGCAGCGGAGGAGTTGGGCATCATCCAGAAGGGCACAGCACGCGTCGGCTTAAAAGTCTTGCGTTGGCCGTGATGAAAGGGACCGTGTCAACTCAACAACGATGAAAGGAAACTGACACTTGAAAGAGTATCGAAATCCACCCAATGTGCACCAGCCCATTGCCGCTTACACGCATCAGATAGAAATCCGTGGGCCAGAACGACTGTTGGTACTCTCCGGCCAAGTCGGCAGACGAGAAGATGGTATCGTACCAGATGATCCTAACTGAGCCAAGTTGCCCTGGTACGCGCCTAACCCGCCACAGTTAGTTAGTTTGAGAAGGAGAAGAACACCATGTCTGATCAGATCCTCAAGCTCGTCATTGCCGGAGCGCTTGGAGCCCTCATCTGGTAGGGCGCAGCCGGGGGATGGACACGGGCGGCTGGCTGGCCGCTCGATCATGGATTCCTGGAAGAGCCTTTACCGGAGATATGGAAAAATCCTCGGCAAGAGGGAAGGCGATCAGCTGGCACGCCGAATCGACGAGGCTGGTCGCAAGTTAGGGGCGTAGAGAGCCTGTTTGTATTGATCCATTAGTTGCTTGTACATACAAAGTTATATTATCAAAGCATTAAGGAGGCCAGCATGAAGATCGGGATTCTAGGATCCGGAGTCGTAGGCCAGGTATTGGCCAACGGCTTCATCAAACACGGTTACGAGGTCATGGTCGGAACACGCAGCCCAGAAAAGCTCTCCGGATGGAAAGAAAAAGCGAGAATCACCCAGCCAATCCAAGCTAGCCAACGTACTTTTCACCTACGAACTGGCGCGGAGACTTGAGAGTACGAGGGTAACCGCAAACTGCGTCCACCCCGGAGTGGTGCGCACCAATTTTGGGCGCGAGCACTCCACACCTTTCATGCGTTTCATGATCCGGGTGTTTGACCCCTTCATGACAAAGGCAATGGCCGCAAGAAACCCCAACCCCACTGCAGTGCCGATGTCTCCCTAAGAAGTACCGTAGGAGTCTTTCAGGAGAAAAACGGGAGGTCGCGTTTGTTCTGACGTTCCACACCCACT
>MFGX01000088.1:23018-25179 GCA_001778455.1 Candidatus Fraserbacteria bacterium RBG_16_55_9 | reverse complement strand
ATGAGCCGATCACCTTTCCCTTGATTGTAAAGCATAGTTTGCTAAAGGTGCAAGAATACTGAAGGGGGCTTATCTCTTGTACTCCCGACTTGACAAACTCGAAACAATAAGGTAATTACCTACGATCTGGCACCAACTGTAGGATGGTGCCATGGACCTGGAAGCTTATGAGAAGCTGGTTCACAGTGAGGCAGCCGCCCGCAGATTCCTGTTGGGATTCTGCTGGGAAAACCATCAACGGTTCTGCCCCCGCTGCAGCCAGCGCCGGCTCTACCGACTCGCCGATGGACGTCGACGTTGTGCTCGCTGTCGCTACACCTTCCACGACTTCAGCGGTCGCTGGATCAACCACGGTGCCCTCTCCGGCCAACAGTGGCTGCGCCTGCTCAAGCTCTTCGAGCTGGAGGTCTCCACCCGCAAGATGGCTGGGCAACTCCGGCTCGCCTATGACACCGTCTACAAGGCCGTTACCACGCTGCGCCTGGCCATCCTGGCCCACGCTCAAGACGGCCCCGCTCTGCTGGGTGGAGAAGTGGAGATGGATGAGACCTACTTTGGTGGCCGACGGAAAGGCAAGCGCGGGCGCGGAGCGGCAGGTAAAGTGCCGGTCTTTGGCATCCTGGAACGCGACGGACGGGTCTCGGTCGAGGTCGTCCCCAACGTGCGTGCCCAGACCGTCTTGGGTATGGCGGTCAAGAAGGTCCGCCGGGGGAGCATCGTCTACACCGATCGGTTCCAGATCTACGACGCGCTCATGTTCTGCGGCTACCGCCATCTCCAGGTCGATCATCGAGCCCGGTTTGCTCGGGGACGGGTCTACATCAACGGTCTGGAAGGGTTCTGGAGTTACGCCAAGGAGCGCCTGATGAAGCACCATGGGATCTCTCCCGTACGCTTCCCGCTCTATCTCAAAGAACTGGAGTTGCGGTACAATCATCGTCATGCGGACCTGTTCACGCTCTTAGCCGAGTACCTCTGTGATCTGGTGCCAAACCTTGGGTAATCACCAACAATAATAGTAATCTAAGGAAAACTCCTATGAGAGTATATGGGGGGGAGATCCTCATATCTTAGAGGAGAAAGAAGGAGCAAGCCTTCTTAGCTTCTGTTGGTTCCCGCAAGGGATAACAAAAAAGTAGGGCGTAAAACGACCAAGGATGAGGGTTAGGGTACCGTAAGGAGGGAGCTAAAATGCTTAAGCCAAAGAGGAGATTCCGATCGGTGGTATCGTTGTTTCTGGCGCTAACCATTTTCATCATTGTCATAGCGGAAAGCTCATTTGCCTCAACCACCATAACCGACGGTTTCACGGGGCAGAATGGTGATCCACCCAATCCTGCGGTTTGGGATCCATGGATCGCACCAGATATGGGAAATACCACACTTGAGATTCTGAATAACGAGCTTCGGGCCTATTGTCAGTATGCGACGAATCTCGGGGATCTAGGTAGCCTCGGCTGCGGTCTAAAGACGAAGGAATCCTTTACTGCGACTTCCTTTGATGTGCAAGTGACATATCTGCGTACGAACGGGCCTGGCTTCGGATATGGGTACTTCTCCGTATTGCCAGAGAATGGGGAGACAACCATTGACATGATCGTGGGAATGGACTGGGGTGTCAATGGAGGGTGGGAGGCGTTCGTAAATCCAACTCCGGGTGCTGCTGGAAGTGTGTTCCAAGTGATCTGCGGCACTGCTACGCAAGGCTTCCTCGATATGGGCCAACCCCATACATTCAGGATGGTCGGTGTACCTGGGGATAAGATCAGCTTTTACCTTGATGGTGTACTGAAGTGCGAGGAGACTCCATGGGATCCTGGCACCAATACATTCAAGGTCGGATTCACCGGCAGGCCCGGTGGAACAGTGGGAGAGAATCGTGAGACGTTCTTTGATAACTTCAGCCTAACCTATGAATCTCTTTCCTCTAACCTCATGTACTGGACCGACGCTCACGAGATCAAGCAAGCAAACTTGGATGGCTCAGACGTGGGCGACATCCTCACCGGGCTTGCTGGACCTGGTGGACTGGCGTTGGATTTGACCGAAGGCAAGGTATATTGGACAGAAGGGGTCTCGTTTAATATTTGGCGAGCAAACCTGAACGGCACAGCCAAGGAACAGCTTGTAGATGGCCTCGCCCTAGGCATAGATACGCCGA
>MFGX01000088.1:21070-23008 GCA_001778455.1 Candidatus Fraserbacteria bacterium RBG_16_55_9 | reverse complement strand
CCGTCTGCTGGAAAGATGTACTGGTCGGAACTCTCATCCAACAGAATCCAGCGAGCGAATCTAGATGGCAGTAACATCGAGCTACTTCTTTCAGGTCTCAGTAGACCGGTGCAGATAGCACTGGATCTCGCACAAGGCAAGCTGTACTGGGCAGAAAGCTTTGGGGGGAAGATCCGACGGGCGAACTTGAACGGCACTGATGTGGAGGACATCCTTACGGGCCTCGATGGGCCAGCGGGCCTAGAGCTGGACTTGGCAGCAGGTATGGTTTACTGGACAGAACACCCATCTGGCAAGATCCGGCGATGCAACTAGGGAGCGTTGCCCCTATTGAGGACCTATGCTTCGATCCGGAAGGCCCAAATTCCATAGCCTTGGACCTGACTAACAGCAAAATGTACTGGAGCAACCATGATAATGATGCATTTGATGATGAAGAGATTCAGAGGGCCAATCTGGACTGCTCTAGCCCAGAGGTTCTAGTCGGCAATCTCACGAATCCCATCGATATCGAGTTGGCAATCATGCCTTCACTTCCTGGGAATGATCCACCCACAGCCAACGCTGGCCCCGACCAGCTGGTAGGCGTGGGAAACACAGTCACCTTGGATGGCTCCGGCTCTTCCGATCCAGATGGAGACCCCTTGACCTACGCTTGGATTTTCATCTCCAAGCCTGGGGGGAGCGGGGCTGCACTTTCGGACCCCAATAGCGTCAACCCGACCTTCATGGCTGGTCTCAAGGGAGATTACACCCTAGAACTCACTGTGGACGATGGCCAAGGAGGCACCGACTCGGATCAGGTCAAGATCACAGCTGTAGGCAATGGCGACGTCAACGGTGATGGTGAAGTCAACGTAATCGACGCCCGCATCTGCCTACAAGCCGCTTTAGGGATCATTACGCTCACCCCACAGCAACAAGAAGCTGCAGATATGGACGGCGATAGCGACGTGTACCGTGATGATTGCGTAGCTATTGCTGAGAAATCCATCGGGATCAATAACACTGTTGTTCATCACAGCTTGCCTGTCTTGAGCATTCTTGCTGCGCTCGGGTTTGTTGCCATTGGTCTGCCGTTCCTCTTCAGTGGATGGAGGACTCGGCGCTCCCTCTGGATGCTCTTAGTCCTGCTCTTTGGATCGACACTGCTCCTGACCAGCTGTGCAGGTCTATCGCCTCTGGGCGGCGCACCGACCGCATTGACGATCCAGTTCGACGCGAATACCCTCACTGTTCATGCCCAGAACATGCCCGATGGTGGATTGGCCTCGCTTGAAGCCAAAGCGGGCGGCTTCACCTTCGATCCCAAGAGAATGAAAGTGCTCGGTCTGTCTCCCGCTTCCGGCTGGGATCTCTTGGCTAGCCAAATCGACAACACGACAGGAGAGGTGCGCTTTGCTGTGGTCAACCCGACCAGCGGAGTGGAGACGGGCGACGTGCTCACGATCACATTCCAAAGGCAGGGCAACGGAGGTCCTCGAGTCCATTGGGACGAAGCGAATCTGACACTGGGAGACGCCAACAACCAGGAGATCCCGACGAATCAATACCTGACGTTGCCATAGGGATATAGATTGCTGACAGATTGAGTTGCAGGCTGAGAGCTCACCCCGACTTTGGCACCCCTCTCCGGGTCGGAGAGGGGCCGGGGGTGAGGTCCTTCACGTACACCGTCTGCGTCGGGAGAGCGAACTCGATGCCTTCCTCCTCAAAGCACCGCTTGATCTCAAAATTTATCTCCTCGCCCGGCCAGAACGGTCGTGATGTTATATCCCACATTTTGAAGCACCAGGAGAATGGTGATAACGAGGATGAGCCCGAAATAGCCCGTACAGATGCCCAGTATGATCGATAGGAAGGTGAGATAATCGGAGAGAGGTTTCCCCAGAAACGTCCACTCGTTCAGCCAGTCGGTGATCACGGCTCATCACCCGC
>MFGX01000088.1:9086-21050 GCA_001778455.1 Candidatus Fraserbacteria bacterium RBG_16_55_9 | reverse complement strand
GCGGCTCAGCCAGCCCATGGCGATGACGAAGGCCATCGCGAGCAAGAGGATGATCCAAACGAAGGCCATGGTCGCCCACGGTCCCAGAGGTTGTGTGAGATCACTGGACAGAGGCCCCGACTGATCTGGCTGCGCTGTAGCCGTCTCGTCCGTCTGCGCGAGAACCCACTGAGAGCTAATGAGCACAAGTAAACAGAGGGCCAGCATCGAACTGATGCGTGTGATACGTTTCATTGTCTTCCCTCCTTCCCTTCTTTAGATGAATCCCTTCTCCCTCATCCAGCTGTCCGAGAAGACTTTGCCAACGTAGTTACGACCGGAGTCGGGTAGAAGCACCACGAGCGTTCCCTTCTTCATCTTCTCTGCGTATCGAAGCGCTCCCAGTACCGCCGATCCCCCGGAAGATCCAACGAAAAGCCCCTCGCACTGGAGGAGCTGACGAGCCATGAGATAGGATTCTTTGTCCTTTACGCGGATGATCTCATCAATGATCTTGAGATTTAGGGTCCCTGGGATGAGGTCTTCTCCAATACCCTCGATGAGATACGGATGCACATGGTGAGGTTGAGCGTAAAATTCTGTGTAAATCATCGATCCCTCGGGGTCCACGCCCACGATCTTGACGCTCGGGTCCTTTTCTTTGAGGCAGCGACCAATGCCACTGATCGTCCCGCCGGTGCCGACTCCGCAGACAAAGGCTTCAATCTGGCCCTGAGTCTGTTCCCAGATCTCGGGTCCCGTGGTCTCATAATGAGCCTCGGGATTGCCAGGGTTTTCATATTGATTCGGCAGAAATCCCTTGCGCTCTTCTGCAATCTGCCTGGCTACCGAGTAGTAGCTTCGCGGGTCATCGGGCTCGACGGCCGTGGGGCAGACGATCACTTCCGCACCGTATGCTTTCAAGAGATCGATCTTCTCACGACTCTGTTTGTCTGGAATGGTGCAGACAAGCTTATAACCCTTCAAGATACAAGCCAGTGCGAGCCCAACGCCTGTGTTCCCCGAGGTCGGCTCGACAACGGTCATGCCGGGCTTGAGCTTACCCTCGCGCTCAGCTCGCTCGATCATGCTGACCCCGACACGGTCTTTTACAGAGCCGCCAGGATTGAGATATTCTAGTTTGGCAAGCATCCGTACCTTGGTGGGGTTGATTCGGGAGAGCTCCACCATCGGGGTTTGACCGATCAGCTCAAGAATGTTCTTCGCGATTCTCATTGAAGTATCTCTTCAGATTGCGGAAAGCGCATTCTCTAAGTCGGCAATGAGATCGTCCGGGTGCTCGATGCCAACAGACAATCGAAGGAGGTTGTCCCCGATTCCTCGGCGGGTCCGCTCTTCGGCGGGGAGAGATGCGTGGGTCATAATTGCCGGATGATTGATGAGCGATTCGATGCCGCCCAAGCTCTCCGCGAGCACGATCACTTTCAAGTTCCTAAGAAAGCGAGTTGCATCTGCCTTAAGTTCAAACGAAAGCATGCCCGAAAATGCCCGCATCTGGCGGCGCGCGACTTCATGCTGTGGGTGAGAGGGAAGCCCAGGGTAATAGACGTTCTTCACCTTAGGGGATTCACTTAAGAACTCTGCAATTCTCTGAGCGTTCTCCGAGTGGGCCTTCATGCGCACGGCCAAAGTCTTGATGCCTCGATGGACCAAGAAACAATCAAAGGGAGAGGGGATGGCACCCACGGCCTTCTGAATGAATTTCAGCTCCTCGTAAATCGCTTTGTCATTGGTCATCAGGGCTCCGCCGATCAGATCGCTGTGCCCTCCCAGATATTTCGTGGTGCTGTGCATGGCAAGATCTGCGCCTAGCTCCAGGGGTCGCTGTAGATAGGGCGAGGCAAACGTGTTGTCTACAACGAGAAGGGCGCCCTTCTTTCGCTTGGCCACCCCAGCAATGTCCGTGATCTTCATAAGAGGGTTGGTCGGTGACTCAATCCAGATCATCTTGGTATTCTTTTGGATAGAGACGCTATCGAGACAGCTTGTGTCGACATAGCTGAACTCAAGGCCGTATTTTCTATAGATCTGCTCAAAGAGTCGGTAAGTGCCGCCGTATGTGTCGTCGCCTGCGAGCACGTGATCTTTGGGTTTAAGCAGAGTTACCACAGCGGAAGTGGCTGCCACGCCGGAGGCAAATGTGATCGCATATTCTGCGCCTTCAAGTGCAGCCAGTGCATGTTCCAGTCGTTGGCGCGTGGGGTTGTCTGCGCGGCTGTAATCGAAGCCCTTGTGTACCCCAGGAGCTTCTTGCTCATAGGTAGACGTGGCGTAGATCGGAGGGATGACAGCTCCCGTGGCGGCGTCGGAGTCACTGCCCACATGGATGGCTTGAGTCTCGAAGTGGAGCTTCATTTGGCCGATTTCTCAGAGAATTTGGCGTACTTGCGCTGGAAGAGTTCCACTCGCCCTGCGGTGTCTAGAAACTTCTCCTCACCTGTGTAAAAGGGATGGCACTTCGAGCAGATGTCCACATGCAGGTTCTCTGCCGTCGAAAAGGTCTTAAGCTCTGCGCCACAGTTACAGCGAATCACCACAGGTTTCATCTCAGGATGAATTCCGGCTTTCATTCGTGCTCACCTCACTTCGTTGGGCTACTGTGTTACCGCTTGCTGAATTGCTGGCCACGCCGCGCTTTGTGGAGGCCGTACTTCTTGCGCTCCACCATACGAGGATCGCGCGTGAGTAGGCCCTCTCCTTTGAGCACTTTGCGAAACTCTGGGTTGACTCCCAAGAGCGCGCGAGCTATTCCCAGTCGGAGGGCTTCCAGCTGCCCGGTAGGGCCTCCTCCACGGATTCTGGCCTTCACGTCATACTTACCCAGCGTGTCCGTCAGGGTAAATGGGCGGAGTGCCACTTGCTTAAAGCGCTCCTTGCTGTACGAATCAGCTCGAAAGTACTCTTCCGCCGGTCTGCCGTTCACAACGACTTGGCCCTCACCCTTCGCGAGGTAGACTCGGGCAACGGACTCCTTGCGCCGCCCGATGGCATGGATGTAATTGTGAACCTTCCTGGGCATCCTCGGCTTGACTGCTGCCTTCATCTCTACCATTCAGACCTCCAAATGTGATCCCCCAATATACCGGAACTAACCGGCCTTTTCAAGATAAGCTCGCTGAGCAGAGCTGAGCTCATCGAGTGCAATACCCAATGCCTCGAGCTTTGTCCGCGCAACGTGTTGGTCAATCTCCTTGGGGACGGAATACACGCCCGGCTTCAACTCGTCGTGGTGCCGAACGAGATATTCCAGAGTGAGCGCCTGAACGGCGAATGAGAGATCCATGATCTCGACCGGGTGGCCGTCGCCGGATGCAAGGTTTACGAGTCGCCCTTCTGCCAGTAGATACAGATGGCGGCCATCTCTCAATGTGAATTCTTCCACGTTGGGGCGGATCGCGTTCTGTGAGACTGCGAGTCTCTTCAGGTCTGGTTTGCTGATCTCGACATCAAAGTGACCGGCATTGGCCAGGATGGCTCCATCTTTCAGCAGTTTCAGATGCTTCTCGGTGATGACATCGCGGACGCCTGTGGCCGTGACGAAGATATCCCCGAGAGGCGCAGCTTGCTCCATGCGCAGCACTCGAAAGCCATCCATGACGGCTTCGATGGCTCGAATGGGATCGATCTCTGTGATGACCACGTTGGCTCCCAGTCCGTGAGCTCGCATGGCAATTCCGCGTCCACACCAGCCGTAGCCGGCCACCACCACCGTCTTGCCCGCGATCGAAAGGTTTGTGGTTCTCATGATCCCGTCCCAGACGGACTGACCTGTCCCGTACCGATTGTCAAACAAGTATTTCATTTGGGCGTCGTTGACCGCGAACATGGGAAAGCGGAGCTTGTTCTGCTGAGCGAGTGTTCGGAGGCGCCTTACGCCCGTGGTCGTCTCTTCGGTCCCGCCCCAGACGCTGGGAGCAAGCTCAGAGAGCTTGCCATGCAGCAACCCCACCAGATCACCCCCGTCATCCAGAATCGCTTGTGGCCGTGTTTTCAATACTTGCGACAAGTGATGTTCGTATTCTTCGGGAGTGGAGCTGCGCCAGGCATAGACGGTGATCTGCCCATCTTGGGCCAGGGCTGCGGACACGTCGTCTTGGGTGGAGAGTGGGTTGCAGCCAGTCACCGCGACCTCCGCGCCGCCGCTATGGAGCACTCGGGCCAACTGCGCTGTCTTCGCTTCCAAATGAATGCTGAGCCCCAGCCTCACGCCCTTGAAGGGTTTTTCAACTAAAAATCGCTCCCGGATTCGGTTCAAGAGTTTCATGTGGCGCTCAGCCCACCGGATCTTCTGTTCACCCTGGGGGGCCAGTTTGATATCACGCACTTCTGAGGGCATTTCCATTCCTCCTTGTTGAAATCACGCGTCATTATAGAGAGCATGAGAGCGATTTGTCATGTCGATGATTCGCCTGAAACTCAGCTCACCCAGCGTCGTTCGTAGGCTCCTCAGCGAACGAGGGATTCGGCCTCGCAAGCGTTGGGGGCAGAACTTCCTCTGCGATGAAAACGTTCTAGAAAAGATCGTCAAAGCAGCTCATCTATGCCCTGAGGATCGAGTGTTGGAGATCGGAGCAGGCTTAGGAGGACTCACCCAGCGCCTCGCGCCCCATGCGCGCGAGGTAATTGCTGTGGAGATCGATCCCTTGCTCCTTCCCATTTTGCAGGAGCAATTGGCTGAGTACCCCAGCGTGCGGATCATCCACGGCGACGTGCTGCAGCTTGACTGGAAGGCGCTTCTTACCGCAGGCGAGAAGACCATCGCGATGGGCAACCTACCCTACGGAATCACCTCACCCCTTCTAGAAAAACTCATTCTTCATCGAGATCTCTTCCGGCAAGCGGTGCTGATGGTTCAATTAGAAGTAGCGGAGAAGCTCTTGGCACCAGCGGGAACGCGAGAGACGAGCTCTCTGGGGATCTTCGTTCAGGCCTATTGCGATGTCGAGCAGATCGCTCGGGTCTCGCAGAACGTCTTCTTCCCCCGTCCGGGTGTTGACTCCGCGCTCCTCCGGTTGGCCTTCCTCACGAGACCGAGGTTTCAAGCTTCAGAAGAGAGTTTTCTAGCTGTGGTACATGCGGGGTTTGGGCTCAGGCGAAAGACACTTCAAAGAGCGCTGGCGCTTTCTCCCCAGCTTCAGCTCACTTCAGATCAGACCCGGCAGCTCCTGCAGGATGCGAAGATCAAGGGGACTCGGCGTGGCGAGACATTGACCATCGAGGAGTTTGATCGACTGGCTCAGGCACTAGAGAAAGCGCGCTCATCAGCGCAGGCGCGCCAATCCACCTGAAGAATCGGTGCTGTCACCGGGTGCTTGGGGAGTGTGATCGATACCACCCGAAGGGCCCCGCATAAACGAATAGACTACAATAAGTCCAGTGATGAACACGAGGATCCCCACGTATTGATAGGCGCGGCGCCAGCGAGCTGCGCCTCTCCAAAACCGGCTCCACGCTTCGCTCAGCGTATGGATGGTCTGTCTGGTCTGCTGTTTATGTCGCAGCCTCTCTACCTTTTGTCCGCAGGTAGGGCAAAGCCCAACGTGCGCGGAGACAGCATGGCTCTGCCAGCCTTGAGAATCTGTGCCCTTAGGGCGAATTCCTCTCACATATTCCTCAAGAATATTCTGCGGAGGGTGAACCAGAGAGGCATGCTGGAGCCCGCTGAAGAGAAACTGAAACTCTTCTAGGTGCTCTCCCTTTGGGTCATTTCCTGGTGTACGACTCATGATTTGGATGCAACTCCTCTTCTTTCTTCAATCGTTCGTAAACTTGCTTGACAAACTCTTTCTCGCGCGTGGGGTTGAACTCCTTACCCAGCAACTGAAAGATGTGTCTCCAGCGGAGATGCGTGCCTGCCAGTTGCTCAAACGTAAGATCTTTCAGATGGACTTCGCTCCGCTCAATGCACTCAATGAGGTTCTTCTGCTTCTGGCGATTGCACTCCCCTACCTCGTGACTGATCATATACGCCACCATTCCACGGATATAGTCTGACGAACCTTCACGTTTCGCTATGGCAAATGCTCTCCATAGTCGTGCCTTCTCGATTTCCCCGTCCAGCATGAGAAAGCCTGTCATCTCCTCGGGATCACGGTTCGTGCACTGGAGAATCTGCTCTCCGTAGGCGAGCCGTGCCAATTCGGCCCGAGCTTTCAGTTGAAATTTTAGCTTATCTTCTGGTATTTCTGACAAGCGTCCCCCGTGAAAGGGGGTAAATACCCCCTAAAGCTGGCTCTCGTTGCTTCATAGTAATGCCATGGACTCGAAAAAGCAATCCGCAACGCGTTGACGGAGATACTTGGGAAAGCTATAATCAACCAGCGAAAGCTCTCAAATGCCGAGGTGGCGGAATCGGCAGACGCGCGGGACTCAAAATCCCGTGGTGGCAACACCGTGTGGGTTCAACTCCCTCCCTCGGCACCCCCCAAACTCAGGCCACAGAAAAGCATAGGTCCCCTCCCATCCGAGGGGACCCACGCTTTCCAGCTTTCTAAACTCGTACGTGCTCTAGGTGCTAGCGCTTATTGATCCAGAGATGGTGCTCTCCCTCATTTACCCCGATCAGGTCGAGATCGCCATCTCCATCGGCATCGAAGAAGGCGACATCAGAACCGCCCCCATCGCCCGGCAAGGGAGTTGCGATGAAATGCCCCTTCCCGTCGCTATTGATGAGAAGAACGTTGCGGCGCACGATGGGATCATTGGGATTCCGGCCCAGTGCAATATCCGGATCGCCATCCTTATCGAAGTCCCCTATGTCCAATCCCGTGCATGACGCGGCCTCAATGGGAAGTTTCTGGGCAGTATCATCCGAGAAGAATCCCTGACCGTTGTTCGTCAGGAGTGCAGCCCGCGTCGGGAAATTGCAGAAGATCAGATCGAGATCGCCATCTCCGTCCACATCGACAAAGCGCGTGTCCAAGCTGTTCACAGCGACCTCCGCCGAGAACCGAAACGTGGTCTGATCATCAAAATTCCCCTGACCTTGGTTGATGAGTAGATGCGCGATTCCTTCTCGAACGATTCCCACACCGAGGATGATATCGAGATCCCCGTCTCCATCGACATCGCCCATGTCCGTGCTCGTGCTGTTGAGCGACTCAATAGAGGGGGGGAGTAGATCCGATGAGTTGGCAAAGATGCCTCTTCCGTTGTTTAGCCAGAGGCGACTGGCTTCTCCGAGGTTGGCGACAAAGAAATCGGTAGCCTGATCGCCGTTTACGTCTCCGGCGACAATGCCGTAGCTCCGATCATCGCGCTCAACCAGCGTTAGACCGGACATCCGTGTGTTCGATTCATCGTTAAAGAACCCCTGACCGTTATTGATGAAGATCTGGTTCTCTTCTCCAGCGATCTGAGTGGTCCCCGGGATCATCCGCGCCAGAGCGACAAGGATATCTAGATCTTTGTCACCGTCCAGATCAACCAATTGGACACCCCGGGTGAAGGCATCTGCTTCCTTGGGAGGCACCCTCCGGACGGCATCGTTCTCAAAGCGCCCGCGACCATCGTTGATGAGCAACATGTCTCGGGCTGGTCCGGTATCCGTGCCGATATAGACATCTACGTCCCCATCTCTATCCACATCGCCAACGGCCAGGACCAAGCCAGGAAGGAGATTATCCGGAATTCGTAATGCGGCCTCATCCACATAACCGCTCTCGATTCCTTGCTGCCCAAGCGCGCTCGGCAGCCCAGTTACGGCAAGCACTAAGACAGTGAGTATAACTCCACGAAACCAACCAAACGAGGCAAACGACTTCATAAAGGACCTCCCCCCAATTTTCTTGCATGTGTTCAAGAGAATTATGGTGGAGCACCCGGTGGAAATTCCATCCAAAGTTGGTGAAAATTCGGTGACCGAATCCTTGATCTAGTAGCGGCGGAGGAACTCGATAGCACTATGTCTATCTGCGAAGTGCCCTTGGATCCGATCTCCGTTGTTATATCGAATTTCGACTTCGTACCTCGCAAAAGAATCTGTAACGTTCTCTTCATCGTATCTTTCAACAAAAGCAATCGCTTCTTTAGTAGACTTCCATTCAACTGGTCTACCATGAAGAGGAAGAACACGTACCAATACAATTCGCCTTGAAATGGTACGCTCAAGCGCCATCATGAATCTCTCCTTCTGTGCAGAATTAATTCTAATCATTTCATCTTTTACAAGAGTGCGCTTGGTTTTGGGTAGGCTTTCCCATGCACGGATCTTCTTCAGAACTTTGGTATCCGGCGTGTTTTCGTCATAAGCTGCATCAATACCGGCACGCTGGAATGCCTTAAAAACACTATCCCTAGGGAAATCCAGAACAGTGAAACCTTGCGATTTCATCTGATCGAGGGACCCTCCAGTGAAGCTTCCTGCTAATACGACTCCCCGGAAAGGCGCGGTATTCTGGTAAGTCTCTACGAGTGGTAGGACGGCTCCCTGGATCTCCTGTGTCTTATTCCTCGCGTGTTTTGTGTATATCCGCCACGCAGTTTCTATAAATGCTATAGGTTCTCCAATTCGAGCATCACTGCCTCCTCTCTCTAATACAAAGTCTAAGTCATGCTCATTCCCAAACTTATCGGTCCAGCTAACCTTCTTCTTACCCCCCCTAACTGTTCGAGTTCCTTTCTTATCAAGATAGAGTCCGTGCCTTAGTGCAAAATCCTGCAATAGGGGCTCAATAGCTTCTTGAAGAACATTACCGATAATTTGTCCAAATTTATGCGCAGGAGATTCAGCCATCTTTACCCCTCGATCCAGAGGCGACCTTCATGAAGCGGAACGCGGTGTTTGCGGTTTTTCCACTTCACGTTCCTATCTCTTGTCTTTTCAAATCTATAAGATCTAAAGCCGGACGCAACTGCTAGCTCTCCAAGCCACTTATCTACAGGTACATATATTCCATAGGGTGCAGAGTCGCCGACTACGAAGCAGACCAATGAGCCTTTGCACGTAACCCGCCGTAGAGCTACCCAAACCTTTGCCATATCACTAAAGTAGGCAGCAATCATCGTATGATAAGGTTTTTTCCCTCCGTGCTTTTCTCGCTCTCCTTCCAATCGCTTGCAAGTTGCAGCTAACTCCTCTCTTATGGGATCAAGAAGCGGGTCATCAAGAATCCTATAGGTTTCCCCAATCAACTTAGTTACATGTTGCGTGCATGAACGGATTAGGTACTTACGGACGGCATCTTGCAAATCTCCCCAACCCTGAATCTCACCAAAGAAACTCATTTCAAGACGTACTGCATCCGCGTAATCGTAGTTGTTTGTGTAAGGAGGTGACGTTATTACAAGATCGGCCCACCCGTCAGGGAGTGAAGAACATTGCCGTGCATCTTCCCAATGTAGTGTAGCTCTCGGTCCATGTGGTTGCCTCTGACGCTCAGCCATATCACTGCTTATTAAATGAACCTTGGCCCGAAACGCATCATAGGGATCAAGCACTCTTGCCTTGGTCCTGTTAGGGAGAATGTACTGCCATTGGGCGGTTCCCACAGGTGAGCACTTTCTTAAAATGGAGGCCAGTGCTAGCCAAGTAAGCTCAGATAAATGCGAACCATCTGCTGTAGCTTCCCATGCCTTTCGCAATGAATCTAGGCGAATGAGAGATTCGTCAGGAAAGCATTCGTGAATGAGCTTTGGGTATCTACTCACATCGCCCCCTTGCTTTTGGGCTTCATCCAAGATGAGGATCGCATAATTGCGGAATACCTTTGGGTTTTCCCGCCAACAAAGCTTGGCACGAGCGACTCGCGCGACAAAGGGATGAGCTTCAACTCCAATGGCCTCTACATTACAATATTCTCCTTCCAAAAGGACAGTGGCAGCACCGCCAAAGGGATCAAAGACTCTCTTCCTTTGTTTAGCTTTTTCCTGTTTAATAAGGTCCCGGACCCATCGAGCAGAGAATCCAGCGGAGTAACGAAACCATCTGTGAATGGGGAGCGATAGATTGTCTGAAAATGTAGATGTTTTATCGTTCTTGATTGCGCTCTTATCTTCTTCGATTTCGGGAAGTAGTTTCAACTGCTTCAAGTCCAAACGTTGCCCCCCATGAGCTAACTATACCCTTGCATGGTTTCCTTTGCCAACCTTGAGTAGTAGTTCTCTACTCTGTGCTTTAAGGATTTTAAGATTCCGAAGTTGTCAGGACAGCCTCAAGGAGAGAGGTCAGTTAAGATTCGGTGGCTGTATCGACCGTTACGGAACGATTTGACACCCCCAGAGTGGTGCATGCTAAGATAGCGCAAAGAACAAAAAGCATCTGCAAAGGGGGCAGGATGGAGCTCAAGGAGGCAGTCACTTTCTGGGAAAACGCGTCATCCAAGGAGATCTTCGATGATCAACCTGTGGTCATCGATGCAGAGTCAATTCCCGGCTGGGTTATCGCGCTACGATGCCCTCGCGATCGCGCACCCTATGTAGAGATCTGGTGGGAAGACGACTTCATCACCGAGACTCAAGCCCACCAATCGACAGCGTCAGAGTGAAGGAGGCAGTGAGAAGACGACATAGCCATGACCCCGCTTCTTAAAGAGGTTCCGGAAGCCGAAGCGACGGGTGAGATCAAGGCCATCTATAACGACATCCAGGGCACTTTGCAGGTGAGCACCGTCCCTTGGCTTTTCCGTGTACTGGCAGCTCACCCGAAATACTTCGCCGCCATGTGGGGAGCCATCAAACCGATCATCACAAATCAATTCGAGGGGGCTTCGGACGACATCCGCACCCATGCCGTTTCTCCCGCAATGCCCTCGATCCAGGGCAGCGACCACAGAGCACGACTCAAGGGATCAGGTTACTCGCGAGAGAAGATCAAAGAGATTCAAGATCAGCTCTTGGTCTATCACTTTATGAACGCAAAGCTCCTCTTGATCGCGACCGTCTTAAAAGAAGCTTCTTCGGGAGAGACAGCGCGGGTGAGGAGCATCGTGGTGACACCCACGAGTCGGGGGGTTCCGCCAGGGATGCCGAAGGTTCGTATGGCGGATCCCCAGAAGGCAACCGGAAACGTTGCCGAGATCTTTGCCAGCGTCCAAGCATCGCTGGAGCTACCTCAAGTCAGCGATGAGTTTCACACGCTGGCGGCGTGGCCCGAGTATCTGGAGCTGGCCTGGGGGGAGCTCAGAAGGGTTATCCAGGCGCCTACGTACGAGCGACTTCTGCAGGAAGTCCGACAGGCCGCGAATCGAGGCAGGCAAGAGCTCCGTCGCCGAGTGGATCTGGCACCCGAGGACTTAACCGCCTTAGGCCTAAATGACGCAGAGCAGGACGAGATCAAAGGCAAAGTCGACTTCTTCTATCGACACTCTCCAACGACGGTTACCGCCGTCGCATTCTGGATGCTTGCCTTAGCTGGCCCAGAGGTTGCCATGCTCTCCGGCGAAGAGCTGGTGCGACAGTGGGCTCTCCCGCAATCCCCCGGGAAGCGCCTTTGAAAAACCCACACTACAGCATATACTGAAGCAAATGAGGGCAATGGGGCAGAAGAAGCTCAAGACGATCTTCGTTTTGGGGCTCTCCGTCATTGCGATCGTTCTGTTGGCAGCGGGTCTCTCTCGGCTCGAACTCCTTCCGGGACGGCCCTTCTCATGGGATGAGGGTCAACAGGCAGCCGCTTCTCAGGTCGGCTCTTCGACGCCAGGTGCGGACATCAGCAATTTCTGGAAGACGATGATCGCCCTTGGCTTCTGGTTACTCTTCCCTCTCTCGGTCATCTATTTGATCCTCTCCGCGGAGGCCAGGAAGAAAGTACTTCGCGATATTGTGTGGATCGCGGGGACCCTTCTCATGCTCTATCTGCTGGTTCGCGCACTTCATCAGTTTCTCGGCGTTTCCCCACAGGAAGGAGAAGAACAAGTCTCGGCACCTCCCATGCCTTCACAAGATCTGCAAGCGGTTTCAGAGTTCGCTTCCCATCCTCCTCCCTGGCTTGTCTTCGCGCTGAGCGCAGCCCTCATCGCTATGCTG
>MFGX01000088.1:4037-9066 GCA_001778455.1 Candidatus Fraserbacteria bacterium RBG_16_55_9 | reverse complement strand
CAGCGCTCCCGCCGTCGCCCGGAGGGTACTCTCGAATTACTAGCAAAGGAAGCTCACAATGCGCTCACGGACCTGCGATCCGGGAGTGATCTGACGGACACCGTGATGCGTTGTTATCACGAGATGAGCCGGATCTTGAGCGAACATCGTGGCATCCGTCGCAAGCGGGCCATGACCCCAAGAGAGTTCGAGCGTCACCTGGAGCAGGTGGGTCTTCGCAGCGAGCACATCCGAAAGTTGACGCGACTCTTTGAAGAGGTTCGTTATGGAGCCAACAAGAAGTCCGGTGAGCAAGAAGAACGGGAAGCCGTGGTCTGCCTGGAGGCCATCGCTCGGGCCTATGGGGGAGCTTCATGAAGACGCATTGGCTTCCTCTGGGCCTGGTCCTTCTTCTATCCAGCCTTCTCGCTCTCTTGTTCCAAGATTTCCTGCGCGAGGTCATTGTAGTGCCCCTCTTGTATGCGTACTGGTTCATGCGTCTATATGTAGAGAGTCTCCCACAATCGTTTCTCTGGGCGCTTTTCATGGCAGCAGTGATTGCCATCGCAGTAAAGAGTATTTCGGCCAGAACAGCCAAGTCCAGACATGGGCATCGTGGGTTGCAGAAGGAACGTCAGGGGAAGATCGAAGTGTGGGTGGAGAGAGTCCGTCTTGCGAAGCGCGGAAAATACTTCAGAGTGCGCCTCGCGCGACGCTTGGCGGAGTTCTCTTTAGAAACTCTCGCCTATCGTGAGCGGCGTACTCCAGAAGAGATCCGAGAGCAGCTTCAGAGTGGGAGATCAGGCATCCCTCAGGAGATTGAAACCTATCTCCAAGCCGGGCTTTCCATGAATATCCAGAACGCGGATTCAGGCGATACGACACGTCTGCGCACGAGAAAGAATTCGCCTCTCCAGTTGAACCCAGAGCGTGTCGTAGAGTTCTTAGAACATCTGCTCCAGGGGAGACGTCCGGGAAACGCCTATGAACGTTGAAGTCGCAAAAGTGGCCACCTTGGGAGCTCGCGTTATCCAAGAAGTCGAGAGGGTTGTGATAGGCAAGCGGAGCCTGCTTACGCAGATCATGGCGTCTGTCCTGGCGGGCGGACACATTCTCCTGGAGGATTTTCCCGGCTTAGCCAAGACCCTGATTGCCAAGAGCGTTGCAACTGCTTTGGGCCTCGACTTCAAGCGCATTCAGTTCACGCCGGATCTATTGCCAGGGGATATCACCGGCAGTTACATCTACGACCGTGCCGAGAGTCGCTTTGAGATCCGTAAGGGCCCGATCTTTGCGCACATCATACTGGCCGATGAGATCAATCGTGCCTCTCCCAAGACGCAATCCGCTCTTCTCGAAGCCATGCAAGAGCGTCAAGTGACACTGGAGGGCGAGACCCTGAAACTTCCCGAGCCGTTCATGGTCGTCGCCACACAGAATCCTATCGAGTACGAAGGGACTTTCCCTTTGCCAGAAGCGCAGCTCGATCGTTTCTTGATGAAGCTGGCCGTCGGGTATCCCTCCGAAGATGAGGAACAGGAGATCTTGAGGCGCAGGCGGGAGCGCCGCAGCGATGAGCTTCCGCTGGAGCGAGTCACGAACGCTGCGGAGCTTTTGGAGATGTGCCAAGTGATTGAGGGCGTGCACGTTGATCCCGATATTGAGCGTTATATCGTCTCTCTCGTCGCAGAAACGCGCCGGGATACGCGGGTCTCTGTAGGGGCCAGCCCTCGTGGATCTCTAGCCCTCCTCAAACTGGCGCGTGCTCGGGCGGCTCTGGAGGGCCGAGAGTATGTCCTCCCGGATGATGTGAAGACCTTTGCTGGGCCCGCACTGGTCCATCGACTGATTCTAGAACCCGATCTCTGGATGAAACGGCATGCGGCCGATGAAATCATTGACTCCATCGTCGGGGCGGTCCCCGTCCCGGTGATCGACGAGGCCTGACCCCATCCCGTTCGTCCTCTACAGCGTCAGACATCCGACCTTGCTCCAGAGGTAGCGACGTGGCTAGAGTAGAAGCCATGCGGTTCTCGCGTGCTCGATACCCCTTGGTGAGACGACCGGATTTGCGTTGCAATCGTCCACCTCGAAGGCGGCTCTGGTTGCTCTTGGTCTTAGCCCTGGTGACCATTCTGACGGGCAGCCTGCTCTTTGTTGGGGCCATTCCTGTCGGCAGCGGAGAGAGAAGCAACGAAACGGTCAGTGAGAAGCCACCCATCTCAGAGCATGGGGACTGGCAAGGCCGCCGCGGAATCTATCTGACGTCGATCGTGGCTGCACGCCGCGACCTCCTCGATGGATTGGCTGATCAAGCGCAGAAGTACGGTCTCAACGCCATTGTGATCGATGTCAAAGACAATAGCGGCATCGTGGCCTACGACACGCAGGTGCCGTTGGCCAGGACCATTGGAGCGCGTGAAGTCCGCCTCGATTTAAAGACTCTGGTGAGCGACCTGAAAGCACGCGGTCTGTACGTGATTGCTCGCCAGGTCGTATTCTATGATCCAAAACTGGCCACGTATTTGAAGAGCCGCATTGCGCCTTGGGTCTACCCATCAGACCCACGCGTCGTCTCGTATAACCTGGCCGTGGCGGAGGAGGCCGCTTCTGCCGGCTTCGATGAAGTGCAGTTCGACTACATTCGCTATCCCGACGATGGGAAGCTCCAACCCGTCTATCAAGCACGGTATAGCGCCATCGCAAATTTCGTAAGACAGGCGCACAACAGACTGCACCAGAAGGTCAATCTCTCCGCCGACGTCTTCGGGCGCACTCTCTGGGATTGGAACCTCAAAAGGATTGATCCCATTGGCCAGTCTCTGGAAGATCTGATGCCCTATCTGGATGTGATCTCTCCGATGATCTACCCCTCGCATTACGAGAGCCGGCGGTACTGGGATGATCCCTATGGGACGATCAAACTCGGCCTTCAGAATGGCCTGGAGCGCGATTTGAAGATGAGGCCCTTCTTGCAGGCCTTTGAGATGCGCTTGCCAGCCGGTATGACCGAGGAGCAATACATCCTGGCGCAGATTCGGGCCGCACGGGAACTGGGCTTTGGGAGCTATCTCTTCTGGAACCCCGAGGGAAACTACAGTGCGCTCTGGCGGGCGCTTGCTAGCGACTAAGCAATCGATATTTCGTAGAGGGGGCTAGACATCTTCCCCTGTCCGTGGTATAATAATTGTGTTATCTGCAACTTGCCGGGCGAATTCAAGAGAATAGCCTGCCAAGTTCTGACTCAAGGCTTGTCACCCAGGGTGCCCAACGGTAAACCCGTCGCACGTGGGTAGCACAACCAGAGGGTCAAATCCCACGCAGATTGTAGGAGGGTTTACATATGGCCACTGGGAAAGTGAAGTGGTTTAACGACGCCAAAGGCTTCGGCTTCATCGTGCAGGACAGCGGTGAACCCGACGTCTTCGTCCACTTCTCCGGACTCAAAGGAGAAGGCTATAAGACGTTGCGCGAGGGCCAGACCGTCGAGTTCGAAGTTCAGAAAGACGCCAAGGGTCTTCGCGCCATCAACGTCGTCGCGAAGTAACTCACGACGACTCGAAACGGAGATCGACCCCGGTAGAGGGACGTCGTGCCCCTACCGGGGTACTTCTTTCTCCCACAGCTGTTCGGTCGAGAGGAGGGACACTCCATTGGCCGATCGAGATGAGCTCATCACACGCGAAGGGAAGGTCGTCACGGCACTCAACAACCTGATGTACCGAGTCCAGTTGGATGATGGACCGGAGATCTTGTGTTACTCCGCGGGAAAGATGCGCCGCTTCCATATCCGTATCCTGGTTGGCGATCGCGTGACCGTTGAGATGTCTAGCTATGACATGAGCAAAGGCCGGATCGTCCACCGAAACGGATAGAGCCGCGCCACAGAAGGAGGATTCATGGCTATCGCTCTCATGATTCGCAAAGACGACCACACACCCGGTGATCTACGAATGCTAGCGGAAGCTCCCTACTTCGACACCCATCTCGTCCGGCAGCCAACGATGACCCCCCAACCCCATCGAGGTATTCCCGTCACCGATGAAGTCAGTGATCAAGAATTATTGCCTGCAGGTACACTGATTCATAGCAATAGCATTGCCCGCAGTACCCGCAAGGCGTTTGAAGAGGCACTCGGGCACCAACTGCCTACTGTGACTCAAGAAGCGCAAGGGCCTTTCATGAAGTCCAGGCAACTGCGCAATCTTCTTGTCTCTCGTCCAGAGCTGCGGTCGGATCCCACCATCGGAGAGCTGTATCAACTGTTGACGCTGGTCACAAAGCTAGGTTTCTCCGTAGGGTGGTATGAGAATATCGAAGAGAAAGCGCACAAGGGATTTCGCTAAGGCATTCTGCCGAGTTGGTGAGCACAGGCAAAGACCATCGAGACTGGCCTAAGCTAGGACCCATTTCGAAGCGTCAAGTGCGTGCTCAGTCGAAAAGGGTCATCTCGATTTCGTCCTCATCTGAGGTGTTGGCGTACTCGTTCGGGAACATGGTGAACCGTTCACCGCAACGCACGCTACAGGTGTGATAGATCTGACCTTCGTGTTGTACGGGCATGGTGTCGCTTTCCTTGACGACTCTGTGGCAGACCGCGCATGTCCAGAACACTGTTCTCTTTGTCATCGCCAGTCACTTCCTCTCATCTTGCCCCTGTGCCCGCTGGGGCAATCGGTGCGTATCGGCTCTGGAGTTCAGCTAACCGTTCGCAGCAGCGAGGACTGCAGGTATAATAGGTCTGACCATCCAAGACGACTCTCAAGACTTCGCTCTCCTTGACCGCCTTGTCGCAGAACGCACACGTCCAGTACACTGCTTTTCTCGTCATCTTTGCCATGCTTGCTCATCTCCTTGCGGTTAACAACCGGTGTAGCCATTTCCACTGCACTCGTCTAGATCTTTACCTACCTGTGCTCGGTTCTCTGATGTGGAACTGCTCTTGCGGTATCTTGAAGGTTGAGCAGCCATCACCCGACTGTAATCTGCGATTTCCGCCAGCTTGAGCAGAAGCTCTGATCTCTTAGTGGACCGATCGGATTCCAAGGAA
>MFGX01000088.1:3205-3874 GCA_001778455.1 Candidatus Fraserbacteria bacterium RBG_16_55_9 | reverse complement strand
GCGGTAATTCTTGAGTATGATTCGTATTCTCCATGCAGCGATGGACCAACTCCCGTACTCGCCCTTCTTTCTCAAGGTTGAGTGGTCGGAGCGGTGGCCTAGGCAGACCTGCTGGCAGCCCAAGGGCATTGAGAACTGCCTTTAAGCCCGGCACTCCGTACTCCGTCGTGACGAGACGCTCAAGCTCTTGCCAACGCTCGTTCCAACGCCGGGCCTCCCCAAATTTCCCTACCAAAACAGCATCGTAGAAGTGCCTGCAGGATTGCGGCAGCACGTTGGCGATTGCTGGGATAGCCCCATCACAACCGGCTTCGAACGCCGCAGCCAAGATCTGGCCGCTCCCGACCAATACTTGAAAGGTGGTATACGTCCGCTCGAGGAGTTCGACTAACTGCTGCAGATTGTCTGAGCAGTCTGCAATGCCAACAATATGAGAATACTCAAGCAGGCGTTCTACTGTCGCGATGTCTAAGTGCACATGGGTCAAACGCGGATTGTTGTACAACACAATGGGCAAGGGGGAATGATCAGCAATGTGACGGAAGTGCTTGTATAAGCCGGTTTGGCTGACAGGGTAGGGGTAGTAAGGGGTAACGATCAGCACAGCATCTGCTCCCAGTTCAGCGGCTGCTCGGGTAGCTTGCAGGGCGACGGGTGTGCTCGGCGTGA
>MFGX01000088.1:2336-3177 GCA_001778455.1 Candidatus Fraserbacteria bacterium RBG_16_55_9 | reverse complement strand
ATCCACTCCCTGGGTGATCCACCACTCGACCAAGTCTCGGTACGCCGCCTCATCGAAGCTCCCTTCGTTGTTGAAGGGTGTCACCGTTGGCACGAAGATGCCCTCAAAGAGCAGAGAGGCAATTGAGCGCACGAGAGTTCCTTTCTGGTGTACTATTCTTCAGGGATGGGAGGCCCAGGCGGGCTGGGTTTGCGAGTGTATCGGCGTGGGCTACCACTTCATCTGTCATAGCAGGTCACTCCAACCTCTACGGGCATCATCTCTGACTTGCGCATTTGCGCACTTGCACTACTACAATGAAAGTATTATAATACTCTTACCCCACCTTGTCAAGAGGGGGGTATCCCAAGCTAGTTGTATTGATATAGCTTAAGGAGAGTGGCCCATGATCTACAGGAATTACGTCTATCTGTTCAAGTGCTTGTCCCACCGCTCCCGCCTGCGCCTCATGGAACTCTTGGTCGCCCACGGCGGTGAGATGTCCGTGTCCGCAATCATGGGTGCCTTCGAGGGCGAGCTTCATGACGAATCCTTCGAAGATCGCGATATGAGCACCATTTCACGAAACCTCAACATGTTAAAGCAGCGAGGCTTAGTCACGTCGCGGCGTGAGGGCCAGACAAAGTACTATTCCCTCAATCTCGATAAGATTGAAGAAGAGTTTGAAGCATTCATTCAGTTCCTTAAAGATTCCTCAGTACGTTTGATGCAGCCGGTGGAGAACGGGCGCAAAGGGCGATCAAAGCCATCATGAACTTGCATGAATAGAGTTTGACGGGCAACTTCATTACCGCACGGGATCCGATGAGAGGATTGCTTCATGGACACTCAATTCTGCTTT
>MFGX01000088.1:2171-2269 GCA_001778455.1 Candidatus Fraserbacteria bacterium RBG_16_55_9 | reverse complement strand
GGAGCTCTTCTGCCGCTCATATACTCGCAGCCGTGGGCGCACTCTTTGGCATCATCTCGGGTGTTCTCGTACTCCTCGGGCAGCCTTCATTTCAGATC
>MFGX01000088.1:1727-2096 GCA_001778455.1 Candidatus Fraserbacteria bacterium RBG_16_55_9 | reverse complement strand
GACGCACTGAGTGCCTTCTTTGTTCTGGTCATCTCGTTGCTCGTCTTACCCGTTTCCATCTACTCACTGGGATATCTTCGCCAGTACGAAACCAAAAAATCCGTTGCCCTGCTTAGCGTCCTCTACAACTTGTTTGTGCTTTCGATGGTTCTGGTCGTTACCGCAAACAATGGCCTGCTCTTCCTCATCGTCTGGGAACTTATGTCTATCGTTTCGTATTTCCTTGTCACTTTCGAGCACGAGAAACCAGAAAACGTGCATGCAGGCTTCATTTACCTTGTGATGACGCACGTGGGTACAGCGTTTCTCATTCTGCTCTTCCTGCTCTTCTATCAACAGGCAGGCTCGTTGGATTTCGCGGCTTTTCGA
>MFGX01000088.1:1621-1713 GCA_001778455.1 Candidatus Fraserbacteria bacterium RBG_16_55_9 | reverse complement strand
CCTGCCGGACCTGGCGAAAACGCTCATCTTCGTCTTCGCGTTGATCGGCTTTGGCACGAAAGCAGGTCTAGTACCCCTGCACATCTGGCTGC
>MFGX01000088.1:0-1546 GCA_001778455.1 Candidatus Fraserbacteria bacterium RBG_16_55_9 | reverse complement strand
GGATGCTGCGAGTGTTTCTTGATTTTCTTCAACCTGAGCTTGTCTGGTGGTGGGGACTCGTTGTACTCATCCTCGCGTCGATATCAACTGTGCTCGGAGTTCTATACGCCCTCATGGAGCACGATCTTAAGAAATTGCTGGCCTATCACAGTGTGGAGAATATTGGGATCATCCTCATCGGGATCGGGCTTGCAATGATCTTCTTGTCACATCCGGGGCTTTCGAGTCTGGCTGCACTCGCGATCATCGCAGGGCTCTACCACACGATCAATCACGCTGTCTTCAAGGGTCTACTATTCTTGGCAGGAGGCGCAGTCGTCTCACAGACGCATACTCGTAACATCGAGGAGCTAGGTGGGCTTATCAAGTTGATGCCCTGGACAGCCGCATGCTTCTTGATTGGCGCGGTCGCTATTTCTGCATTGCCGCCTCTTAACGGTTTCGTCAGTGAGTGGCTGACGTTTCAATCTCTCTTGCTGGGCCTGCACGTTCCTGAACTCATTGTGAAGGTGATTGTGCCCCTCAGCGCAGCTCTACTTGCTTTGAGCGGAGCCCTGGCTGCTGCCTGCTTCGTGAAGGCGTTTGGAGTCACGTTTTTGGCTCTGCCGCGAAGCGAACACGCACAACACGCGCAAGAAGTCTCCACCACCATGCGGGGTGGCATGATTCTACTAGCAGCTCTTTGCGTTGCATTGGGCATCTTGCCCATTCTCGTCATCCCCGTGCTCAATGGCGTGGTTGCCTCTTTGCTCGGCCAACCTGCCGATGTGCTCTGGAGTGGATTTACGCTTGCGCCACTGGCCGCAGAGTTCGGGACATACTCGCCATTGGGGTTAGGGTTGATCTTACTCGTTCTTGCACCTGTTGCTCTGGGCTTTGCCTTGGTAGGCGGAGAACTTCATCGCCGCCAAGCTCAAACTTGGGGTTGTGGACTATCGCAACTGAGTTCACGTATGGAGTACACAGCCACGGGTTTCTCAAAGCCGATCCGGCTCATCTTCCGCAGCATCTATCAGCCGCGACGGGAAATCGAGATCGAAACGGACGTCTCCTCTTACGTGCGCAAGCGCATTCGCTATGAACTAGAGATCGAAGCCCCGTTCGAGAAGTATCTCTATGGCCCACTCTCCGCGTTTGTCCTCAAGGTATCTGGAGCGATCCGCCGCATCCAGACGGGCAGCATCAACGCATACTTGGCATATATCTTCCTCGCCCTTGTGATCTTGCTCCTATTCGCGAAATGAGCCATCCATGAACTGGACGGAGATGATTTTGAAGGTATTGATCGCGCTAAGCCAACTGGCACTCTTCCTCCTCCTCGCTCCGTGCGTCACGGGTTGGACGCGCAAGGTGAAGGCGTTCATGCAGAATCGCCAGGGGCCAAGTTTCTGGCAGCCCTACAATGACTTAATCAAATGGTTGCGCAAAGCAGCCGTCCTCTCCGAGAACGCCTCATGGATCTTCACCATGACTCCGTATGTTGTCTTCACAGCGACGCTGGGGATCGGGCTGCTTGTGCCACTCTACACGTCTCTAGTGCCGTTGG
>MFGX01000087.1:7918-8011 GCA_001778455.1 Candidatus Fraserbacteria bacterium RBG_16_55_9 | reverse complement strand
CGGAATCGAAGGAGCTGGAGGTGAATTGAACGGTCTGCCCGACGAAGGCCGTTGTTGTGCTTGCGATGAACTGAGCCACAGGCGCGTGGTTGA
>MFGX01000087.1:7174-7859 GCA_001778455.1 Candidatus Fraserbacteria bacterium RBG_16_55_9 | reverse complement strand
GTGGCAAGCTGCCCCACCGCGATGATCCCCTGGACTTGGGCATTACCCTGCACCTGCTGCGCGAACTGTGCAGGGTTGTTGCAGAGCGTGGGGAAGGGGTTTCCGGGGCCAGCAGGGGTATTGAAGATCTGGCTCAGGTCTAAGGGCTGCAAGCTTGCAAACGCTTGCACATACTCGGTTCCGGCGGGAGGCACCACTTGGAAGTTGTACGTGGTTCGATCCGGCAGGACGAAGTTTCCCACAGGTACAAGCGGGTTGGGTGAGAACGCGTTGGGGAAGATGAGCGTGCAATTTCCGACTGCGTCGATGTCTACGATATTGAGATAGAGTTGTTGCACGCTGGGGGCTGTCGTCTGAATGAAGAGCCGGATCTGCTCGCCGACCAGGTACGTCCGATCGGCCTGATCCACGTTGATGATCACGGAAACTTGATTGGAAGGGGGTACAACGATGATTCCCTGTGCGGTCTGGGTGAGTCCGACTTGACCCAGCCCCAGCACCAACGCCAGTAGCAGGGCAAAGAGACTGAACAGACTGAGTCTTTTCATGGGAAGATCCCTCCTTTGAGGATCACGATGTTCGGCCGCGGTCGGCGGCCAGTTGCCTGACGATGGGTGCCCACTCACTTCCGGTGGTGTGGGCGTCGATGTACTGAATGAGCGAAGATGGGAGTGCTTCTGCTCCG
>MFGX01000087.1:6709-7101 GCA_001778455.1 Candidatus Fraserbacteria bacterium RBG_16_55_9 | reverse complement strand
GCTTTCGCTCAAAGCGGTCGAGTGCGATAGATGTCGCTGTAATCACGGTGTCCACCCGACCGACCGTGAGCTCCATGTCGCCGGCATCCGTCTGGATGACCTTCATGGAGACGTTGGGTTCCAAGTAGATGCCCAGTCCGCGATAGACGAGAGCTACGCCTTGGAGGACACGGCTGAGGGCGATGACCTCCCGGGCGGCTGTATCCATCAGTTCCCCTTTGGTCTGCTCGCGCCCGAAGAGTTCCAGCGTGCGGCGGATCAAGAGCTCCGCAGGTAGATCGCTCTTGGCGGGGTTGACCGTGAAGCCTATGGTTGTAAGCATGCTCTCCGCTGCCACTTGGTTCGTGGGAGTAATGCGCCCATTGACTTCTTGAAGGAACTGGAGGGCCCGG
>MFGX01000087.1:5352-6646 GCA_001778455.1 Candidatus Fraserbacteria bacterium RBG_16_55_9 | reverse complement strand
TTGAGTCCGCTCGAGACGTTTAACGTATTCTGGATATAGGTGCATACGTCCTGGCCGGTCTGCGCTCCTACGTGGATCCCGAGCAAGAGGGCCAGGGTGAGTGTGATGCCAATTACATACGTCCCTTGTATCATATTCGATCCCTCGCGATTTGCACTTCTCGTACGGCGTTGATGGTGTCGTTGGCGCTCATGACCAGGTAATCGGCTGCGGGGTCATTGGCCCACCATCGACCATCGATCTTGAAGCCATATTCATACGTTCCCGGAGGCAGGCGAAGGTTGATGTACCAGAGGCCATCGCGCTCTCTAAGGGGGATGTCCTGCCACTCATTGTGGCCGGCTACGGGGTAACTGATGGCCATCGTTACCTGTTGGGCTGTGGGATTGAAGACCACGAACTCCACCCCTTGAGAGCTGAAGGGATTCGATACCCAGTTGCCCACCAGGAAACCCACAGCGAAGATGGCGGCCGCAACGGCGAGCGCCCAAGCCGGTCTTAGGCTTGGGGTGCCAAGCCAAGTGAATCGGCGACGCGAGCGACGCCTCTCTAGTTCATGCATCACGTTGAGAGGAAGCCGAGCTAGGCGCTCTTCCTCCTGAGCGACGGCTCGGGAGAGTCCCTCTTTGATTAATCGGCCGATCTCATCATCGTGCAGTTCTTCTTTACGCATTGCCTTTCCCCCCTCTTACTTCAAGCCATTCTTTCAGGGCGAGCTTGGCCCGATGGATTCGTGTCTTGACGGTGCCCTCCGGCACTCCGAGGGCTTGTGCGATGTCTTTGTATTCCAGATCCCCGTAGTAGTAGAGGACCAACGGCTCACGGTATTTCTCACCCAGCGTTCGTAGTGCCTCTTGCATCAACGCTTGACGCTCATCGCGCGCCACTTCTTCCGCGGGATCCCCTGCGCCCACAAGACGCGCCGGGTTCTTTAGGGGAGCGAAGAAGCGCTCGCGCCGAAGCTTGTTCTTACAGATGTTCGCCGTGATGGTGAAGATCCACGTGGAGAATTTTCTCCCCAGATCATAGCGGCGCAGATTCTCGTATGCGCGAATGAAAGCGTCTTGGGCAGCGTCCTCCGCATCGGGCGGGTTGCCTACGATGCCGAGCGCGATTCCGAAGACGGCATCTTTGTATCGTCGCACGATCTCACCCCAAGCATCGATGTCTCCCTGGAGCGCCTGCTGGATCAGCTCCAACTCTCCCTCACCCATCTGGATTCCTTTCGACTTTCATCTACACGTACCTCCCCTGAAAGTTTCACCAGAGAGTTTACCTCACCCTCCGGCTTACG
>MFGX01000087.1:4972-5329 GCA_001778455.1 Candidatus Fraserbacteria bacterium RBG_16_55_9 | reverse complement strand
ACAAATCGGAGAGAGAGCTCAGACAAAACGGGGAGAGGGGTCTGACGAGGGTCCTTGGGTGAAGGTGCCTGCTCCTCATAGGCTGAATCGTACGAGAGGCATGATCTGAACGAGGAGGTCGTATGTTGATTCATGAAATCTTGAAGAATGTATGTAATCATCTGACCAAACGTGCTTTATGTAGTCTCTGGTTCGTGGGGATGACGTTCACTCTGGCGAGCTGTGGTTTCGTGGGTCAGTTGCCCATCGCCATTGCCATTGCTTCACCCACGGACGGAGAGTCACCGCTTACGGTCGTCTTCGACGGCTCACAGTCCTTCCATCCCAATGGAACCATCGCTTCCTTCTCTTGGAACT
>MFGX01000087.1:1718-4884 GCA_001778455.1 Candidatus Fraserbacteria bacterium RBG_16_55_9 | reverse complement strand
GCGGCAAGGACAGCGACAAGTTGTTCATTCACGTGGGGCGAGCCAGCATCTACTTCTCTTCAGATCGTCGCACGAGCGTAAACTACGAGCTCTTTCGCATGGACACGGACGGCAACAATCAAGCTCAGGTCACTGTGGGCTCCGCTCCTGCCGATGACCTATTCCCTAGCTTGGTGCCGGATACGCGTGGTAAGCTGGCCTTTGCTTCGGATCAGGCCAGTCCAGGGCTGGCTTTCTTCGATATCTTCGTCGCCAATCCCGATGGGACGTTGCCGTCGAATCTGACGGTGGCCCAGACGGACAGTCATGAGATTGAGCCCTCCTGGGCACCCGATGGTTCCCAGATTGCCTTCGCTTCCAACCAGTCGGCTTCGTTTGAGATCTTTATCATGGATGCCGACGGAACCGATAGCACACCTCTGACAACGACAGCTGCCGGGGGGAAGGCTGTGGCACCGGCCATCTCGCCGGACGGGAGCCGAATCGCCTTCTCCGCCAATTGCGATGCCATTGCTGTAAGCAGCGGAAAAGCCTCCGTGAGTAGCTGTGGGTCCGACTTTGAGATCTTCGTTATGGCGGTCAATAGCAGCAACACGGTGACGGCCGTGGCGAAGTTGACGAGCAACACCACGGACGACGGAGCTGTGGGGCCTGACTTAGGGCCTGCAGGTCTCAATCTGACGCCGGTCAACTTGGGCTTCGGTCTCTCTACGCTCTCCTGGTCGCGCGATGGGACGAAGCTCGCCTACACATCTCATGCGGGCGCTTCCGCGGACATCAGCGTGTGCGACTTCAGCGCTACGACCAATGCCTGCACGACGGCATCTCCTGTGCCCAATGCCTCGGATTCTGGCTTTGAGGAGTTCGATCCCTACTGGTTCACGGACGCTGGAGTGGAGAAGCTTGCCTTCACTACCAACCGACCTATCGGAGGTACGGCATACGAGATCTGGAAAGTGAAGACCGATGGAAGTGGCTTGACGCAGCTTACATCTCTGGGCGCGAACGTTCAGCCCGCAGGCGAAGAAATCCGAAAGTAAAGACGATCCCCAGATAAATCAGACTGGCATAGATGAGCCAGTCGCCCCAGCGAGTGTAAAGGGTCAATCCATCCATGAGGTTGACCAGACCGCGCAAGACTTCCTGCTTTTCGATCTGGGATCGTAGAAGGATGCGGCCTGTGGGCTCAATGATGCCCGAGATTCCCGTGTTGGCTGCCTGCAAAAAATAGCGGCGATTCTCAACAGCACGATAGATCCCTTTGGCGAAGTGTTGAGGCAAGGCCCATGTGTTCTTAAACCAGGCGTCGTTCGTGATCGTAACGAGGAGTTGGGCCCCGCCTCGAACGAAATCTCGGCTGATCTGTGGGAAGATGGATTCGAAACAGATGGGGGTTGCCAATCTTCCCCGCTCTGTGCTCAGGGGTAAGAAGCCCTTGCCTGGGGTGAGTGCTCCGAGGCGCCCGATAGGAATCCAACGCGAAATGCCCATCTGATCCAGGAGCTGAATGCCCGGAAAATATTCCGTGCTGAACGGAACGAGTTGGACTTTGTCGTACGTGTCTACGACTTCTCCCCGAGGAGAGATGAATGCGACGCTGTTGTAGATGTTTCGTGCGTCTCGTGTGAATGTGCCCAGCAGAAGAGAACTGTGATGGGTTTCTGCCCATTTCGTGAAGACTTGCCGGACTTGAAAATCTTCCAGCACGAGAGTCGGCAAGATCGACTCCGGAAGGATCACGAGATCAACCTCTTCGTCCTCTTGAGTGATCTCTTCGAGTAATTGCTGATGGAGTGCCAAAAATTCGTTGAGGCGGTTTGGATCGCTGCGAACGCGCTGGGGAATGTTCGGCTGCACGAGGCCGATATAGAGCTCTCGCCCCTCAGAGAGGGGGCGGCTCATCTCGATCCATCCCCACAAGAAGATCACGCCCATCAGAAGCGATGCGATGAGTGGGTAGCTCCACTGACGGTACTTGATCCCCATGTAGAGCAGATAATTGGTCATCACCACGAGGAAGGAGACTCCCCAAGGCCCTGTGATCGAGGCCAATTGAACAAAAGGAAGCTGTAGATAGAGCGCATCGGCTGCTTGTCCCCAGGGGAAGCCGAAACGGGTGAGCGATCGGATGAACTCGAGAACCACCCAGAGTGCTGGCACCGCAATGAGAGAGGTCCAGCGCGGGAGCCGGCGGCCTACGAACGAATAGAGTGCACCGAAGACGCCCCAGTAAAGCCCCAAATAGCAGATCAAGACCAAATACCCGACGATGATGAAGGCCGAGGCCCAGTCCCACAGTGTGAAGAGCCAGTAGAGCAGTACGCCGAAGAAGACCACACCGGCGAGCCAGCCGATTCGAAACGCCTGTTTCGGGCTCTTCCCATCGAGAGCCCAGAAGAGGGGAACGAAAGCGATCCAGGCCAGCCATCCCAGATTGGGTCCCGGCATGCTGAAGGCCAGCAGCAGTCCCGATAGCAACGCGATGATCATGCCCAAAGGCCGAGGATTCCTGCGAAGAACAAACCCAGTAGGCTAAAGAGGCGGACGCGATAGAGAGCGCCTTCACTTAGAACGCGCATCAAGATGTAGCGATGGAGCAGTGCGATGAGTAGCATAAGTATGCCCGTCAGGATGAGCAGCCCCATAGCGTAGGCCAAGAGCTGAGAAGTCCCCTGCCAGCCCCCTACGGAAGCGCTGGCACTCAAAGTTGCGAAATAAGGTCCGCAGCTGAGAAAGCCCAGGGAGTATGCAACTCCCAGACTGAAATCCCAGATGAGCATGGACCATGGCTCTAAAGAGTATGGGCGCTTTCTGAAGAAGAGCTCGAGGACTGCGAAGACTGTGATCAATAGAACCCCCATAGCCGAGTACTTCATCGCTTGGGGAAGATGATCCGGAGTCAGAGGCCCACTGGCGATCGACTGTGCGCTGAAGGCGGCTAACACGGTCAGCACGCCCGCAGAGATCGCGACTCCCCATCCCCACGGCCCTCGAACGTTTACGTTGAGAAACGCTATGCCGTATGAGATCAGTGCGAGTAGGGTGATCCACGCGCAAAGCTGAGTGCCAACGGTGACAAACGGAGCCGAGAAGGCCCAGCGAATCATCCATTCATTCATGAGCAGCCTCCCTCTCAGCGCATGTAGATGCCGCCGTTAACGTTGAT
>MFGX01000087.1:1184-1665 GCA_001778455.1 Candidatus Fraserbacteria bacterium RBG_16_55_9 | reverse complement strand
ATGCGATCTCTTCGGGCTGGGCGACACGCTTTAATGGGATCTTAGCTAAGATCTGCTCGCCCTTCTCTTGCAACGCTTTGCGATTCATCTCGGTTTCCGTATAGCCGGGTGAGACGGCGTTGACCGTGATCTTGGGCGCAAGTTCCAGAGCGAGCGATTTCGTTAAACCAATAAGCCCGGCTTTGGCAGCTGCATAGTGAGCTCCGTGATCGGAGCCGGTCATCGCGCGTAGCGAGCAGACGTTGATAATGCGGCCCCAGCCTTCTCTCTTCATGTGAGGCACGCCAACACGCGCGCAGTAGAACGCCCCGTCTAGCGTAACGGAGATCATCTTACGCCACTCTTCCATAGAGAGCTCTTCGATAGTTCCATGTGAGGAGTACCCGGCGTTGTTCACGAGAATATGCAAGCCGCCAAGCTTTGTGATGACTTTATCTATCATCTGCTGGACGTGCTGGGGATCAGAGACATCGGCGCGGAT
>MFGX01000087.1:0-1140 GCA_001778455.1 Candidatus Fraserbacteria bacterium RBG_16_55_9 | reverse complement strand
CGCGCTCGGATTGCTTGAGTTAATTGACGGCGAGATCGCATCCCTGATGAGCCAGTGTAAGAGCTATAGCTGAGCCGATTCCGCGGCTTGCGCCTGTGACCAACGCAATTCTGCTCTTCATATCCATCAGCGAAATGGTACGAAAACTCCATCGAGGAGCGCAAACCGGAGTTGCTAACAGAAGAAGAGAGCTTGATCCCTGAGGTTATCCGCGACCTCTGTCATCGCATGAGGCTCAAGCAATTCGGTGGCACCGACCACCGCAAGGTGAAGGAAGGTATAGAGCGGATCGTGGCCACCACGGTCAAATCCAACTCCTGCCTCTTACACGCCAGCGCTTCCTGTCAAAGGCCAAGCAAGTCCTAGAGCCTGCTCACCGTGAGCTGGTGGACACGGAATTCCTCGAAAAGGTTGACTGGGACGTCGAGGGGTCCCGTGAGGACTGGCTGATCTTCTACTATCCGGGCAGCCGTGCCCTGGAAGAGGTCGAGCGCCAATAGGCTCCCGAAGACCCGCAAGTACTGGTCGCCGAGCAACTTGAGCTATTGTCTGCGCCTCGCTCGCAGGAAGAGGAAATTGAGCTGCGAGCTCTGGTCGATGAGGTGGAGGAGGGAGCAAGAGTGAGAATGTGTCTTAATGAATCGCTGCACACTGCAATTGGCGTGTGTTTGAGTCTCAAAAGACAACTCGCTCTAGCTAGTTGAGCTTCAGTGAAGAGCAGTATTCTCGTTTCACATCTTCCGAGATCTGACGAAGCTGGGTTAGTTTGGTATCAGCGTCTACTGCCGTTAATAGTTTCACCCCTAAACCGCAAGGGGGTGTGATTAGATCGGCTACTTGAAAATCCTTGATATCTTCTAGTCTTTGAACGCCCCAAGCGATGTGCTTACCCTGTCGGTCCTTGCAATATTGCGTAATACCGTATCGGTAAGAGTCGAAACTGATGATATCAATGTCAGCCTCAAACAATCGATCCCACTGCATGTTCCCACAGATATGCACACCGCGGATGACTTCGAATCCCGAGAAGATCACTTGCCACAAACGCTCATAATCGTATCCCACATAACCCAACGAAGGCTCGTCGAGAAAGAGAATAGTTTCCTTCGCGCGTAGGCCATCCAAGATGCGTTCGATGTG
>MFGX01000086.1:7629-10156 GCA_001778455.1 Candidatus Fraserbacteria bacterium RBG_16_55_9 | reverse complement strand
CCCTTTTCGAAACGCTTAATTGGAATAATTATTATACCTATTTCGATACAGAAACCAAGAGCTCATGGAAGAATATGGAGGAGGAAGGTACGAACGCTACCTTGCAAGCTTAGAGTCTGACTTGGCCCACCGTCTGGCGCACAAGTTCAGCAGATTTCTTGAACATCTCTTGCTCGTTAAGCGGGAGTTTCAACTCAATGACCTTTTCCATCCCGCTCGCTCCCAAGATTACGGGAACGCAGAGGAAGAGGTCCTTGACGGAGTACTCGCCCTGAAGATAGACTGCGCTAGGGATGATACGTTTTTGATCGAGCAATATAGCCTCGACCATCTGCGTCACGCCCGCTGAAGGAGCATAGTACGCACTCCCTTCACCCAGAAGCTCTACAATCTCCGTGCCACCCTTGCGCGTACGTTCAATGAGCTTTTCAATCTGTTGAGTGCTTAACAGCTGAGCAAGGGGGATGCCTGCCACACTCGCATGGCTGGCTAAGGGAACCATGCCCACGTCGGTGTGTCCACCAATGACAAGAGCCTGCACATCTTGCATTGAAACGCCTAGCTCCAGGGCGATGAACGAGCGGAAGCGCGTTGAATCTAGCGCTCCCGATTGGCCAATCACTCGCTCACGAGGAAACCCGCTGAGCTTGTACGCGGCATAGACCATCGCATCAAGCGGGTTCGTCACGACGATCAAGATGGCCTTCGGCGAGTTCTTCACAACCGGTTCGATTACGCTCTTGATGATCGATGTGTTGGTGGCGATGAGATCTTCACGAGTCATGCCGGGCTTTCGTGGCATGCCAGCGGTGATCACGACGACATCAGAGTCACTCGTGTCTTTGTAGTCACTGGTGCCAATGATGTGGGAATCGAAACCCATCAGGGGTGCGGATTCCAGCATGTCGAGGGCTTTCCCCTTTGTCGGTCCTTCTTTCTGAGGAATGTCGACCATCACCACATGAGCGAGATTGCTCTCTGCGATGCGCTGAGCAGCAGTGGCTCCGACGAACCCCGCTCCCACAATAGTCACTTTGCCTCTCACGACGATCGCCTCCGCTGATATTGGGGTGAGAACAAGCGCGTTTAGGCTAACAGAAAGCGCATGTCGGTGCAAACGAGCTTGCCTCGACCGTTACCTCTCGGTTAATAATAGATCAGCGAATATGGCGCGACTTGATGAGCGAGCGGAACAGTTCATTCGTGATTTCACCCGGCAGATGACAGACCTCTACGGGGATGATCTGCGTTCTGTGATCCTATATGGAAGCGCCGCAGGCCTGCATTTTCTCCCGGGGATCTCCGACCTCAATCTGCTGATCGTCCTTCGTGGGATTACACCGGCACGACTGAGACAAGCTCACGATCGACTCCGACATTTTCGCAAGGAACGGCTTCAACCGCTCTTCCTCGCCCCTTCTCAGCTTGCCACGCTGGCAGACTTCTACCCCATTGAACTCTTGGAGATGAAGGAGCAACATCGAGTGCTTCACGGTGAGGACTTTCTCCAAGGGGTGGGCATTCCCCGTGATCAACTACGGCTTCAGCTCATAAGCGAGCTGACGGGGAAGTCTCTTAAGCTACGCGCGCTATACCTCGAGGCAGGTCGGGATACCCAGCGCCTCGAGGAAATTCTGCGCAGTGTGACTGCCTCCTTCCAGGTTCTGATGCGCACGCTCCTGAGATTGATCGATGAGAATCTGCCTCCGCCGTCGGAGTACCTGGAGATCCTCACCCAGCTGGAGGAGCGCTCCGGCTTGGAGTTGCCGGGGTTTCGCGATGTCTACCAAGTGAAGCTCGGAGCGCGTCGTTTGTTGCGTGAGGAGATGGATGGGCTTTTCGGGCAGTTGCTGAACGAAGTAGAAATACTGACCCTGCGTGCGTCAGAGATCGCATCTACATCATGAACTTCGTCGTGATCGTTATTTTGGCTCTGCTGATCGGCCTATTTTTCATTGGGCCAGGGCGGAGACTCTGGGGAGGTAGATGGGATCTTGCGTCTTCAAATCGGCATCCGAAACGACATCCTCAAATTACCCGATCGGGTAGCGTGGGAGGGCCGTTCAGTCGAGCTGGGTTCGGTGAGTTCTCGGGTGCCCGGAAGTAGGTGTTCTTTACAATCATCCGCGATGAAAGTCCTTCAGTGCTTTCTGGATCTCGCGTGCAGTCTCTTCGCGTTTGATCTTCTCTCGTTTGTCGTACTTAGCTAATCCCTTGGCAACGGCCAATTCAACTTTCGCGTAGCCGTTCTTAAAGTAAACTCGTAGAGGAATGAGAGTATAACCACGCTGCTGAGTCTTGCCGATGAGGCGTGCAATCTCGCTCTTCTTAAGTAAGAGTTTGCGTTCGCGTGTCGGATCGTGGTTGTAGCGATTCCCTTCTTTATACGGAGCAATGTAGACGTCGAGCAGATAGATTTCGCCATTGCGTACCATTGCGAAGCCGTCTTTAAGAGAGCAGCTTCCGCGCCTCAAGCTCTTCACCTCCGTACCGGTGAGAACGAGGCCCGCTTCGAGGGTCTCTTCGA
>MFGX01000086.1:4418-7587 GCA_001778455.1 Candidatus Fraserbacteria bacterium RBG_16_55_9 | reverse complement strand
CGCGTAGCTCATCACGATCACCAGGCCTCATTCTAAGCCTTCTCCCCCCATGAGACAAGACTTCGCTTGACCCTTCTTAGTATTGTCTGTCATGATGGATCCCGATGCGCGTGCACGTAGGTTCATCCAATACTGTCAAACCTGAAGCGGTGAGGCATATGTTTGCGCGCGCCTTTCCCGGCGAACCCCTAGACGTCAAGCTTTTCGCCGTCTCATCGCCGATCCCTGAGCAACCCTTCAACGAGGATGTCCTTCGTGGGGCCAGGGAGCGGGCCAAGGAAGCGATCCAGGACGCGGACTATGGCGTGGGTGTGGAAGCCGGGCTCATCTGGAACGAGATCCACCGGGTCTATTTTGACGTGCAGTACTGTGCCATCGTCGATCAGCAGGGAAAGGCCACCGTGGGGCATGGATCGGGCTTCGTCTATCCCCAACGCATCATCCAGGCTGCCCTATCAGGTCAAACCGTCGGGCAAGCCATGACCGAGTGGACGGGTATTGCGCGCATTGGCCACCAGATGGGAGCGATCGGCTACCTCTCGAACGGCCTACTCGATCGCACCGAGCTCACGGAGCAGGCGGTGCTCATGGCGCTTCTCCCGCGCATCCGGCCAGATCTGTACGGCGATCTCTAGATCGTTGCTTTGGGTTGGCGCGTGCCGCGTTTGCCCTTCTTCTTGCCCTTCTTGCGCTCTTTGCGGCGCTTCTTCGCCTTTGTGCGTTTGCGTGCACCACTTCGGGCCATCCGTTCACACCTCCAGGGCTTGATTCCCGAAAATCCTCATAAATTCATCTCTTCCAGAACATCGTGTCGAGCAAGATCGCAGGGGGACTTGACTTTCCACCCCTGCTGCGTTTATAATTCGCACTAATCTTAACAAATCGGGAGGGTTCAGATGACCAAGCAGGAGTTCATCGAGAGGCTGTCTAAGAAGGCCAAGCTTTCCAAGAAGGACGCGCGCTCTGTGGTCGATTCGGCGATCGGCATGATTGTCGACCGCGTCAAGCGTAAAGAGAAGGTGACGTTGACGGGCTTTGGCACCTTTGAGGCCCGCCGCCAGAAGGCCACGCAACGGATGAACCCACAGACGGGTCGCAAGATGATGGTGCCAGAGAAGTACGTGCCCAAGTTCCGCGCGGGCAAGCAGTTCAAGGAAGCGCTTGGTAAGAGGCGTTAACACGGTTTGACCGCCACGGTGTAAAGCCAAAGACGAGGGACTGCCTGGAGCTTCAGCTCCTCGAAGACCTGGGTTACAGCCTCCTGGAGGGCTTGACAGGCCTCAGCCAGCGGAACTCCGGGCAGCGCCCCTTGAATAAAATCGCTAAACTCGCTGATTCCGAGCCATCCTTCCAAGGGAACGTCTACCGGATCAATCCTCTTATCGCGCAGCGTAAACCCTTCCTGCTGTAGCAGACTCTCGTACTGCTCGGGGCTGAGCTGGCGCCTGGCAGCGACCTTCTCTCGAGACGGCTGAAGCCCATAGCTACGCTTCAATAGGCGAATGGCCCGCGTCATCCAGCGGCGATAGAACTGCTCCGTCTCCGGGGGTTGCGCACCGGCGAAGAACGTGGTATTGAAGGCGACGATGCCACCGGGGGCGAGCACCTGCCGTATTTCCCGAATCATCTCTTCTTTCTCTTCGATCATGTGGATGGCATTGCAGAAGATCACGGCGTCGACTTTTTCTTGGAGTGTTTGAGAGACCTGCTCCGCTCGGCCTTGGACGAACCTCACCATAGTCGACTTCGCTTGCGCCAGCTCACGGCGAGCGAGCTCAAGCGCCTCGGCAGAGGCATCCATCGCAATGACCCAATTCTGGCGAAGCCCCTCCAGTTTCTGCAAGATGATCTTGGTCACCGCGCCTGTTCCACAGGCAAGGTCCAAGACGCGTACTCCGGATGCCGATCCAATGCCCGCAAGTTCGACCAAGCGGGCGTTCACTGCGGTGTAAAACGGTTGACGTGCAAAGCGACTGAACGAAAAGCGACGCTCACCCTGTGTGTCGTTGGACATCTCTGCTCATCCACCTCGTTTATGCGATACTGTATTGTGTCCGATAGAGCCTGGTTTTGTCAACTTCACAATTCCGTGTTCACGCGCTCACCCAGGGAAGTCACGAACGTCTCTCCTCTCCGGCTTACGTTTCCTTGATGGCCTCGAAGGGAGGAATAAGATGAAATGGGAGTAACCTCCTGGGAGAGGGCTTGGTGGCTTGGGCGGGTGCCCTCCTTACCCAGCCCAGGTCGCAAGCTGTGAGAGTTTTGCCGCGCATCCCGCCTAGAGTGCGGATTTTTGCTCAGCAGCTTGCCACAAATACGGCCAAGCCCCCTCTTGCCTTTCGCATCTACTTACGGCCACTGTGCCCTCCTCCACCCCGTTCGAAAAGCCCATAAAGCAAGGCCGTCGAGAGCGTGTAGAAGCCTGCCATCAGCGCAAATTCAGCATTAAACCCGGCTTCGAAACCCATCTGGTCGCGCCACCAGCCGGAGAAGGCGGAGCTACCCGCCCATGTCAAACTCCACACGACTTCCGTGGCTCCCGAGAACGTGGCGCGCTCGCGCTCTGGGAGTTGCCCCATGCAGAATGCCATGTAGACAGGATTTGCCATATTCATCAGCATGCCGCGCACCAGAAGAGCCAGGGCGACTAACGGAAAATACGGTGCAAAACCCATCATGAGCAAGAAAGGCAAGGAAAGGCCCTGGACAGCAACGACGGAACGCACGCTACCGAGTCGATCTGCCAAGAGCGGTTGTAGCAGCATCCCTGTGGCCGTCACCAGTGAAGAGAGCGCGAAAAGTAGCCCCAGATCGCCAAAGGAGATCCCGAACTTGCCCGCGATGAATAGATTCAAGAAGGGCATTGTAAGGCCCGCCCCCAGACCGACGAATACGCTGGGCAGCAGCATCTTTGCAAAGAGCGTGGGATTGTCTAGCCTGATGCGATGCAGGGCAAGAGCGGAAGATTTCCCCTTTGGCTCTCGCTGGGGCAGAGGTGCAGTCCTTGGCAAGAGCAAGAGTGGGATGATCGCGGCGACTTGCAGAGCCGCTACCACACCCAGGGTGAGTCTCAGAGGGAGCACATCTTGCGTAGATCCACCGAGCCAGCTTGAGAATAGCCCTGGCAGATGTCCCCCCAAGAGGTTGCCCAAGAAGCCTGTGGCAGTAG
>MFGX01000086.1:3807-4405 GCA_001778455.1 Candidatus Fraserbacteria bacterium RBG_16_55_9 | reverse complement strand
GGCTTGAGCACTGAACAATGCAGTTCGCTGTGGTGCCGTGCTATGCTCGGTCATGAACGGCCAAGTGTTCGTAGAGATCGTCGCTACACCAACTCCGCTGATCACGGTGAAGATAGCTAAGGGAAGCGGGGCGCCTGACAGAGCCACGCCGAGCGGGCCCAGGATGCTCAGCATTCCCCCCATGACGAGAGCGGTCTTGCGGGAGATTCGATCACTGATCAGCCCAATCGGGACGCCCACCGCAGCCATCGTCAGCCAAGAGAGAGCATTGATCCCACCGATGAAGGATTGGGTGTATCCCAGGCCCTGCAAATAGAAGTTGAGCATGAGCCAACTTACGGAGAAGCCCACGCTACCCACCGTCATCGCAACGAGGAAGATCTTGGCTTCCCGAGAGAAGCCACGAAAACGAATCAGGTAGTTCTGCCAGAACGATGAGTAAGTTGGCAAGAGCATCCCAGTATTTCCCACTCGTCTGGAGAAAGCAAGCCTTAGGGGACTGGAATCGTAAGACAAATGGGACGTAACGGAGTTCTAAGAGTTATTGCTGGATTGCTCGACGCGATGTAAGAAAGAAATGCGATGGCTATCACGTTGT
>MFGX01000086.1:2946-3782 GCA_001778455.1 Candidatus Fraserbacteria bacterium RBG_16_55_9 | reverse complement strand
TTCTGTTGCTCTCCCCCGCTTCCGCTGGAACAGGAGAGCCTGTTCTGGGTATAGATACCGGGGGTTGCCCAACGCTCTGCGTTGCAGGAGTCATGGATCAGATTCGTGCTCCTCTGGAACAGGCGATTCGAGAGTCGGGTGAACTGTCCCGGGTTCTGAGCGATGGCACCGCGAACTTCTACATCATCAACAACAGCGAACCGAAGAGCGTCGATGCGGCGTGGGATGACAAAGCAGAGTGGCAGGATCCTCCATTTGTGTTCTGCCTTTTCTGTGCCCGGGGCAACGTGCTTCCAATAGAGATCTGTAATGTGGAAGCGTTGGCAGCAGGGCAAGCATGCGTTCTCTCTATCATACCACTTGGCAGTGCCCCGGGACCAGATCTCAGTCTATCGTACATGAATTACACGAGTGCGCAGCTCTGTTGCCCCAAGGCATGGCTGACGGAGAAGAGCTCTATTAGCGGGCAAATCAACGCATCCGGGGAGGATCTCATACGAGGGCCGGTGGGGGGGCCGTTCTTCTCCAAACTCGAAGTGACCCTGAGGGACTCTTGGGGCAGGATGGTCTCTGACACATTCGTCAACGCAGAGGGCAAATTCGTGATGATCGACATTCCCCTCTACTATTATCTAAAGGATACAGAGACGGGCTTTAGTGCATCTACGAGGAATGGCGTTGTGACGGTGATGGACCCCCGGACGCTGGGTACACCCAGCGTCTTTATCTTCATCCGACGTGAAGCGCTCTCCCCGCTCTTGGATGGCTCGATCTCGCTCGTGGATCTATGGCGTTCCAAGGCAGTTGCTATCCGAGCGGAGGGCATTGATATGGCT
>MFGX01000086.1:0-2923 GCA_001778455.1 Candidatus Fraserbacteria bacterium RBG_16_55_9 | reverse complement strand
ACCCCCGCCCGTCTCCTCCGCACCCACCCTCAAAGACTTCGATCACAATAGCAATGACCGAATCGACGACGAGGAGTTCACAGAGATCCTGGATGGGTGGGTGGCTGGGCAGATTGAAAACGACCTGTTCTTCCAGGCCATCGATGCGTGGACCCTGCTCAGCTCGATCCAACCGCAGGGGATGAGCGTTCGGCCAGCGAGATTCAGCTCTGCGCTTGTCGTGGATTCGGCTGGCGGTAGGGTAATCTTCCGTGCCCGCGGTCAGGATGTCACCGCTATGGAAGTTCAGGTCTTCAATCTGAATGGGCAGCGGATCTTTGCGGGAGTACAGTTGGGCAAGCAGCTGAGGTGGAGCGCAAGCGCTCTCGACGGTGAACGGCTGTCCAACGGCGTATATTTATTTGCGGTAACTGTGGAGAGAGAGGATGGACAGCGTGCCCGTGAAGTGGGAAGACTCGTGATTCTGCGATAAGCACCTTCAAGCAGGAGAGATCCAGTTTGTCAAGTATGTAGTTTATAAACTTTGCAAATGTTCTTCCCTCGGGTATAATGCATTACGGATGGGACTTACGGTGAGCGTATGCAAGACCACACGAAGAAGTCGATGCTGGGTACCCGACGAAGGATCCTGCAGCTCTTGAAAGTGAAGGGCCCCTTGACGGCCGACGAACTGAGCCAAGAGCTGAGGATGACGTCGATGGGTGCTCGCGGGCATCTTACGGCGCTAGAGCGTGATGGCCTCATCGAGCACCATACACAGCAGCGGGGCATGGGGCGGCCGAGCTACGTCTACTCTCTAACGGATCAGGGCGATGAGATTTTCCCGCGCACATACCCTCAGTTGGCCAGCAGCTTGTTAGATGCCCTGCGCGCTTTAGGGGGAGAAGAGGCAATAGACAGGATGTTTGAAAAGCGGACAGAGTGGGTAGAGGCGCAATACCGAGCGCGCATGGCGGATAAAACTCTTGAAGAGCGCGTCAAAGAGTTGGCTCGAATTCGCACGGAAGAGGGCTACATGGCCGACTGGGAAGTGCTTGATCAGGACACATTTGTCCTGCGCGAGCACAATTGCTCGATCTGCCAGATCGCTCGTCAGTGCGCTCAAGCGTGCAGCTTTGAGCTGGAGCTCTTTCGGAGGGTGCTGGAGGACGCGGAAGTCTCTCGTGAAAAGCACATGATCCAGGGCGATCTGATGTGTGCGTATGTGATGCGACGTGCGAAGGGAGCGCGTGTTCCATCAAAACGACGACCTCCTATGGCTGCCAAAAGGAACTGATCTTGCCAACGAAGATCTTGATGTATGATAGTGAGTGTGCCTATTGTCGTGGATTCGTTCGACTCGTCTATCTCTTAGATCGCCCGCGGCAGATCTTTACAATTCCATTTGATGAGCCGAACTCTCAGGTCCTGCTGCGAGCTCAGTTCGGCGAGAATCATGGCTTCGATATGTACTTCTTTGAGCAACAAGAAGTGAGCTGGGGTAGAGAGGCGGCACGGAGGATTGTCAGGGTCGTTTCGCTTCCGCGATGGATGGCAAGGCTGGCATTCCTGGTGTATCCATCTCTCGTGAAACTCATATCCAAACTCACGCGACGGACACGAGCAGTTTGCGGTCCCGATTGCTCTGGGCTGATCAATCAGATCCAACAGCGTGAGTCTGCAACGACGGAAGAGACTGCACTCCGAGCACTGCGCGAGATCTTAGGCAGACGTACCCCTCAGCCAAGCTAGGCTCGCCATCCTCTTTGCCTGTCACAGAGCCAGTGCGTTAGACTCGTCATTGAGTCCTTATGAAAGCCAACACAACCCTGAAAACATACTTCACAGAATTAACCGAAGTTTCCAGGCGGGGCGACGCGCGGGAAGAGAGCTTCTACTCTTGTCTCGAAGCACTTCTTCGTACGTACACTACATCGACAAGCCGAATGGATGTCCATGTGACGACGCTTCCCAAGAAGACCGAAGGAGGCAATCCTGATTTCCGCCTGTGGAACGGCCAAGACCAGATTATCGGCTATATCGAAGCCAGCGAGCAACTGAAGCGTTATCGCCGGACATTCCCCAATCTGATCCTCACCAACTTCTTTGAGTTTCGCCTCTACCGAGATGGCCAAATGGTGGATCGTGTGTTGACAGGTAGGCCGTTCGTCCTTCGTCAGCTCCATACGGTCCCACCGGTGGAAAAGGGCGACGAATTTTTTAATTTGCTCGAAAAATTCTTCTCTTTCTCGTTGCCAAGAGCGTACACAGCGGAGTCGCTGGCTGTGGAGTTGGCCAAGCGCACGCGGTTTCTGAGAGATGTGGTCACCCATCAATTGCATGAGGAGAAGACGAACGAGCAGAGCGCGCTCTTCGCGTTCTACGAGGCATTTCAGAAGTACCTGATCGCTCATCTTACTCTGGAGGATTTTGCTGATCTCTATGCGCAAACGATCACGTACGGGCTCTTTGCGGCCCGCACGCGTACCCGTGAGAAGTTCAATCGCCGCATGGCCTTTGACAACATCCCACGAACGATCGGCATCCTTCGGGATGTCTTTCGATTCATCTCGTTGGGAGATCTTCCTCCACAGCTTGAGTGGATTGTGGATGACATCTCGGAAGTGCTCGCTGTGGCTGATGCGGGCGGCATTCTCGATCGCTTCTACCACGAGGGGAAGGGCAGCGACCCTATCGCCCGCTCCTTGCACAAGTTGCTCAAGGAGAAATTCGATCGCAGTGATGGCTTAGCTTCCGAAGGGGTCACGTTGCTCGATCCAGCGGCGGGGACGATGACGTTTGTGGCTCGAGCATGTCAGGAGGCCGTTCGAGAATTCGAGGCAAAATACGGTTCCGGTGGACGAGAGGGTTTTATTAAAGAGCACATCCTGAAAAACTTCTATGCCTTTGAGTTGATGATGGCTCCTTATGCTGTAGGGCACCT
>MFGX01000085.1:4350-4513 GCA_001778455.1 Candidatus Fraserbacteria bacterium RBG_16_55_9 | reverse complement strand
TCTACTTCACGATTCCGGAGAGAAGCCGTCAAGGCGGTGAGATCCAGTGAAGATCCTGATCGCGGAGGATGAGCCCAAATCCTTAGCGCTCCTCAAGAGGTTCTTGGAGGCCAAACATCATGAGGTCCTCGCGGCGGAGAACGGTCAAGAAGCCATCGAGAAA
>MFGX01000085.1:0-4340 GCA_001778455.1 Candidatus Fraserbacteria bacterium RBG_16_55_9 | reverse complement strand
AGAGCCCGGATATTGTCCTTCTCGACGTGATGATGCCCAAAGTGGACGGTTGGGGAGTCCTTGAGGAAATCAGAAAAACAGGCAATACCCCTGTCATCATGGTGACAGTAAAAGACTCCACGGAAGACAAAGTCCGTGGGCTCTCCTCGGGCGTGGATGACTATATCACAAAGCCCTTCGATTTGCGAGAAGTCGAGGCACGGATCGACGCCGTCATGCGTCGGTATAAGTCGGCCTCGGCTAAACTGGAGGTCGGATCACTTCGAATTGATGACGAGAAGAAGGAGGTCACCATTGAGGATCGCCCCATTGAGCTTTCCCCAAAGGAATACGATCTCCTGATGTTCTTGGCCTCGAAGCCGGGCCGTGTCTTCTCCCAAGAAGAGATCCTCCAGAACGTCTGGGCGGGGAGCACGTATGCGGGAGCCGAAGACGTAAAGAAGTACGTCTACTTGCTACGAAACAAGATCGAGAAGAACCCAGAGGATCCTCAGATTATCCTGACCGTACGGGGATTTGGGTACAAACTGAACGTCTGAACTCGCTAGTTCATCATCGTTTCGTCGGCCTTGCGGAGACGATCGCACAGAGTGACCAGTATTTTCCTGGGTAGACCAGGAATCGTGTCCAGCAAGTAATTGAAAGATCGCCTGTGGATAGCGAGCAGAATGACCGGCGTCTCTGCGATGACCGTCGCGGTGCGCGGCTTTCCGTCAATCAGCGACATCTCTCCAAAAAAATCTCCTGTTGCCAGATGGGCAATCACTTTCCCGTTCCTTTGCACTCGGGCACTGCCTTCTACGAGGAGCAGGAACTCCAGCCCCATTTCACCTTGCTTGGCCAACACTTTGCCTGCCTTAAGCTCCACCTCGTCCGCATGTTTGGCAATGAGGTTCAGCTGGCGCTGGTTGAGACTGCTAAATAGAGGTACTTTTTTCAATACGTCCGTCTTGTCCGATTGACGATGAAAGAACATGACGACCTCCTTACGGGATCAGGATGAGTTTGCCGAACTGCTCTCTGTTTTCCATCATCTGTTGGGCTCTTGCCGCCTCTTGGAGCGGAAAGACTCGGTCCACCACGGGTTTGAGTTTCCTCGCCCAGATCAGCTTCATCACATCGGCAACCTCCTTGCGGTTGCCCATCGTTGTCCCAATGATCTTAAGTTGTCTCCAGAATACTAGACGAAGATCTGTGGGGGGCGTGGGACCTGTGGTAGCCCCGTACGTCACCAGGCGTCCATTACGGGCTAAGCATCTTAGGCTCTTCTGCCATGTGGCTTCCCCGATGCTATCGATCACGACATCCACGCCGCGCTTGTTCGTGAGCCCCCAGACCTCTTTGCCAAAGTCTTTCTTTGTATGGTTGATAAGCACATCGGCGCCCAGCCCTTTGAGTTTTTCGAGTTTCTCGTTTGTGCTTGCAATCGCGAAGACCCGTGCGCCCGCCAACTTGGCATTCTGCACGCACGCCGTTCCCACTCCGCCGGCAGCTCCCAAGATGAGCACATCTTCACCCGGCCGGATCCAGGCACGCGAGATCAAGGCTCGCCAAGCGGTCTGGAATACGAGCGGCGCGGCAGCGGCGGCCTCGAACGAGAATCCTTCGGGGATCCTCATGAGGTTCCGGGCTGGGACCTTGGCGAATTCCGCATAGCCGCCATCCACATGCTCACCGATGATGTGGTACGAGTTGCAAAGCGGGTCCTCGCCTTGCTTGCAATACTCGCAGTCATCGCAGCTGACTCCCGGATTGATGACCACTCGATCACCCTTGGACCAACCCTTGACATCTTGACCCGTCTCTTCAATCACGCCCGCCACATCGCATCCGGGAATGAGAGGAAGAGAGATACCGGGGATTCCCCGGCGCGCCCAAAGATCCAGATAATTAAGAGCGCATGCCTTCACGCGAATCAACACGTCATCTTTCGAGATCTTGGGTGAGGGGACATCTTCATAGCGAAGCACTTCGGGCCCACCGTGCTGATGGATGCGAACTGCCTTCATGGGCTTAGATGCTGACTCGTCCTTGGAGGGCGCGGCTCAGGGTCAGCTCATCGGCGAACTCCAGGTCACGCCCGATGGGTACTCCCTGTGCAATGCGCGTGGCTGAAATCCCCAGCGGCTTGATCTTGCGAGCGAGATACATGGCCGTTGCTTCACCCTCTACCTTGGGGTCGAGCGCGAGGATCACCTCTTTGACTTGGCCTCCCTGCAGGCGCTGCATCAGTTCTTCAATGTGGATGTCTTCCGGCTGCACGTCGTTCACCGGAGAGATGAGATCGCCCAATACGTGATAGAGCCCGTGATAACCGTTGGTACGTTCCAGCTTCCAAAGCTCTGGCGGATGGCTCACCACGCAGATGAGAGAACGATCGCGTCGGGGGTCCTGGCAGATCGCACAAAGTTCTCCCTCAGAAAAATTGAAACACTCCTTGCAAGGGCGGATCTTCGCTTTAAGCTCCACGAGGGATTCGCTTAAGAGTCGCACTTCCTCCTCGGGTTGATTGAGGAGATGGAATGCCAAGCGCTCGGCTGTCCTCTGCCCTATGCTGGGGAGCTTTTTCAGCTCGCGAATCAATCGGCTCAGCGCTTCGGGGTACTGTGCCATCAGATTAGAATAGCCCTGGGATATTGGGGAGTCCCAAGTTTCCGACCAAGCTCCCCATCTCCTTTTGGGCTGCCTCCTTGGCCTTGGTCTGCGCTTCCTTAATGGCCGCAAGGATCAGGTCCTCGAGCATCTGTACATCTTCTGGGTTGACCACTTCCTTGTCTAGCTTGACATCCAAGATTTCATCTCTTCCGTTGGCTACGACTTTGACCATGCCGCCTCCGGAGGTGGCTTCGATCCGGAGGTTTGCCAGTTCTTCCTGTTTCTTCTGGACGAGCTCTTGAGCTTTTTTCACTTGCTTCATCATTTCGCCCAGCTTGCCTGGGAATTGCATGATCTATCCTCCTCTAGGTGCTTGGCTCATTATAGGGAGCTTTTCGTAGTGGATCAATTATCGACGGATTTCGCCGTCGAAAGCTTTGCGAACGAGCTCTGCCTTCTCGCGCAGCGTCTCCGCCTTGGATTTCTCTGGAGCTTCGGATCGTGGTTTTTCTTGGGAGAAGGCGATCTTCAATTGAATGTCTCCGTAGATCTCCCTGATGAGTGAATGAATGAACTGAAGGTTTTCGGGTTGTTCCAGGCGGTCCTTATGGAAGCCGTACTCTTCAGAGTACTCGATCACCAGTGCTCCCTCACCCTCGCGGATCTGCGCCTCTGTCAAAAGTGCATGAACAGCGATCCGCTCCTTCTTGACACGTTCCAAGAGCTCTTGCCAGCGATGGGTGCCCTCTTGCTTGTGAGGGATCTCTGCTGCTTGGGCGGGTGCTGACTCTCTTGGAGTTGCTTTCGCCACGGGTCCGCTCGCGACCGATGTCTTGCCAGCCTTCTTTCTCGATGGAGATGCGAGGGGTGCTTGCTTAGGTTTCTCAACTTTCTGTGGTTTTACACTCTGGGCGGGAGGCGCTGGGCTGGGCCTCGCTTCTGCCGCAGGAGGAGGCGTGGGCGAGGAGCCAGCGACCTCAAGCGCTTTGACCTCCAGAAACATCCGCTTGTCAAAGGCATACCGCATCGAGCGCTTGATCTCTAGCAGTTGGCTGGTGAGGCGCACCCAGTCCTCCGTGTTTCCTGGGAATTCACTGGTTTTCGCGTGGAGCAGATTCACGAGGACATCCCGGCTGCGGTGGAGCAGCTCCTCGAGAAATAACTCGAAATCTCGGCCCCTCTCAGCCAGGTCCGAGATGATCTGAAGAGCCTTCGCTCCATCCCTGGATAAGAGCGCCCTGAGAAACTCATCCAGCACTTCTTGAGATGGCAATCCCAGAACTTCATAGAGATCCTGAGCGACAATGGTCGACTTGCCTTTGTAAGAGACGAGTTGTTCGAGTAAGACCTCAGCATCGCGCAAGGCACCGCGAGCGTGGCGCGCGATTGCATGGAGAGCGCTCGCGTCAACTTGAAACCCTTCGGACTTGGCGATCTCAACCAGTTGGGTCTCGATCTTCTCTTGGGGAATGTTCTTGAACTCGAAGGCCTGACAGCGCGAAAGTACCGTCAGAGGAACTTTGTGGGGTTCTGTCGTGGCGAAAATAAAGATCACTCGCTCCGGCGGTTCTTCGAGGGTCTTTAAGAGCGCATTGAACGCCTCATTGGTGAGCATGTGGACTTCGTCAATGATGTAAATCTTGTAGCGAGACTGGGCAGGTGCAAAGCACACTTCCTCGCGCAGCTGTCGGATCTGATCGATTCCACGGTTCGATGCGCCGTCGATCTCGATGACGTCTAGTGCA
>MFGX01000084.1:4438-5779 GCA_001778455.1 Candidatus Fraserbacteria bacterium RBG_16_55_9 | reverse complement strand
GCGGCGGCTATGGCCATGACTTGCCGCCCGACTTCCGTCGAGCTCGTGAAGGCGATCTTCTTCACTTTGGGGTGTTTGACGAGCGGCGTCCCGGCTTCGAGACCGGAGCCTGTCAAGAGGTTCAGCACACCCTTGGGCAGGATGTCTCCGATGAGTTCTGCCAGTCTCAAAGCGGAGAGAGGGGTCTGTGTGGCCGGTTTCAAGATGGCGCAGTTTCCAGCAGCCAGGGCCGGTGCGAGCTTCCAAGCGGCCATGAGCAACGGGAAATTCCAGGGGATGATCTGGCCGACGACACCTAGCGGCTCTCGCACGACGTAATCCAATCGATCACCAAAGACGGGCACGGTCTTTCCTTCGAGCTTTGTGGCCGCGCCGCCGTAGTATTGAAAACATTCTGACGCTAAGAAGGCATCCAGGCGAGCCTCATTGACGGGTTTGCCATTGTCGAGGGTTTCGAGCAGCGCCAGCTCCTCGCTGTTTTCACGAATCTTGTCTGCAATCTTGAAGAGGGCTCGTCCGCGCCACGAGGCGTCCGTCTGGCGCCAAGACTGAAACGCCTTCCAGGCGGCTTCGACGGCCCGATCGACGTCTTTCTCATTGGCTGCAGATACTTTGGCCAGCATATCGCCTGTAGCTGGATTGACCGTTTCGAATGTTTGCTTGGAGGCGCTTTCGACCCATTCGCCGCCGATAAAGAGAGAATATTTCTCCTTCATTTGTGGTGCCATGATTGAGTCAACCCCTCACTTGATGGTTGGGACATGATAGCTAGTGGTGAGCAAGATTGTCAATATAGACGTCGTTTCCACTGTTCCAGTGCAGCTTTTAACGTTTTCTTATGTGCCGGGCAACAAGCTCTTCTACGTGGGGGACCTAACTGGACAATAAGACTCTGAAGGGGTAGAGCCCGCTCACTCGACTCCCTCTCTTGTCTTGGAGTTGCCTTTACTGCTCTATCTGGATTTCTCCAGGTAGTTTCCCGTGTGGCGGGTTCGCGTAGCGCTTCGTGGTAGTCACCGCTGACCCATAACGCTCGAAGGTGAAGCGAACGATGAAGTCTTGTGGTTCTGTAGCCAACCCTTCGACAGCTACGAAATATCTTCCCGGCTTGAGCAATGTACCTCCGAGTGCAACCGACTTAACCCCAAAGATCCCGAGGATCGAGAGATCGGCCAACAGATGACCACCTTCGATCTCTACAGGTTTCTCGAAGCGAACGTGCAGATGAAGAGTGCCCGAGCCTTCCATGTCGATGCTAAGAGCCTTCACTCCGCTTTCGACTTCCAATACGTATTGAGTGGCTGTCAGCCTGCCCCCTTCTGTCACAAGCAGCTTCTGCAA
>MFGX01000084.1:3844-4367 GCA_001778455.1 Candidatus Fraserbacteria bacterium RBG_16_55_9 | reverse complement strand
TTGGCAAGGCGGTCGCCGCAATGCTGAATTGTTGTTCGGTGCTCTCCCGATTCTCTATGGCAAGATAGTACGTGCCGGGTTTAAGTTGCCCGCCCTTGATCAGGATGAACTCGAACCCCACGGGTGATACGAGCGAGTAATCGGCGATGGATTGGTTGCTTCCGACTTCGAGTGCGCAGCCGAGCTGAACGTACAGGTCAATGTTTCCACCGCTCTCGCTGCGCAGCCCAATGGCCAACGCTCTGGTGTCTTTTGTGATTTCCACCATGTATTGCCGCTCGGCCAGAGAGGAGAAGCCCGTAGGCGCCGCAACCGAGGCGATCTCCGCACGGTTAGGCTTAAGAAGAATGGCGTTCTTGGCCGACTCTTCCTGAGCTGCCGAGCACTTCTTGCAAGGATCCAGCATCACGCTCAGTTCGTAGGGCTGAGGAGCTTCGTTCGGGTTCGCAATAGCGATGTAGTATATGCCGGGATCTAAGCCGCCAGTGGGGAATGTGACCGTATCGGGGCCAACGGCGTCCCC
>MFGX01000084.1:3493-3807 GCA_001778455.1 Candidatus Fraserbacteria bacterium RBG_16_55_9 | reverse complement strand
GGTTCCCCTCGATTGACGAAGAGATCCAAGTCCCAGTTTGCATCGGCAACAGCAGGCGGCCTTAGATCGATCACCATCCTTGTAGCTCCCTCGGGGACTTCGATGACGTATTGTCGAGCGCAGACGATGAACGGCCCCGCGCAGGAGGCAGACTCTTCCAGTGTCTGGTTGCATTCGATGGATACAAGCTCGGGTTGCTGCCCTGACGTGGCTTGGGACATGCCGAGCACTACCAGTAGCCCAAGGGAGATAGCGACGGCCACGGTTCGAATCATCATGAACCTCCTTCTGGGCTGATCTTGAGAGTGTACTTC
>MFGX01000084.1:0-3459 GCA_001778455.1 Candidatus Fraserbacteria bacterium RBG_16_55_9 | reverse complement strand
AATAGACTCCCGGCTGGAAGAGGCCGCCGGTGATGATCAAGCTTCCCGATAGGTCCTTGACGGACGTGGACAAATCCGAGATCACTTGGCCACCTACAATTTCAACGGGCTTGCCCACTCGAATATGAACCCGAAGCGCTCCGGGGACTTCTCCTGTAAGTTCTATACGCAGGCCCTGGATCTCGCGGGGTGCGGAGACCGCATACTGAGTCAACGCCAGGCGGCCCTGCTCCGTCTGAATCTGCCGCTCGGCAACGGCACGGAGCCGCTCATCGGAGATCTTCGCCGTCCCGGTGTCTGCGCTAAAGGACTTGCCAAGATCGCTCGATCTCAGCTTGAGGATGTCCGGCACAAGTAGGCTGGTCAGGGCGAATTCCTGCTCAAAGCTCTCCGGGTTCTCGACGGCAAGGTAGATGAGAGACCCACCTTTGAGTTGACTTCCGGCAATGAAGAAGGGACCGGATGGAGTGAAGAGAGAAAAATCCGCGGTGATTTCGTCATCCTTCACTTCGACGGGGCGACCCACTCTCACATGCAGGTGGAGCATGCCCGGCCCTGGATGGGTGAGGGAGAAAGCGAGAATCTTCGCTCCGGTGGGTACTTCCAGAAGGAACTGACGATCGGGCGCCGTGAGGCTCTGCGTGGCTGCTTGGCCTGTTCTGGTCTCTCCAGAAACCAAGTAGCATTCCGGGCAGAGGGGCGGAGGCGGCGGAGTAAGTTGAGCCGTCAGGCGATAGTCTTGAGAGCCTGGGCGTCCAAACTCGAAGTTCATCACCACGATGAAGTATGTCCCGGTATGAAGAGGTGGTTCAGATCCAGCAGAGATGACCAACGACTCCACGCCACCCTCGGAGCGGCTGAGGTAGTCCGCGCGGATCAGACAGGAACCGCTCTCTAAGAAGATCTCGACGGGCTGCCCTAGGCGCACGAGGAGGTCGATGTCTCGGCCGCGATCGGTCAGGTTGAGCAAGTCCAGTTGGAGTTTCGCTTCACCTATATCCAGTTCCGGAGTTGCCGGGACCTCGATCGTGTACTGCATGGTATCGAACGCGCCGAAATCACCGGATGTAGAGCGCACAGTGGCCTCAACGGAGATATTGTGCGTTAAGGGGACGATCTCTTGCGGGCGGTTCTCCTCGATGGGGCAAGTCCCTTGGGCTTGAACCGAAAGAGCCGTTCCCAGTGTGCTCAAAAGTAGGATCGACATCATGAGAACGAAAAGGCCAACTTTTGATCTCTCATGCGGCGCAATGGACATGCTTCCCCTCCTTGTGGGGGTTTCTAGCTCTTTGCCTTCAACCGATATTTCTGGATCTTGCCCGATGCCGTCTTGGGCAACGTGTCGACGAACTCGATCTCCCGTGGATGCTTGTAGGCAGCGATTTCTTCGAGGCAGTGTTTTCTCAGCTCTTCTTCGAGAGTCTCCGAAGGCTTGTGGCTGGGCCTAAGCACCACGAAGGCTTTTACGGTCTCACCCTTTCGCTCATCGGGAATTCCCACGACGGCGCATTCCGCTACCGCCGGATGCTCATACAGAACGTGCTCGACCTCTTTGGGATAGACCTTCAGGCCGCCCACGTTGATCATGTCTTTCACCCGGTCGACGATGTAGTAGTAGCCCTCTTGGTCGACGTAGGCTAGATCACCCGTATGGAAGAAGCCATCGGGTTCGATGGCAGCCCGAGTCGCTTGCGGATTGTTGTGATAGCCCTTCATCACTTGGGGGCCGCGGATGAGCAGTTCCCCCACTTGGCTAGGAGTGAGAGCCCTGCCCTGGTCATCTGCGATCTTGCATTCGGTGTTTTCGATGGGCCAGCCGATGGAGCCAGGCATCCTCTTGGGTGCAGCCAAGTTCGTGTGGGTGACCGGCGAAGTCTCTGTGAGGCCATAGCCCTCGTAAATGCGAATACCCAACTTCGCTTCGTACGCCTCCATCACGGGCACGGGCATACGCGCCCCTCCCGAGCTGCAGAGCTTCAAAGAAGAGATGTCGTACTCTTTGAGCTTCGGGTGGTGCAGGAGGTCGATGTAGATCGTGGGTACGCACAGGACATCCGTGATACGATGTTTCTGAATGAGCTTGAGGGCTCCTTCCGCCTCCCAGCGAATCATGGGGTAGATCGACGCGCCGCGGGTCAGCGGGGAGAGCATCAGGACCGTCATACCTGTGATGTGAAACATCGGAATCGGAATGAGCAACCGATCCTCTTCCGGCGGCAATGAAAACAGCTTGCTGGTGGCCTGAACATTGGAGATGAGGTTGCGATGAGTGAGGAGGACTCCTTTGGGATGTCCGGTCGTCCCGCTCGTGTACGGCTGAAGGGCAATCTCGTCGTCCTTGCAGTCCACGAAGTAAGGGGCGGCTTTCAAGAGATCCCGGAAGCGCTTGTGGGGGCTCTCTCCGCCTACAGTCACGATTCGGACGCCCGGGACTTGGCTTACAGCGCTCTCGATTTCATGGAGAAGAGGCAGGAGGCCAATCATGAGCTTGGCTCCAGAGTCTTTCAACTGATAGGCGATCTCTCGCGAGCGAAGCTGCGGGTTCATCGGCGTGGGCACGGCTCCGGCTTTCAGTATTCCCCAGATGGAGATCACGAACTGAGGGAGATTCGGCAAGTATACCGCCACTCGATCCCCCGGCTGGATTCCGATTTCTTTTAAGCCTCCGGCGAAACGGCTTGTCGCATCGGAAAGTTCCGCATAGCTGATCTCCTGGTCTTCAAAGACGACCGCGGGGCGCTCGCCGAACGTTTTGGCCGCTTGATCCAAGAGCTGGGCAAGGTTCATAATCCCGTCACCTCTCTGTCTTTCGATGCTCCTGCCTCATGGTAAGACCAGAGAGGGATACGAGGCAAGTAGGAGCGGTCTCTTTGCTGTCAACTCTGATCGAGTCGAGCGCTTTAGGGGCTGTTCCCTAGGCTCTCCAGTGCCTTAAAGCTGAATTCCACAGGTGGGCTCTCGTGCCCAGCTTGGTCGACGAGGGCGACCCTCAAGATAATATCTTGAGGGATTACGGTGTAGACAGCGAAGTCGAACTGGCCCTTCCTTTGGCCCTTCGCCTCAGGATCGAAATGAAAGGGCTCGAAGAGTATGGCCTGAACGACCTCAAATCGCACCTCGATGATGTCGCCGTCGGGATCTTGAAAGCCAACACTTCCAAGTACTTCTTGTCCGTCCGCCTGGATCTGCTCGGGGAACTCGATGGAAGTGATCGTAGGGGCTGCGGAGGGAGGAGGTGTGGGCCCTCGGTGAACTCCACTTCCGATCCAGATCAGGAGTCCCAACACCGCGAGCGCCAGAAGAATTCGAAGATCCATCGCTCTATCATCCTTCGAAGGGCTTCTTCGGGCGACCGCCCCCGCCAAAGAACCGGAGGGGGATCTGGAAGAGGATCTGCCGAAGCGTCGTCCTCAACCCTTCTCTATTGATCGAGACCTGAACGTCTCCGGAAGCTAAGTG
>MFGX01000083.1:7334-8125 GCA_001778455.1 Candidatus Fraserbacteria bacterium RBG_16_55_9 | reverse complement strand
GCATTCTCCGCCAGCATAGTTAGCCCTCTCTGTTCCAGCTGTTGGCGCACAGCTTGCAGTTGAGGGTCAGCCAGGGCTTCTCCCAGGATTGTGCTGCGCTCCGGCTCAAAGACAAACTGCACGCAGCTGCTCTCTTCATCCAGGGACTGGACTGGCTCGGGTGAACTAACTATGGGAGCGACTAACGAACCGGATTCACGATTGCCCACGGGATCCAGTGGCGCCGCACAACTCGCAAGCACGAACATTAGGCCCAAGCCAAACGACAGACCAGACACGGCCTTGAATGGGAATGATCTCTCACCACGCATAAGCAACCTCCTTAGGGTTGGCAGGTACACAGGTGGGTCTATGGGGAAGAGAGCGCTTTTTGTGTTCGGCAGTCCAGCCGCCATGCTTACCTCCTTGGCAAGCGCAGGCCTGTGACTTTGCGTCCCCAGGTTTCCCGGGGTTTGCCCTTTTCGTATTTCGGGTAAGACTACCTGTTTACATTATAATCTATCGCACACACCTTGTCAAGGGGGGTGGAGATCGATGCTTGGGATCTTGAAAGAGCCAGATACTACTCATCTTCCGCAATCCGCCCATCTCTAAGATGGATCACGCGGTCCACGTTGCCAAGCAGCAACGGATCGTGAGTAGCGAATAGGAAAGTGACCCCTCGCTCACGGTTGAGTCTGCGCATGAGGTCAATGAGCGTAAGCCCAGTCTTCGAGTCGAGATTGGCTGTGGGTTCGTCGGCCAACACGAGCGCCGGCCCAGGAGCCACCGCTCGGGCAACGGCCACTCGC
>MFGX01000083.1:7043-7185 GCA_001778455.1 Candidatus Fraserbacteria bacterium RBG_16_55_9 | reverse complement strand
CGCGTTCTCCAGAACGGTAAGCACAGGGATGAGATTGTACGCCTGAAATACAAACCCCACTTCCCTCAGGCGGAACTCGGCCAACTCGTCTCGGGACAGTTTGTTGAGTAACCGATCGCCCAACCAGATTTCTCCTGATGTG
>MFGX01000083.1:6601-6703 GCA_001778455.1 Candidatus Fraserbacteria bacterium RBG_16_55_9 | reverse complement strand
TAGACTCGCATAGCTCTCTTTGTACACGTCCGGCATGACGAGTCCTCCACTTCCCCAGGCGACTAAGCCCAGTCCGATCGCGCTTCCGATGGCTGATCCAAT
>MFGX01000083.1:4720-6432 GCA_001778455.1 Candidatus Fraserbacteria bacterium RBG_16_55_9 | reverse complement strand
TCGATCGGGCGGATCAGCTTGAGAATCCCCACCAGTTGCGGAACCAACTCCTCCCACGTCTTTACCTCATAAGCCTCGCCCAATCGCTGTTGAAGCCGCTCAGCCACCGACCGAATCACAGGCGCATCCCAAGGTCCCGTTACTCCCTTCACCAGGGTGATCACAGAGGTGGCGGCATACTCGGCCCTGACGAGTCTTCGAGCATCATTTAATGAAATCTGTACGATGCCACGCGACAACTCCCGGTTGGGTGCGTCGATCCCACCCACGATCTCAGGCAAGAGCACTCCGGTGCCGGTCTCTGGATGGGAGGCTAAGACGATCAGCCGACTGCCCACACCGAGATCGAGCTTCTCTAGGAGTTTCTCTCCGGCAACGGCCACATTCGTATCTGTCTCGGCAAGATACCGCCCTTGATGCACCCAGTGACTCATCACGCTGATCCTCTCCGATTGGGCAGGCTCAACGCCTTGAAGAAGAACGCCCCGTGAGCGGCCCCCTGCCGCTGCGAGCGCCGGAAGCTCCAAGCGCAGGGTGTACCACTCAATCTCCAGCTCCTCTTGAAGGGCCGCGAGCACCGGGCGAACGTCACGGATCAGTAGTCGCGTCTGGCCAACTCGCTGGTCGTTGGCAAGCTCGATCTGTAGATGTCCCGTCTCCAAGCGAATGGTGTTCTCAAATACGCTTCGCTCCATCGCGCCAATGAAGCCCCAGACCACATCCAAGAGTACGACGGGGATGAGCACCGCGAGAAGCGTGAGAATGCTTCGGCGCTTATTCCGCGAGAGATTGCGAAAGGCCAACCTTAGGGTGAGCCGCATTTCACCTCAACCAGGCACCCTACTGTGAACATCTCTTCCGGAATCTCGATGTCGAATTCATAGGACTCGATCTCCTCGATGGTGCGACTGCCTTGAGTCAGAAGATCATCAAAGATCATCGTCAGAGGGATCATGCGTTTCTGACCTTCCGCCCCAACCAGAGCGAAGTTGGAGAACGCGGCTTGACGTATCAATGTCTGCCGCTGGTCGAAATAATGGACGACGAGAATAGCACAGTCAGAAGCCCGAACTAACATTTCAAGCTTCCCATAGACTACGGATGCTTCCGGTTTCGGAGTGAGTCTCAGTTGATACACACGATCGTCTTTGGCTGTTGATTCCTCGGTTGAGGCCGGTCGCACACCCAAGAGCTCGATGTCAAAATTCTCATTGAGCGTTCCACGATAAAGATCTTCCAGCGATGCGTCTGCCCCAAAGAAGTTCTGGCTCAGGGCACTTAGGGGTAGAGAGACCGCCTGGGCGGCGTCGGGATGGTAATACCAGAGCTCATCGCCCGCTCTCAGATACCCTGACCCCGCTTCCTCTTCGGGTTCGAGCAAGCGCATGAGTGCCTTGTCTTCGCCTTCGGTCCAGGCTTCCAGGCGATAGAGTCTGGAGTACTCGGGTCGGAAGAGTTCCAATCGAATCAGGCCGTGGAACGTCCCTTCCACCCAGTTCCCTCGGGCGCACTGCAGGATCTCCTCACCCGTGGGATTCTCTGGGACTTGGGCCCAACCCCCGATTAGACTCAGGCTGATGCCTGTGAACAACAACAGACATACTCGAATCTTCAGTCTAGACACGTCTCATCGCCTCCGTGGGTTCCAGAGATGCCGCTCGGCGCGCGGGATACCAAGCAGCCACCAGTGCCGTGAGCACTACGACCATTAG
>MFGX01000083.1:4235-4705 GCA_001778455.1 Candidatus Fraserbacteria bacterium RBG_16_55_9 | reverse complement strand
CCAGCCGGAAGTTGCACCGTAGATGACGTGGGGCATACCCAAGTCAGGGAAAGCATCCGTAAAGAAGCCAAAGTCAATGCCCACATGAGCGAGATAGAGGATCACTCCGTAACCAATCGCGGCGCCGACGAGGAACCCCATGCCGGAAGCCAAGAGACTCTCTACGATCACGAGACGAGCCAAACGGCGGGGCTTGAGTCCGACGGCCATCATCACACCGAACTCGCGGGTGCGCTCCAGCACCGTGAACATGACCGTGTTCGCTACGCCAAAACCTGCCAAGAGCGATAGAATGAGCATAATAGGGATCATCTCGTTGGATTCAGCCCGAATCACGTCCGTCATCAGCGGGTTCAGCTCGAACAGCGTGGATGCAGTGTAGTCTTCACCCAGAGCCTTTCTCAGCTTCTCGGCAACGCGCTGGGCATTCTCTCCCCGAGGCAAGGCGAGGGCAACCTCGGTAGCTCCCG
>MFGX01000083.1:3737-4229 GCA_001778455.1 Candidatus Fraserbacteria bacterium RBG_16_55_9 | reverse complement strand
CGGTCAGCGCGCGAGCATCCTCTAAGGGGATGAAGGCCGTAGAGTGATCCAAGATGGGCAATCCGGTCGATAGGACCCCTACCAGCCGAAATCCTCGGGATGTCGATTTCGTGAGCCCTTGAGTCTCCAAGACAACGCGCTCACCCAATCGAACGTCAAGCTCCTCAGCCAAAGGATCTCCAAGCATGATCTCCCCTGACTTCTCTAGAAACTTGCCTTCGACCAACGACTGCGCCAAATCCGTTACCTGGCTCTCACTGCTGGAAAACCCGCGGACTTCAACCCCCAAGGCACCGTAAGCGCTCTTGAGCAATCCCTCGGTCTTGATGCGCGTACTGAACGCACCTACCTCGTGCTGCTCAGCAAGCGCAGCCGTAATCTGATCAAGTGAATTCGCGTCAAGGGCGCGCTTCAAGTCTGGATCATCCAGGTAGCCCGCACGATGGATCTCAAGGCTGCCCGTATCCATGCGAATCTGGGCATCGATCATCG
>MFGX01000083.1:0-3584 GCA_001778455.1 Candidatus Fraserbacteria bacterium RBG_16_55_9 | reverse complement strand
CGCTTTGTTAAGGCTGACGGAGCACAGCCATCGACCTGATTGAGATCATGGATGTTCAGTGGGTGGGTCTCCTAAACTGAAGGCGAGTAGCCAATTTATTCAGGTGGAGAGGAGATCATGGTGAAGACAAAGATGGATAAGAAAGCCGATCTGGCTGGGCCTGGCATCGGCAACTATGACGAAATAGAGAAGATCTTGCCTACGGACTATAACTCTCTGCTCAACCCCAAGGAAACACAAACTGCCCTAGCCAAACTCAAGAGATTCATCGAGGATGGTCTGTGCAAGGAGCTTAACCTGATCCGCGTGGAGTGCCCACTGATCGTGGATGTTGAGAGCGGTGTGAACGACTACCTCGACCGTGATGGTTCGCGCACACCCATTCAGTTCCACATCTCCAATGACTACAACAAGCACCCCATTGACGCCCAAGTCGTGCAGGCGGCAACCAAGTGGAAGCGGGTCGCGCTCAAGCAGTTTGGCATGAACGTGGGCGAGGGCATCATGACCGATATGCGAGCCGTGCGCAAAGACTATTTCCTCGACCACGATCACAGCGCCTACGTGGACCAGTGGGACTGGGAGAAGGCCATCACAGCTGACCAGCGCAATTTGAAGTACCTCAAGGAAACGGTACGAAAGATATGGAAGGTCTTGACGGAAGCCGAAAAGTACATTCAAGATCTCTACCCCAAACTGAAGACGAAGAAGTACCCCAATCTCCCCAAGGAGCTCACCTTCCTGCATGCGGAAGAGATCTTGGACATGTTCCCCGATATGCCCAGGAAGGCGCGAGAGACCGCAGTGCTACAGAAATACCCCGCGATCTTCATCATCGGGATCGGTTGGACACTCCAGGATGGCTACCCACACGAAATGCGGGCGGCGGACTACGACGACTGGGTCACACCGTCAGTGTCTGAGGACGGCCAACCGATGCACGGCCTTAACGGAGATATCCTTGTCTGGAACCCCGTGACCAAGCGTCGCCACGAGTTATCCTCTATGGGCATCCGCGTCACCAAGGAGACACTGAAGCAACAGCTGGAGCTCACAGGCCAACTCGACTTCCTCAAGTTCCCCTATCACAAGGCCATCCTAAACGATGAGATCCCGCTCAGCATTGGCGGTGGCATTGGGCAGTCCCGCACCTGCATGTCGCTGCTCAAGAAGGCGCACCTGGGAGAGGTCAGCGCCACCGTGTGGCCCAAGATCCTCAAGGAGATGTGTCGGAAGAAGAACATCCTCGTCATCGAGTGAACAGAGCTTTCGTACGTCGTCCGTTAGTTGTCCCGTAACAACCTAGTCACCGCCGTAACGCCGCCAATTTCGGACTGAAAGGCTAGCATTGCGCTTCGCCTCGCTCGATGGATGATTTCTGATCTGTGGGGGCTTTCTCACATGGGGAAGCTCGTGAACGTCTTCAAGGATCACGAAATCCGCTGGACAAAAGAAGGGTATCACGTCATCTCTCCCGAGGGCATTCCACTAAAGACCGCTGCCAGGCCACCCCAGGCAACTGCGGAAAGTGGAAACTCAGTGGAGAGTATCGAATCCTGATCTCCATCAAGAGAAAACCTGACCGTTGTCAAGATCTGGAAAACGCTCTTCTGTTGAAAAGAATATCGAGGCAGCTTACTAGTACAAGGCCACAGTGATCATTGGAGATAGAGCCGCTGGAGCTTGCAGCGCGCTTTCTCGGTCGTGAACTGCCATTTCACCGTCGCTTTCTGTCCGTTGCGCCGCTGCTCCCAAGCGCTCACTTCCCGTTGTAACGTCTGCCGATCGGGAATCCGCCGGTTCAAGCATTGGCGGGACAGCACAGATAGCTCGATCTCCACCATGTTCAGCCAGCTCCCATGCTTGGGGGTGTAATGAAACTCCAGCTTCTTCGTCAACCGTCTGGCTTCCTCCGGGGCGAAGGTCTGGTAGAGGGCCGCCGGCGTGTGCGTGTTCAAGTTGTCCAACACCACCCGGATCACCTCGGCTTCGGGAAACTGCTCGTCGACCAAGCGCTGCATCCACTGGGCAAAGTCCTGGCTCGTGCGGCGCTCTTGGACTTCCACCTGACGCCAGCCGCTCTGTGGGGCAAAGTTCATGAACAGAGAGCAACTCCCTTCGCGCGTGTACTCGGAGTCGAAGCGCTGGGGCTTGCCCGGCTGAGCCGGCAAGGGTTCCCGCACCTCGCCCCGTAGCAGGCAGGGCCGCTCGTCGAAGCAGATCAGCGGCCGTTGGGGGTCGTAGGGTTGGGCGTACAAATCCAGGACGTCTTCCATGCGCCACACAAAGTCCGCGGTCACCTGCGCGATGCACCACTGCTGCTTCTGCCACGGCTTGAGCCTGTTTTTTTCAGCGTGCGTCGCACGGTCTCATCAGAGATCGACGCGACCACATCCAACTCCACCAGCTTGTCCGCCAACAACTGCATGGTCCAGTGCTCTCGCCCTTCGGGCGGATCGCTGCAGGCAAAGGCCACTAAGGTTGCTTCTCCCTTCACGTCGAGCTTGGGGGCCTTGCCCGGGCGGGGCCGCTCGTCGAGGGCCGCTTCCCATCCCTCTTCGGCCAAGTGCTTCCGCCAGTTGTGGACGGTTCCCCGGCTGACGCGCAACACCAAAGCGATCTCCCCATCCGTTTTGCCCTCGTCGGAGAGGAGGAAGGCGTGCGCCCGGTTGATCGTGCGCGCTTTCGCCTTTCCTTGTTTGACCAGCGTGAGTAACCCATCCTGCTCCTCTTCGCTCAAGCGGACCACGTATTTCTTCTTGGGCATCGGTTCCTCCCTGGATGAGATCTTCTCTCCAGAGAGCTTACGTCAAAACATCATCGTGGTCGAGTACTAGTCCGCTGTACAATAACGAGAATCATTTAGATATTAAGCTACTCAACACTCGATAAGAAGGGTATCGGGCAGACTTGGTGAAGAACATGGGAGTAAAGTCACAACCGGCAGGTAAGCGGAGGCATGATGGCTGGAAAACTGCCAAATCGAAGAGCTACAGCTGTATTTCAGTCGCTCACGTCTCTACGGAAGGGGGTGAGTAATCTGCGCATTTAACGTTTATTTAACGCTCAGGTTTTATAATGCTCCTCAATAATCTCAACAAGGAGGAATGAGTTCTATGTTCAGGTCTCTCTTCCAGCGGGGTCTCAGGTCGTTCGGCTCGGTCGGGTTGCTCTTGCTGGTCGCGGGGGTAGTTGGAGCGTCCGGTGCTCCGACCCCTCTCCCTCTCGCCACGGTCGTCAGTTCCCAGGACGTAGTGCGCTTCCAAGTTCAGAAGGCGGGTGTCGAGTCCTTCCAAGTGGAGATCTTCGATCTGTCAGGTAGATCTGTCTACCAAAGCGCCTGGTCGACAGGGCCCACCTTGGCGTGGCCACTGGTGACTCAAGAAGGACTTCGAGTAGCTAGTGGAGTCTACCTTTACACCGTTGTAGTCAAGGATAGCTCAGGAAGAATGAATGGGCAGCGCGGAATGCTGTCAATTGGACATGGGCAGGTAGGAGTGAGCGAGAAACCACAACTGTTGCCAGGTCTACCCACGGTGGAGTTGCCAGACGACATGCAAGTGGAAGCCGCCTTGGCAGGTGGG
>MFGX01000082.1:11999-12294 GCA_001778455.1 Candidatus Fraserbacteria bacterium RBG_16_55_9 | reverse complement strand
TTGAGTTCGGCCCAGAAGAGTGGCGGTTGGGCCTCCAGTTGCGACCCGAACGTCATTTCGGGCTTCCGGGTGACAAGGGTCTCTCGTGGGGAGGCGGTGGCGGATGTGAGGTACGGCGATGCCGGCACGCCCATGGTTGCGGGCTCCACAGCGGTTCGTATTCCATCCAGCTGGTTGGGATGTCCACCGAGATCGGCGTGCTCAGGAGGAGCCATGGGGCAGGTCGATAACCGGGTGATGCCCGCTTTGCTTGACATTCGCACAACCCTCGAAGTATGATGTTAGACGGCTGACG
>MFGX01000082.1:3790-11940 GCA_001778455.1 Candidatus Fraserbacteria bacterium RBG_16_55_9 | reverse complement strand
TCTGGCGAATGAACGCAGGAGAACTCCACTCGTGCAGCTTGGCACCAGTCCCGACGGCACGTCACCTCGGGGAAGGTGAAATACCTGCGATCTTCCTCGTCGGCCACAGGATGACAACCTCGTTGTCCGGATCCATCCGGTTGGATACATGAAGTTGGGAATACCTCAGATTCCACTGGGCTCTGGGCTCTGGACCCGCTTTCCGATGCGGGCACCGGAGTGCTTAAGTGCATCCGCAAACGGATGGGCGCCAGGTTATCAATTGGCTATCGCAACAATTCGAACCCAAGGGGTTGAAAATGTCCAAGTTCATCTTCATGCTGACACACCACGATGTCACGGTTGAGGATGCGCTCGAAGTATTCCATCAGGTGAAGGACGCTGGGCTTGAGTGTCTTGGCTGCAAGAACATCGGACTGCCGGAAAAGGAGCTCCAAGAACTCGTTAGCTCGGCAAGAGCAGTGGGAATGACCACGTTCATGGAACTAGTCAGCTATGAGAAACATGAGACGATCAATAGCCTCATGACAGCCGCACGACTGAAGGTTGACTATCTCATCGGAGGAATGCCCTTCTTCACCGATATGGTTATGAAACTGATAAGGGAGAAGGAATTCAAGACAAAGTACCTGCCATACGTCGGTGGGATCGTTGGTCATCCTTGCGTGCTCAAGGGAAGCATCGACTACATCGTCAGGGACGCCGAGAGGGCCATGGAGCTTGGCGTGGCCGGGATCAACCTACTGGCCTATCGGCACAGAGAGGAAGACCCGCACGAACTCCTGAGAGAATACATCCAGAGCATCCGCATTCCTACCGTGGTGGCCGGAGACATCAACAGCCTTGAGAGAATACGCGAGGTCACCGAACTAGGATACTGGGCTTTCACAATCGGAGGCGCTGTCCTTGAGAAGAAGTTCGTGCCCGATGGTTCCCTGAGGGACCAAGTCACAGCTGTACTTGACGAAGCCAGGAAGGCCACCCTAGTTTCAAGGGATCCTCGCTGATGATTCGGTAACTTTGAGCAAGTCGCTGAGCGCTCGCAGGACCTCGAGACGGCGCGCTGCGCGGCGCTACTTGGTGCGGGGTTTGACACCGCCCACAACCATGGCGGTCGAGCAAGTCTGGGCACTCCCCTGGACAGTGGGGGGGTGATCCGTGGCAAGCGAGCAAAGGCCACTCGGCTGACAACTGGCAGTTCGCGGTGCGCAACCGGTTCACCGCGTATCATCACCGTGAGGTATTATCATGGCGATGCTCAGTCCGCGCAAACCGCTCTTCACGGCGGTCCGTGTAGAGATCGAAAACCTGGTTAGGCAAGGGGTATATCCGCCCGGAAGCCAGCTCCCGTCCGAAGAGGCCCTCGCCCATCAGTTGGGAGTCAGCCGGGTTACACTCCGCGAGGCGCTGCGTGTTCTCGAGGAGGATGGAGTAGTCTCTCGTCGGCGTGGCATCGGTACCTTCATTAACGAGTCTATGCCACCGATCGTCGTATATCTCGAACGAAACCTCGGCATCTCCGAGTTGCTTCAATCCGCGGATCAAAAACGTGAAGTTAGCCAGATGAACGTCTCCTGGGAGGAGGCTGACTCGTTCGTCGCAGGGCGGCTGCGAATCGCCGACGGGGCACCGACCATGTGCGTCGAGCGGATCATCTCCACCCGCGGCAAGTCTATTGTATACACGCGCGACATCATCCCAGGCTGGGTGATCGGACACAATCGCTTGGAAGAGAGCGCGCTCTCGGGTTCGTTGTATCAGTTCCTCACCGAGGTCTGCGGACAGCAGTTGCTAGGTGGCACCGCACGCGTCAGTCCGGTGAAAGCAAGCGATGCAGTATCTGCGAAGCTCAACGTGGCGCACAACACACTGTTGATGGTCATCGACCAGGTGGACTGGAACCGGAACGACAAGCCCATCCTCTACTCACGTGAGTATTACGTGTCGCAGGTTTTCGATTTTCGAGTCCACCGCCTCCGAACTCTGGCGCCATCCGAATCTCATGATTGAAATCATGAAGCGTCATCATGCCCTGCGGCTGAAGAAGACAGCCACACGACCCTCTCTCGAATGGCGATCTTGCTCAACCAGATCGACGCCCACGTGCCGGCGGAACTGGACGTGCATCTCTTGTTGGACAATTACGGCACTCACAAGACGCCGCGCATTTTGCCGCTGGCGCACCTGGACCAGGACTGCTGGTCAGATCCCGGCAAACGTTCGATGGATTTCTGGGGCGACCTGCTGACCCAGGATGCCAGACGTGCCACTGCTCGAGATCCGAAGGGTCAAGAAAAGATTCGGCGGAAACCTCGTACTCGATGGCGTAGATCTGCGGGTGGAAGAGGCTGAGATCAGGTCTCTCATTGGGCCGAACGGCGCGGGCAAGACAACCCTCTTCAACCTGATTTCCGGCATTTTCTCAGCGGATGCGGGAGAGATCCTGTTCAAAGGGAAGAGAATCGACAAGCTGCAACAACACGAAATCTGCAGGGCCGGCATCGCAAGGACGTTCCAGAACGCGAGACCCTTCCTATCCATGACCGTTCTGCAGAACGTCATGTCTGGTCGGCTATTTGCCTGTGATCCCACTTTTCACCTGAAGTCCGCTGAGGCCGAAGCCTTGGGCGTATTGGAGTTCGTGGAGCTGGCAGCGAAGTCGCACGTCCTCGCCGAGTCATTGACTATTGGGGACATCAGGCGTCTGGAGATTGCCAGAGCGATCGCCTGCAAGCCAAGACTGATCCTATTCGATGAGGTATTGGCTGGGCTAACTGCGCAAGAAACCGACACAGCTCTTCGCTTCGTCGAGAAACTCAGGGATGAGAGAGGAATAGCCGTGCTGCTGGTGGAGCACAACATGCGGGCTGTAATGAAGGTGTCTGGCCAGGTCAGTGTGCTGCACACGGGTCGAATCATCTGCTCTGGAGAGCCCGAAGTCGTTGCCCACGACCCTGCTGTCATTGAGTCCTACATGGGGCGAGATCATCATGCTCGCCGTTGACAATCTCTCCTATTCCTACGGCAAGATTGCCGTCCTTCGCCAAATCTCTTTGGAAGTCAAGGAGGGCCAAATCACCGCAATCTTGGGTCCAAATGGCTCCGGCAAGAGCACCTTGGTGAACAACATCGCAGGCTTGCTGACGCCGTCGGCCGGAAGCATCTACTTCAAGGGTCAAGACATTACCAAGTTGCCCCCTCACGAGAGGGTCAAGAGAGGTATCTCAGTAGTCCCCGAGAGGCGGAGGCTCTTCGATCACTTGACGGTGCTGGAAAACCTGAAAGCTGGCGCCTTAACGAACCGGGCCAACCTGGAAGGCAAGCTCGAGGAGGTATACTCCCTCCTCCCCATTCTCAAAGAACGTGGCAGGCAGATCGTTTCTACCATGAGCGGAGGGGAGCAGCAGGTAGTAGCCCTGGCTCGAGGGCTGATGGCTAACCCATCGGTGTTGATACTGGATGAGCCCCTACTGGGAGTCCAGCCCAGCATAGTGTCGGATCTGATCCAAGACTTCAAGAAGATCTCGGAGCTTGGCACAAGCATTCTGCTGGTGGAACAGAACTTCTTCCAGGTTTCGAGAATAATGGACTGGGCCTACATAATGGAACATGGCGAGGTCACTGCTCGTGGACCAGCGAAGGAGATCATAGAGAATCCCGCGGTGAGGACAGCCTATCTGGGATTGTGATCAAGAAGCCTGCTCGCCACGAGCACTGGTAACACGAGCAATGACCCCCTCGATGCCTCTGGGGAAGTAGAAGATCACTACCATCAACAGGACACCCATGAAAACGAAGAGCGGATAGGGATTGGCCCTTGTGCCGAATAGTTCAAAGAGTAGAGAGAAGAGCACCGCGCTAAGTACCCCTCCCCTGATACTCCCCAGTCCGCCAACAACGCCCATTACAAGTGTATTGAAGGAGATGGTGGGCGCAAAGACCACGGTCGTGTCTATGTAGCCTCCGCGGGGGATGATCGCCGCCGTGGCCATGCCAATGAAGAACGCGCTAATACCGAAGGCCAGGCATTTGTAGCGCGCGACGTTGATGCCAACAACGTTGGCAAGGTCTTCATTTCCTTTGATATACGACAAGCCATAGCCGAACTTGGAACGCTTGATTAGGTAAGCTACCACAATGGTTGCTATGGCGACTCCGAGGAGCACTGTGTAGGTCGTGGACACTGGAAGGATACTCACCACTCTGCCGGTGACCCGTGAATATGTTTGCTCATAGTAGAGAACAACATTAGCGAACAACAAAACGAGGGCGTATGAGGCGATGGCGAAATAGGGGCCCCTAATTCTAAGCAGAACCATGCCGATCGCGTAGGATATGACGAAGCACAGCATGCCGACCACAGGAATTGCCACAAAGTAAGGAATCTCCAGAGAGACTATCGCGTACGCGTAGCCCGCGATCCCGTAGAACGCTGCCACGCCGAGAAATAGGTATCCCGTGAAACCAGAGAGTATGTTCCATGCCGTCACGAGCTGTACGTACAGTACTATCGTGAGCAATATCTGGAGCAGGTACCGTGATGCGAAGGATGGGGCAACGAAGAGCACCGCCACCGCGATCACGCCAAAGATCGAAGTCATCTTCGTTGTGTTTGTTGGAATCACCGCCCGTCGCACTACCTTGCCTCACATACTCCTGAATAGCCCGACGGGTCTAACCAGCAGTATGGCTATGAACAGAGTGTAGATGAACGCAATCTTGAGCAGGGGGGAAATGAAGAACATGACAAAGGACTCAGACAAGCCTACGATCAAGCCTCCCACGAGCGCGCCCTTGATGCTCCCGATCCCACCTATGATCGTTACCACGATGCCCAGGATGGTGAATTCCGTTCCCAAGTAAGGACTAAAGGCGAAATTCATGCTGAAGAGGGCGCCTCCGAGGCCAGCCGTGAGGAGAGCCAAGAAGAAGATGATGGAATGGACTCTGTTCACATCAATACCCATCAGCTTCGAGGCTTCGCTGTCGTCAAAGACGCATCTGATACTTAACCCGATCCGGGTTGTTTTGACCATGAACCCTAATACCCCTATCAGGGGCCAGGCAATCACTATTGTCATCAACTTCCTGATCGGGACTACCAGGTCGCCAATGATGAGCTGCCCTGCGGGAGCAGGATAGGCCTGCACATTCGCCGTGAATATCCAGGCCAGAAGATTGGACGTCACCCACGCCAACGCAAAGGTCATGATCATCGTTGTGAACTCCCTATCTCCCCTAGAGATAGGCCGGGTCAGGATACGCGAGAACCCTCCTGCCCGGTACAGAGCAAGCCCTAGAAGACCCATGAGGATTGGTACAACGATGAGGGTCCAAGTTGGCACCACACCCAAGGCCGTGATCAGCATAAACGCGAGATAAGCCCCAACAATCATGAAGTCGCCATGAGCTAGGTTGATTGTTTGAGACACGCCATACAGGAGACTGATGCCCACTGCCACGAGGACGTACAAGGAACTCAGGAAGATGCCACCGATTGCGAGATCGAGTGCGGTGGTGAGCATACTCTGTATCCCCCCACCATCTCTCAGCGGGCCGCTTACCGACGCAGCAACTTCAGAGTACCGCCGGAACCGTTCTTCTCCATCCTGTTTCCGGTATCATGAAGGCAAGCACCATCGAAATCAACATGAGCACCGTCAGCAGGACTATGGCGGGTATCAGCGTCCCCCCAAGATCCTTCAGGTAGCCAGCTATCAATGGGCCCAATGCTCCGCCGATGTAGCCCGCCGAAATAACCACTCCACTTGCGGTGCCGGCATGGCCGGGCTTCACAAGCTCAAGCGGGAGGAACAAACAGATCACATACGTAGCAGTTAAGGTGAACCCCAAGATCCCCATGAGGATGACATCCAGAACATAGGGAGTGTACATTATGCTGAAGAACGCCACGGCTGCGATCAGACAGCTGATCCATAAGAACGGTCGTCTCAGCCCTACTCTATCTGATGCAAGTGGGACGATGATAACGGCAGGGATTCCAGCCAGGGTCAGCATCGATGTCAAGAATCCCGCGGCAGCTTCGCTGAAACCCTTCTCAACGAAGTACGCAGGAAACCATCCGGTAATGATGTAGAAGGTCACATTGGCTGCAAGCGCAAAGAACACCGCAATGATCCAGATGTACTTACTCCTGAGAACTGCATCCAGTGCCCCTTTGGAGCCTTGTGACGGCATGAGGCCACTGCGTCCGGAAGAGGCTGGCTCTCTTGCAAGGATCCACCATGCGCCGGCAATGGCCAGGGCCAGCGCTCCCCAGAAGTAACAGGCTCCGCGCCAGCTCCCAACCGCCGGCAGGAGTAGGGGCAGAGTGACACCCAAAGCCAGTGTCCCACCTGCAAACACGCCCGTGGAGTATATACCTGTGGCAGTACCCACAGTCCGGTCTGGAAACCACAGTCTGATCAGTTTGGGGATATTGGGGAACAGCAACCCCCATCCCATGCCAACCGCTAAGTTGAGCATGAGGAGAGTCGCGAAATCAGGGGACGCCCCCCTCAGAAAAGCGGCCAAGCCAAGCAGCACCGCCCCCGCCCCCGCAACCCTGCGTGGTCCGACTCTGTCCCCTAGAAATCCCCCCACAAAGGCGACCACCCCCAGAGTTACGATGGGGGCCGAGAAGAGCAATCCTCCTTGGGCAGCTGTGAGGTCCAACTCCTGAGTGATGAGGTTCAGTATCGGAGAGACACACAGCACCGACGCATATGCGGAAAACATCAGCAGCCATGAACATATCAACGCACTTCGCTGGCCTCTATTGTACATTGATCGAACCTTCCGGCAGCGGTGTGATGAGTGGATTCTCCACAACGGCCTGAGTGATAATCATGTGTGCGTCACGCCGTCAGGAAAGAGTCACGTCGCCCTGCCCGGCACGGTCTCCCTGCCGCGCCGTGCTGCCTTCAGCATGGTGTTGGACGCTCAGCCTCTCCCGATCCGTCGCGAGCCGGATTAGACATCTTGTCTAGACTTGAATCGACCTGTCTAGGAGGTTGTGCGCCCCTTTCCCCCAGGCCCCCGTGATCATTTCATGTAGGATGGACGACGTCATCCGAGCGAACTCGGGGTCGTTAATGTGGAGATAGGCTTTGACCAACTCTACGTTCTGCTTCGAGAGATCCAGGCGGCTTTCCAGAACTTCAACGAACGCTCCATCTGCGTCCGCGTCGTACCAATACCTTCCCGTAGAGGTGCCATCGAAACGGACCGTAAAGTATGCACCCTCAGTGTCCAGGATTGACCATCCCTTCAGCGGAATCGCGACTACAGTGGGTCCTGTGGCTTTGTTCACCTTCTCCGCAAAGACCCGGCCCAGTTCTTCGCTCTCCTTCTTGCTGGTTCTCACCAGTGTCGAATTTGGGTTGTGGAAGTAGAAATCCCTATCCCTGAACTTCTCCGGAACGGTGTCGAGCGACCAAAACTGAATCATGTCCAGACACCCGGGAACCAGGACTTGGGGAATCCCCTTCTCCCCCGCAGTTTCCATCCGCTTTGCTCCTGCATTGGAGAACCCCCCGAGCACCCAGTCCGCAACCTCATGGGTGGTCACGTCCAATACCCCGGCAACCATACCACTGGCGACCAATTCCTCGAGTGTCTGCCCGCCTGTCCCCACAGCGTGGAATGAAATCAGCTCGTAACCTCTCGCTTCCAAGAACTTCCTGGACTCGTCAATGTGGGGAGTCGTATTGCCGTACTGAGAGGCCACAATGATCTTCCGCTCCTCTGGGACCTCTGGACGCGCCTCCACCATCCCGGCGATGGCACTCGCGGCATGGGCCAAGGTTATCGCCTCTATCCTGTTGATCCTTATCCCGTTCATGTCAGTGACAGTTGGGAAGATGGCGATCTCCTTCGGTCCTACCGAGCCGGCAGCCAATTCCAGTGAGGTGGTAACCAGCACCTTGGGCACATGTAGCGGCAGAGACTTCTCCACCAATACCGCTATGGATTCGCCCATGCTCCCCCCGTAGCCGAGGACTCCATCGACCTTCTTCTGGGCGTCGAGATCTCGGACGATCTTGATCGCACCCCTAACCATTACCTCGATTGCCGGCATTCTCTCCAGTTTCTCGACTTCGGTGATGTCGGTGCCGCCGACCCTGGCCACGGTATCGTTTGAAATGTCC
>MFGX01000082.1:3392-3722 GCA_001778455.1 Candidatus Fraserbacteria bacterium RBG_16_55_9 | reverse complement strand
CTCAATCTGGGTTCTGATGTAACGGCCTTCGATCTCCTTCGTGTCCAGGGTTCCCAGGATGACTACGGTCTTGGCCATCAGCCCCTCCCGCTGTGCTACGACTTTGCACAGCACGCCTGTCACCATCGCCGGCAGCCAGCCCCCGCGCGGACCGACCTGGCTCTTCTTAGGCAGACTCGCTCATGCATGCACAATTCAGCAGACGTACGGCATGTAGGGCGGGCACGTGGAACTGCGCAAATGCTGGCGTGGACTGCGTCTGGAAACGGGTGCCGCGGTTGACGCGGCGGGCCGAGGCGGAAGGCGCGCACCATCGTCACACCAACGTAA
>MFGX01000082.1:0-3380 GCA_001778455.1 Candidatus Fraserbacteria bacterium RBG_16_55_9 | reverse complement strand
TCGCCGGGAGGCGGGGAGCCTCCCGGCGAGAGGCGACCGCTGGTACCACCCCGCGCACCACTTGGTTTCACTCCAGCTTGCGACAACGACCTATGCTGCCCGCTTCTTCCTCAACTTCTTCACAGCCCTGAACCTCGATATCACATCCGTCAGGGCGTTTTCTACAGGGACTCTCTCCCAAGCCGACGCCGCCTCGAAGCCGTCGGTCGTCGTATGTTCGAACATGTATGTGACCGCGGGAATGTCGATGAACGGCCCGCCATGGGACAGCGAGATAATCTTCGGATTGATGGCTCTGGCCGCATCGGTGATCGCCTGGACGTGTCGGCAAGCAACGTCCAGATCCTTGATGGGAGTAATCATCGTATTCGGATACCTCTCCGTCGTCGGCGCGCCAACCTTGCCCCCGCTGGACCAGCCGGCGTGAGGCACGATGGCGTCCGCTCCGGCGCGGGCGACATCTTGTGCCTGCTCCGGCGTGCAAGCGTACCACATGGTGAAAACATCCAGCTCATTGCACAACGCTACGAGCTCCACTTCCCGCTCCCAGCCCATGCCTACGGGGTCCCTGAGTTTGTAGGTCGGTGGAATGAACACGAGCGTGGGGAAGTTCTGGATGCCGTCGTAACCCATCTCGATCACAGTGCGGACCATTCGCCTCAATCCACGCTCGCCCCTGAACCTTGGGTCGTAGGCTTCCACCCCGGCGATGAGGGGCGTCTTGTCCACCTGGCTTCGGATTTCCTCATACATCGGGAATGACCAGCGGTTGGGATCTGCCAGCATCGTGGTGGGCATCCCCCAGTGCCTGGACAGACCGGTCTCGTACACCACAATGGCATCGATTCCCGTCAATTCCGCGTACCTAGCCACGATGCCCGCGCTGCATCCAGCGTAAATGATAGGGATGCCCTGTTCGATCTGGGCGCGCCAATTCTCGACGATCTCCGCTCTTCTCGGCATCGGCTCCTTGAGTTGGGAAAGGATCCGGTCCCTTTCAGAAATGGAGGCCATATCCATCACTCCCTCTACGCTTTGGCGTGCATCTTGACGTTGGGATTCTTTGGATTCAATCGCAAGCTCTTGTACTCGTCTCCAATCCGCATCAGTTCCTTTTCGATCGGCATGGCGTCGATGGCGTGGCCGACCTCAAAGCCGTCCACATCGCATTTGGCCATCACTTGTTCTGCGCTCTCGGGGCTGTTCAGCGAACCACCGGTGACCAACACGATCTGTGCCGAGTTGACCTCCCGTGCCGCGGTCGCGATCTCCTGAGCCACCAGAATGGTGCCATTTAGATCCCTGGGGTACCCTCTGAAGCCTTCCTTCTCGAAATCGAAGGCCACGGTTCCTGGTGCCGGGGCACCAGTAGAGCCTCCAGTGTCCCATCCGGCATGGGCAATTATCACGTCGGCGCCGCGCTTGGCGAACTCCTTGGCGTCTTCAGGCCAGAAGGCGTACGCCATGGTGAACATGTCCCGCTTGCTCGCCATCTCGATCATTTCTAGTTCTCGGTTGAAACCGAACCCCACGCCGTCGCGCAGCCAGCGCATGGGTTTGTAGTAGCCTAGGCTGGGGAAGTTCTGTATGCCATCGTATCCGATGCCGGCTGCCCTCGCCAACAGCTTGTCGGTATGCCGGTTCAAGCTATCGTAGGCTTCCAACCCCACGACCAGAGGGACGTTGTCCAGTGCATTCTCGATCTCGTGGTGCACATCGAAGACGTTGTCCTTCATCGCGTTGCTGCCGCCCCACCAGAGCGTGGCCAATGGTTCTGGATGGCCTCGGTAGCGGAACCGGGCCCAGCTATGGACGCTCACCATGTCGGCACCGTTTCGTTCGGCGTACCTGGCAACCATGCCCGCCGCTGCATTGGCCACGAAGATCGGTTCGCCCTTATCGACCTTCCCGCGGAGTCTCTCCAGGATTTGTTTCCTAGAGAACCTAGTTCTCATGTTCTCCCTCCCCCTTCTTATTCGTCAGGTAGGTCATGGTGATTTCAACATCCTCGCTGCTCCCGCCCGGGCCTGGTTGCACTTTGAGGCAACCCGGCCCAGGAGGAGCAGGAACGACTTGTTACGCCTTCCACGCGGGCTTGGGGTACACAGGCGCCTTTGTCTCCCAGTCCTTGGCATTCCACTTCCGCGGAATTCCACCCATTTCCCCAAAAGCCGCCCCGACGATCTCGGCATCTTCGCCTGCTGAGGACTTGGTGGTTCCGATGTGCTGACCCACGACCCCAGGCAGCTCGGGCCAGGGACCCCGGTCCCAGTAGATTGGCCCCATGATCGTCGGGATGGGATTCCCCTTGGCCTTAGCAATCTGCGCATGGATGGCCGCCTTGTCTGTACTCCCGGCTCGCTCAATGAACGCGGCCATGAGCTCGATTGTGGCGTAGGCACAGGGGCCATCAATCGTGTCGGGGGCCAGGCCGTACTTCGTAACGTAGGCTTTCATAACATCGACGCCAGAGCCAAAGGCACCCCGGGACTTCGGACTCTTTGGAAAAGCGGTGGATTGGTACATAATACCGTCCAGGTTGGCACCAAACTTCGTGTACGCCTCCCCAGACGTTACCCCGAGAGAGTTGTAGAACAGTTTGGGGTTGTATTTGAGCGAAATCATATCCTGTATGGCTTTCATCCCATCGCCAGGGTAACTGAACTGGATTATTGCATCAGGGTTGAGAGATCGAGCCTTAGTGATTAGAGGAGTGAAGTCCAGGATTTCCAGCGGGTACTTCTCCTTGGCGAGGATTGAGATCCCAGCCTTCGGCAGCAGAAATTCCAGGAACTTCCGGCTCTCAGCACCATAGAGGGTCCCAATCTCCCACACTACAACCGACTTGACACCCACCTTCTGGAGGACTTTCACCAAGGCCTCAATGTGAAAAGCCCTGGGCATCTCCGTCCAAATGGTGTACTCCCAGTCAGTCCAAGGCCTTCCTTTGCTGTCCCTCAGTATCTTGTCTTCCATGTAGTACTTGTAGAATTGTTCTGCAGTTTCCCATTTGACTGCGGTACCATTTCCCACCATATAGATGGTCTTGAAGCCTTCTGCCGCCAGCCTGTTTACCAGTGGTTCTTGCGCGAACCCCTGGAAGGTGCCGTAAGAACCGTAGATGATGTCAACCTTGTCGCGGGTAATGAGCCTCTCCACATTGGTGGAGGCCCGTCCTGTGTCAGCCATATCGTTGTAGGTGATCCATGTCACCAGGGCCCGAGCATCCTGTCGGGACAGGAATATGCCTCCCCTGGCGTTGGCCTGTTCCGTCCAGAGCTCGTAGAAGGTCTTGCAGATAGTCTCAGCCGACGCCAGTACTCCAGTGATAGGTCCAGTGTGTCCAAACTTGACGACTGCCACCTTTCCCGGGGCCGCGC
>MFGX01000081.1:370-5729 GCA_001778455.1 Candidatus Fraserbacteria bacterium RBG_16_55_9 | reverse complement strand
AGACATCCTGAACAATTTATGAATCATTTTCGCCTCCTTAGAGTCATTAGTGTAGCAGATGCATCTCTGATGATGTCAACTCTAGCCCCGCTCTAGCACCCAGTGAGTTCATCGTTAAAAGCCTCCTGGAAGCCCGATTAACGGCCATTTCACGGTCGTCCTCTACACTCCCCCCATCTCAAGACACCCAGGAGGGTGATCACAGTGAAGAAGCTAAGCACAGTCGAGCGAATCTCAAAGGAGAGGATCGTTTCCGTTGCGATCCTCGCGATAGTCCTGGTGGGTAAAGCGATCACCGTGTCCGCAGGAGCATCTCAGACGCCGTACCGAGTCGAGATCTTCATGCTTACGGCAGAAGATGGGGTGACCACAGATGGATTTGCAACGGGAATCCGCTTCTACCCCAGTGGTGATCAAGATTCTCAGAAGGTCACGGAGCTGACAGCCCGTCTTACGGAAGCTCTTCACGAACGGATTACGGAGTTTGTGAGCTTGGAACTGGTCCGGGTCAAGAACGGCAATCCAACTCAGGCACTCCTCTTTGTAGCTCGGTTCACGGAGCAGGTGAGCTTAGAGCAGATTGCTAAGGCAGTTACGCCGGTCTTTGAGGAGTTCGCGAGAGCACAGATCAGGGTTGGTTTCGGCAATGGGTCCTTGGCAAAACTGACCGAAGAGTAGTGAGGAGGAAACAGAGTGGGGCGGCGAGAAGCTCCTCGCCCCACTCTGACCCACAATCAAAGACACCCAGGAGGGGTGACAGCCGTGAGAAACATGAACATACATGATCGCATAGCAGCGAGTCGAGACCGAGCTTTCTTCAAGTCGCACAAGGGTCGGGTCAGCACGATTGCTGATCGTCCGCCCGTGCATGCACCCAGTGAGGGCGATTCCAACCGCGAATACTCCAACATCCAGCCCTTCTACGCGTTTTTCAGGATGATCCGGAACGCCTTCGAACGGATCAGTGAGGCTCGACGCCTCAAGCATGAGAAGGCACACTGACAGGAATAGACGCCACAGGGTGGCAGAGTCCGAGGTGTACGGAGATCACCTGGCTCTGCCACCCTTACCGCACACGTATGAACCAGTTGCACGTCCAACAACGGTCGCTCCGCTCAGTCACTAAGAGAAGAGGAGGAGCGCACCATCTTTGAGCCGAATGATTCTTTGTGCAAACGCTGCTGCTTCCGGATCGTGGGTGGCCAACACGATCGTCGTGCCTCGCTCGTTGAGATTTCGGAGAAGCCGCAAAAGCACTTGACCTGTTTCGGAATCGAGATTACCAGTGGGCTCATCCGCCAAGATCATCGCGGGATCACTCACCAGCGCCCGAGCCAGCGCTACCCGCTGCTGCTCTCCACCGGAAAGCTCCGCCGGTTTGTGAGAAGCGCGCCTCGCTAGTCCCACATGCTCGAGCTGCTCGCGCGCTCGTATGCGTCGCTCTTTGGCTGAGATGCCTCGTAAGAGCAATGGAAGTTCAACGTTTTCAAGCGCTGTCAGTGTAGGCATCAGATTGAACGATTGAAAGACAAACCCCACATGCTCCCCTCGCCAACGGGCAAGCTCCCGAACACTCAGCGTGGTCAAGTCCCTTTCGTTCCAGAGCACACGACCACTGGAGGGCCAATCCAAGCCACCGAGAATGTGCAACAACGTGGATTTTCCTGAACCTGAGCGCCCCATGACTGCCAGAAATTCCCCAGGCGAAAGTTCCAGATTGACAGCTCTGAGGGCTTGAACCGTCATATTCCCTATCGCATAGACTTTCGAGACTCCTTCAAGCTTCAACACGCATTCAGTCTACGCGGTAAGGAGATCCCTACGCAATCACACCCAGTTCGCTCAGATAGGCTTTATCGTTGAAGGGAATCTGTCGATCTTTGAAGACCTGCGTGCGCTCGTGGCCTTTGCCCGCGATCAGGACGCAATCTCCTGGCCGCGCCAGCTCTAGGGCGCGCTGTATCGCTTCGCGTCGGTCGAGGCTCAACTCATAGGGCGCCTGCGTCGTCCGCAGTCCCACTTCGATCTCTTGAAGTATGGATTCGGGATCTTCTCCCTTTGGGTTGTCGCTCGTAAGAATCGTGTAGTCGGAGAGGCGACCGCTGATCGCTCCCATCACCGGACGCTTCAGGCGATCGGAGTCGCCCCCGCAGCCGAAGACAGTGATCAAACGTCGATAAAACGGCCGAAGGAGCTGCAGGACCTTTTCCAGCGAATCCGGCGAGTGAGCGAAATCGACGATAATTGTGGTGCCATCCCGAGTTAAGAATCGCTCCAGGCGCCCTTCCATGTGCTTTACGGCTTCTAAGCGATCCCGAATGAGCGAGAGCGGAAGCTCACGGATGAGCCCTACTCCCACGGCAGCGAGAGCGTTCTGTATATAAAAAAGCCCTGGGAAGTGGAGGCGCAGCTGAAAAGATCCTTCGGGGGTGTGGATGAGTGCTTGCGATTCCCGTGGACCTTGCTCCATCTCATCCGCCCAAATGTCGGCGTTTGGACTCAAGCCAAAGGTCCATACCTTGGCTTGTGAAGCGGCGATTACTCGATAGCTCGCTGGATCATCCCGGTTCACGATGGCCGTTGCGGAGGGCAAAAGCCCCCGGAATAGCTTCAGCTTGGCTTGGAGATAGGGTTCGAGATTGCTGTAATAATCGAGATGGTCGTGGCTTAGATTCGTAAAGATCGCTACATTAAAGTCCACACCGCGAACCCGCTCCTGCGAGAGCGCATGCGCAGAGACTTCCAGTGCCAGGTGCTCTTTCCCCGCTTGCAGAGCGTCCCAGGCAATCTGCTGAATCTGAGGAGCTTCTGGAGTTGTCTGATCCGTACCCCGATCGAGCGCGTTCGTAATGGTGCTGATGATCTCGGTCTGCTCCATGCCCAATACGGCTGCGCTCAAGTGAGTCACGGAGGTCTTGCCCTTCGTGCCGGTCACCCCGACCGTGAAGAGTTTATCAGTAGGGTGGTCGTAGAATGCACAAGATAGACCAGCGAGGGCTTTTCGGCTGTCTTCGACTGTGATGTGCGTTACGTTCGCGGGAATGTCGGGACAGACCTTCTCGCCGACGACCGCCACGGCCCCATTTCGAAGAGCATCGCCGATATGCTCATGTCCATCGTGCTTGCTGCCTTGAAACGCCACAAAGAGGTCTCCTGGCTCAATCTGCCTTGAATCATGTTCGATGCCAGAGATGAACAGGTCTTGTGAATTGAGAATGCCCTTAGAATTAACTTGGGCTACGAGATCTCGTAAGCGATGGTTCATGAAGTGCGCGAACCGTGGTGGACCCTATGCCTCCGAAGAGCAGCGCTGATCAAGCGGTCCAGGAGATCTGAAAACTCCAGTCCAATGGCTTTTGCCGCTTGAGGATACAGACTCGTCTCGGTCATGCCGGGGATTGTATTTGTCTCTAGCACATAGATTTTCTCATCGCGTACGATCATGTCGGTGCGGGACATGCCGTAGCAATCGAGGATCTTATGCGCCTGCACAGCCGTTGCCTGCACCTGTGCGATGATGGCCGGATGCAAGCGCGGCGGCGTGATCTCTTCTGTCGCGCCGGGAGTATACTTCGAAGCATAGTCGAAAAACGCCTTCGTCTTGGGAATGATCTGCGTGGGAGGCAGGGGCCAGGGCTCAGAGCGCGGATCCTCGTGCAAGACAGCGCACGTCACTTCCGCACCTTGAATATGCTCTTGCACCATGACGTGATCGGAGTGCTGGAAGACCGCTTGAATGGCCGCACGGAGTGCCTCTGTTGTCTGAGCGATGCTCACTCCCACACTCGATCCTCGATCCACAGGCTTGACCACCCACGGCGCCTCGAGAGCTTGCACGAGAAAGTCCAGAATGATCGACTCATGGTGCTCCCACTCCCAGCGCATAAAATGCGTGTAGGCCGGCACGAGCAACCCGTGTAGCCGGAAGAGCTCTGACGATTTCACTTTGTCCATGGCGAGACTAGAAGCCAGCACTCCGGAGCCCGTGTAGGGAATATCGAAGAATTCCAGTAACCCTTGGAGTCGACCGTCTTCGCCGAATTCGCCGTGCATGGCGATGAAGACCACATCAATCTGAGCTTCCTGCGCTTGATGTAGGGCCGTGCTAACCGCAGAAGTTCTCGCTTCCGTCGGAAGTGAAGGGGGCGATTTCCCAGAAAGAAGCTCACGGACTTCCCGGCTGACTGTTACGGGTTTGATGTCGTATTTGCTTTGATCGAGGTGTTGGATGAGAACCCGACCGGTGGCCAGCGAGACATCATGCTCGGCTGAGGGTCCTCCCATGAGCACAGCGATGTTGAGCTTTCTCTCGGACATAGCAGAATATTGTGTAGCTTATCTGCTTTGGAAGAGAAAGGACCGGTGTCGAGCCAGGGCTTCTCTCTGGTCACCCGAGGGAGTGCCCGGCTCACTTTGCTGTTGGATGCGCCGCCTACGGCACAGTCTGGTATTTACTGGCAGGAATCTCTAAGGGAGTTCAGGTCGCACCGCATGGAACGTGGCGGTCACAGTCCGGTCTGCATTCACAGTTATCGTGCACTGTGTCCCAATCTGGATAAAGCCCGGGCAGGCCGTAAGCATCACCGTCAGACCAAGCAGCACTCCCGCGTGCGCAATAAGCTTCCTTCCTCGACGTCTCCGTACCAATACAAGGCCCATCAAACCAAAAGCGGGCAGAATGGTCCATCCCAACATTGCTGGCGCTGAGCCGTGCTCCTTTGTAGTAGCAAGCGGAGTTGAGTTACTGGCCACGAGATCACAGCCGCTCCAGCCCTTAAAGACCGAGTTTTCAAGCTCTAAAGCCGTCAATGTGAGCATTGTGCCCTGAAGCACCATCTCGGAGCAATCTCCTGAAGTCTTCCCAAATACGACCGTGCAGTTGAAACCAGGGCCTGTCACCTTGCCAATGCCTGTGCCTGCTCCGGTGACGGTGAGATCATACTGCCGGGCTTCTGCGGTGAACAGCCACACCCTACCCCGCCGCCGGTCTGCCCGACCACGATGGCGGGATACCCATCATTCTTGGCATTGCCAACCGCCAGAGGGGCGATGACAAAACCGACATCGGGGACCACAGTCGACTCAGTCCAGACGTTCGGCGCGGTTTCTTCGTACGCGAGCACCGCACGGCCCAAATAGACATTGGTCACAATCTCCTGCTGGCCATCACTGTTGTAATCGGTGATTACGGTGCTCCCCGCATCGGCTGTCCTAATGACCGTGCCATCCCAGCCGCTGCCATTGTACTGGTAGAGTTTGAGGCCCCATGGCCCACCATACTTAGCGACCAACAGTTCATTGAGTCCATCATTGTCAGGGTTTCCGACGAAGGGATCTGCAACATACCCTGTGTTCTCTT
>MFGX01000081.1:0-321 GCA_001778455.1 Candidatus Fraserbacteria bacterium RBG_16_55_9 | reverse complement strand
CCCACTCGTATGCGTGCCGAGATAGACCTGCGGCGTCCCGAGGTTCATTGCGTCGCCTGTGGCTGGCGGCTGCCCGCTGACTTCGGTTACGGTGTCAATCTGGTTCTGGACAAAGCTGCTCCCGTTGTATTTGAACATCAGTAATTGCCCCAAGTTGTAACCGGCGACCACAATCTCGTTTTTCCCATCACCGTCGGCATCGCCAATCGTTGGATTGTAAGATCCGGCCGTGAACGCGATGATCGTGGTGTAGCTCCAGATTCCGGCGCTGAACTTGTATAGTCGTAGCTCTGCATTAGAGTTGGCGTACACCGGGTCCAC
>MFGX01000080.1:7306-9045 GCA_001778455.1 Candidatus Fraserbacteria bacterium RBG_16_55_9 | reverse complement strand
TCCGGGCAGAAGACCCGACAATTATCGCAGAAATTGCAGACGCCGCAGGAGAAGCAGCGTTGAGATTCGGCGACCGCTTGCTCCTGGGATAGAGATCGTTTCACCTCCGAGAAGTTCTTGATCCTTGTGGATGCCGCAAGATGCGAGCTCTGAGCGCGCGCCACAGGGCTGAAATAATCAAGGTTCAGTCGTTCAAATGGGATTTCCTCCGGGAAGCCTCGCTTCACCTTTCTTCTTGACGTTCCCGATTGCCCGCTCTCTAGATAGCGTTGGATCGCTTGGGCAGCCGCTTTTCCTGAGGCGATGGCTTCGATGACGGTGCTTGGTCCGCTTTGGGCATCCCCACCGATGAAAATGCCTTCACGCTCCAAAAGACCTCTGGGATTGGTCATCACGATCCCGGCACTCGTCTCGATGCTCTCGGAGAGAAAGGAGAGTTCAGGTCCCTCGCCAACGGCTTTGAGAACGCAATCGGCCTTGAGCGTGAATTCGGAGCCTGCAATCGGCATCGGGCGTCGCCGCCCACTTGCTTCAGGAGCACCGAGCTCCATGCGAATGCACTCGAGCTCGACTCTGTCATTGGTCCTTCGAATCGCCCGAGGCGCTGCGAGGAAGACGAACTCAATGCCCTCGTGCTCGGCTTCTTCGATCTCGTCTTTAATGGCTGGCATCTCCGCGCGGGTGCGTCGATAGAGCATCACAGGTCTTGCGCCCAGCCTGAGAGCCGTTCTTGCTCCATCAATCGCGGTATTCCCTCCACCAATCACAATCACTTGTTTCCCAATACGGACGTCGCGTCCGGCATTGACAGCTTTCAAGAACTCTAAGCCCGTCATCACCCCTTCCGCATCCTCACCGGGGATTCGCAGCGGATGGCTCTGGTGCGCACCGGTAGCAATGAAGACGGCTTCATAGCGTCGCCACAGTTCTTCCAGATCGACAGACGAGCTGATCTGAGCACCCCGCGTGAACTCCACACCCAGCGAGGCGATGTCCTCGATTTCCGTATCTAAGACTTCGCGAGGTAGGCGATAGCGAGGAATGCCAACTCGGAGCATTCCACCGAGTTCGCGTTCGGACTCAAAGACCGTAACCCGAAAACCCTGACGGGAGAGAAAATACGCGCAAGCCAAGCCAGCGGGTCCGCTCCCTATGATGGCCACTCGCTCGGATCGTCGCTCGGTTTGGGGAATCTCACGCCTCGAATTCATGCAGGCGTCTGCTACGAAGCGCTCCAGAGCTTGTATCGAGACGGCCTCATCAAAGTGTTTTCGATTGCAAGCTGCTTCACACGGATGGTAGCAGACTCGACCGCAGACGCCCGGCAATGGGTTCTCTTCTCTAATGAGCTGCCAGGCTTCTGAGAGTTTCTGCTGGGAGATCAAGGCGAGCACACGAGGCAAATCCGTGCCCGCAGGACAGCTGATCCGGCATGGCGCGAGCTTCTCCTGATAGACGGGCTTCAAGTAACGCCAGCTGCCGGTTCTGTTGAAGCTCATATCTTCTAGAGAGACCGCCATCGGTGGCATATCATGAGCGCCCTTGAAGGTGACCTGCTTGCTCATTGTCTGTCCCTCCCTGCGATGACTTGTCTGGGCATCTGGACGCGATCATAGGCCGCGCGTGCGGCCGCTATGTTCTCTTGAGGATGGATCGGCATTCCTTGAGAGATCGCTTCGATTACAGCCTCTAAGCTCACCAGGTCTGTTACGCGAGCCAATGCGCCCAAGATCGCTGTG
>MFGX01000080.1:3372-7288 GCA_001778455.1 Candidatus Fraserbacteria bacterium RBG_16_55_9 | reverse complement strand
CCCCAAGTGGTGTTCGATAGCCAAGGCGCTCGCATCGACAGTCGCGACTTCCCATCCACCTTCAACGAAGGCGCGAAACTTCCCTGGATCGCGGTCGCTGTTGATCAGAATCCAGCCATCGGGCCTTAAGCCAGCTGTGACGTCCACAACGGGGAGCAGTGTGGAATCGAGGATGACCACGTGATCGGGCTGGTAGATCTGGCAGCGAAGTCGAATGGGAGCGGAGTTAATGCGCAGGAAGGCCGCCACGGGCGCTCCCCGTCTTTCGACTCCGAAAGCGGGAAAGGCTTGAACAAACTTGCCCTCATGGAAGAGGGCTGCAGCCAAAAGCTCGGAAGCGATGACCGCCCCCTGGCCGCCTCGACCATGGAACCGAATCTCAATCATGATCCGCTCACCTTCGGCCCGTAGCTCCATCCTACCCGCAGAGCTCTGCGCCAAACATGATTTTGGTTGGCTGATCGCATGATCTTCGTCATGGCGCACCGCAATGCCTCAATCATACAATGGAAAATCATATGAAGATAGTGCTATCTGGAAAGGGCGGCGTGGGCAAGACCACACTCTGTGCGCTCCTTGCTAGAGAGGCAGCAAGCAAGGGCTATCGCGTCCTGGCCGTGGATGCAGACCCCAATCCCACACTTGCTGCGACCTTCGGTCTCTCTGAAGAGCCCAGGCCGCTCGTCGAATTCCAGGGGCTTATCGAGGAACGCTTAGGCTCTCTTGAAGGTTTCTTCCGACTCAACCCAAAGGTGGACGACATTCCCGGGCGCTTCGCTGTCCGGAAGGACGGGGTAGAGATCCTCGTCATGGGCCCCATCCGGCGTGGGGGAGAAGGCTGCGCCTGTCCTCAGAGCACGTTCCTGAAGAGCCTACTGCAGCACATCGTGCTGGATCGAGATGATCTCGTGCTCTTGGATGTTGAGGCTGGTCTGGAGTCGTTGGGCAGGGCTACTGTTCAAGGCGTTGATTGCCTGCTTGCGGTGGTTGAGCCGGACTCGAAGAGTCTGCTCACTGCAGGCAGAATCTCTAGACTGGCTCAAGATATCGGCTTAAAGAACATCTTTGCTGTGGCCAACAAGATTCGTGAGCCGGCCGACTCGAAGTATATCCAAGATCATTTGCCTCCAGAGCTTGTGCTCTTAGGTACTCTGCCTGATAGCGAAGCGATTCGTCGTGCTGGGCGTGAGCGGCAGAGTTGTGATCTCACCGAAGATCCTGCGGTTCACGAGGGAATCAAAGACCTTCTGAAGCGGCTAGAAGCATTTCACGGCATGCGCAGAGATCACGGCTGTACGTGCCAGAAAGGAAAAGACGATGGAACGAATCTTCTGTGACGCACGGAAGTGCCTGGGTTGCCACGCTTGCGTAGTCTCCTGTGCGATCGAGCATTCGCAAACGAAGGAGCTTTTCGGCGCCATGGGCGAGGAGGAGCCCCCCGTTCCTCGGCGGGCCGTTCTGTCATTCGAGGGCATAAACCTCTCGCTCAGTTGCCGCCACTGTGAGGATGCTCCGTGCGTCGACGCCTGCATCACGGGTGCGCTGCGGAAAGACCAGAATGGGACCGTCGCCTGTGACGTGGCAAAGTGCGTGGGATGCTGGATGTGCGTGATGGTCTGCCGGTTCGGACTTGTCTCTCCTACGGTCATCGCCGCCAAGTGCGACATGTGCCCGGATCGCGAGGGGCGAACGGGAAAGGCCCGTTATGCGTGCGTGGAAGCCTGCCCAACAGATGCCCTGTTCGTAGGTCAGTACGAAGACTTCCAGAAGCTTCTTGCGCAGCCGGTAAAGCCCCGCTCTCCCTTGGGACGACTCATGGGAGAGAGGAGGTTGTCATGAGGCATGTGATCATCGGGGCGTCGGCTGCAGGGATCACTGCAGCGGAGACGATCCGAAAACTCGATTCCGCGTGCGCGATCGTGATGATCTCCGATGAGGAGAACCCGCTCTATTCCCGGCCTCTCATCTCGTACTATCTGGCAGGAGAACTGAGCGAGGCCGATCTGTCCTATCGACCGCCGAACTTCTTCGAGTCCAACCAGATTGACACCCGACTGGGAGTCCGAGTTGTCCGCTTAGACACGCGCGTTGCGAGAATCCTCCTCTCCACAGGCAAATCCCTCACGTATGACAAATTGCTCATTACAACGGGTGCTGCGCCTAAGTTTCCCCCGATCGACGGGATTCAGAAAAAGGGGGTCTTTGGCTTCCGCACGCTCAAGGATGCTCAAGGAATTCTGAGAGAGCTGCCTCATGTAAGACAGGCCGTCGTCCTGGGGGGTGGCCTCGTGGGCTTGAAGGCCGCGTGCGGTCTAGCCGCTCGACAAGGAGTCGAAGTCACTGTGGCGGCCGACTCCCCACGCATCCTCTCGCAGATGATGAGCGAAGGGGCGGCAACCGTCTATGAAGATCTCTTTGAAGAGCGGGGGATTCATGTTCGCACGCGCGTCACAGCACAAGAGATATTGGGAGGCGAGTGCGTGGAGGGCGTGCGTTTTGCCGATGGGACTCGGTTGGACTGCCAGCTTATCGTCATGGGCAAGGGTGTCGAAGCAAACCTAGAGCTCATAGAGGGAACCGACATTCAATACGAGCACGGGATTCTTGTTAATGAGCGCTGCTGCACGAATATCGAGAACATCTATGCTGCAGGAGATGTGGCGCAGACGATGGATGTGGTGCGAGGAGAGAAGTGGACGAACGCTCTATGGCCCTGCGCTGTGGAGCAGGGCCGAATCGCGGGGTCGAATATGACTGGGCAGGTGATGCGGTATCAGGGATCCATGGCTATGAACTCCGTGCAGTTTCTCGATCTGCCGGTGATTTCAGCGGGGCTCGCAGGCTTACGTGAGAAGAATTACGAGGAAGAGATCATACAAAGGCCGAGCCGCTGGGTCTATAGGCGCGTACTGCTTACAGAGGGGAGAATCGTCGGCTTCGTTCTGGTGGGAGAGATCGAGCGGGCAGGACTGATTCGCCTGCTCATGAGCAAACGAGTCGACGTAAGCACATTGAAAGATTCACTCTTCGACAGGAATTTCAACTTCGCGAAGGTTTTGCCGCTGGTCTTGGACCAACCTGAGCGATTCTCGGAGCCCGAATACCAAGAGCTGCGGGACGCCATTCAGGTTGCGTTGCGCCAGTAGAAGGAGGGGGTGCGTATGTCAAAAGTCATTGCGACTGCAGCTATCCGTGGTGCTTATCAGTACGTGTCCGAGGCGGAGAGCAAGCTTAGAGAAGCGATAGAGACTCACAAACCGGAGAAGAAGGTTGCCTTTCCCAATACCGCCTATCACTTGCCGTTGATCCTCGCACTCTTAGGGCTCAAGGTAGAAACTCTTAAGGATTGCGAAGAGGCGCTCTGCCATGCTCGCTCTTTGCTGGCACCCGTGCCGGCTGAATCGCTCTGGTTGCCATATCTCGGTGATGCGCTCGATTCCGGCATCGCAACGCTCATCGCCGAGGAGATCATCGAAGCCTTGAAGTATCTCGATCCAAGGTACAAACCGGAGCCTCCGTGGCTGGGCTTCACGGATGATTCCATTTTGCGCACCCAGGGCATCAAGCTGGTAGACGGAAGAATGCCGGGCTTTGCGGCCTGTGTGGGTGCGTTGCCAACCAATCGAGATGCCGTCGAGTTGGCCCGAGCGCTACAAGAGCGGAGCATCTTGGTTTTCATCGCGGGCAGCTCGAACGGGCGGTCGATGGCTGAGCAGCTGACCGATGAGGGGGTCGAATTGGGATGGGACAACTACGTGGTCCCCTATGGCAAAGAGATGAGCGCTGCGGTCTATGCCCTCAACTTCGCAGCGCGGGCCGCCATGACCTTCGGGGGCATCAAACCCGGTAGCTTCGAGGCAGCACGTAAGATTCTTCTCTATAACAAAGAGCGGGTCTTTGCCTTCGTGCTCGCGCT
>MFGX01000080.1:3000-3351 GCA_001778455.1 Candidatus Fraserbacteria bacterium RBG_16_55_9 | reverse complement strand
CAACTGTTAAGCGATGAAAAGTACGCCACGGCGGCAGGCGCGATCAACTTCGGTTTCCCCGTCATTTCCGACGTGAATATCCCTCAGATCCTTCCGAGAGGCATCTGCACGTATGAACACGTCGTCTCGGGAGTCTCTTTAGACAAGATCATCCATAAGGCCGTCGAAGTGCGCGGCCTCAAGCTTAAGCTCTCCCAGATCCCGATCCCGGTGCCCTATGGCGCGGGCTTCGAGGGGGAGCGCGTGCGTAAGGAGAACCTCTACGTCGAGTTCGGAGGCAAGTACAGCACAGCGTTTGAGCTTCTCAGAGCGCGTTCGATGGACGAAGTAGAAGACGGCAAGATCGAAGTC
>MFGX01000080.1:2192-2974 GCA_001778455.1 Candidatus Fraserbacteria bacterium RBG_16_55_9 | reverse complement strand
GATCTCGACCAGGCGAAAGAGGGCGGAGCCATGCCCCTGGCTGTGCTCATCGATGTGGCCGGACGCAGCCTTAAGCCCGATTTCGAGCCCGTGCTGGAGCGACGCATACACCACTTCATCAGTTGCATTAACGGCGTGATGCACATCGGGCAGCGAGACATCCCCTGGGTGCGCATGAGCAAAGAAGCCTACGAGAAGGGGTTTCGGCTGCGACATTACGGGGAGGTTTTGATCGCCAAGCTCAAAGACGACTTCGGTGCCATCGTCGACAAAGTACAAGTCAAGATCGTCACAGATCAGGCTCAGGTGGATCGGCTGCTCAAAGAAGCCCGAGAAATCTATCGCCAGCGAGACGAACGCGTAATGGGTATGAAGGACGAAGACGTCGAGCAGTTCTACAGCTGCATCTTGTGCCAAAGCTACGCACCCAATCATGTCTGCATTGTGACTCCTCAGCGCTTGGGACTCTGTGGGGCGTACACGTGGCTCGATTGCGGCGCTTCGTATGAGATGGATCCACATGGCCCCAACAAACCGATCACCAAGGGCATCTGCATTGATCCCGTGTTGGGAGAGTGGCAAGGCGTCAACGAGTACGTCCGTGGGGCTTCCAACGGCAACCTCGAGAAAGTGAGCATGTACTCGATCATGACGGACCCACAGACTTCGTGTGGCTGCTTCGAGTGCCTCGTGGCTGTCCTGCCCGAGACCAACGGTGTCATGGTGGTCAACCGCGAATTCAACGGGATGACGCCCGTGGGCATGACGTTTTCCACTATGGC
>MFGX01000080.1:0-2063 GCA_001778455.1 Candidatus Fraserbacteria bacterium RBG_16_55_9 | reverse complement strand
GAAGAGATCCGAGAGCGTCTGGAGAAGCGGTTGACTGAGATCGGGATGCCTCAGTTGTTAGACAAAATCGCGACCGAGAAAGACGCCACGACGGCGGAAGAATTGATGGCATTTCTGCAAAGCGCGGGGCACCCCGTGCTGGAACTGGAAGCGATCATCGCCTGAAGGAGTTCCCATGGCGAAACTTACGGGTATTGAGATCTATAAGCAGCTGCCCAAGACGAACTGCGGCGACTGTAATTTCCCCACTTGCATGGCCTTCGCCATGCAAGTGGCGGCGAAGAAAGTGGGTCTGGAGCAATGCCCGCACGTCTCGGCAGCAGGCAAGGCTGCGCTATCGGAAGCGCAGGCTCCGCCGATGCGCACGGTCACGATCGGCGCCGGAGATCGAGCGATTAAAGTGGGCGGCGAGACCGTCTTGTTTCGACACGATGAGAAATTCCACCACCAGACGGTGATTGCGATTCGCGTGCGTGATGATCTATCTGAATCGGACTTTACCCAACGCCTTGAGAAGATAAATCAGCTGCAGTTTGTGCGAGTCGGGCAGAAGATCGCTGTCAACGCCATCGCCATCGAGCAGACGAACAGCGGCAAATTCACCGCTGCCGTAACGCTGGCCAAAGAGAAGTCGTCGCTGGCTCTCATCTTGATCAGCCCAGACCCCCATGCTCTCAAAGCGGCTCTCGAAGTCTGTGCCGATCGACGCCCCTTGCTGTACGCGGCAACGTCAGAGAATCTCAACGAGTTGGCTGCACTGGCCAAGCAGTTCAACTGCCCGCTGACCGTGCAGGGCAAGACTCTCGAAGAGCTGGCAGAGCTCACCCAGCAAATCAAAGCGCTGGGTGTGGAAGAGCTCGTGTTGAATCCGCAGATCCAGGGAATGGCAGAGGGCCTCACGAAGCTGACGCTGATTCGGCGTCTTGCGCTGGAGAAGTTGTTTAGACCCCTCGGGTATCCCGTGATGATTGCCGTTCACGCCCATGATCCCTTCGAGGAGGCAGCCCAAGCTTCGGCGTGCATATGCAAGTACGCCAGTCTTGTCGTGATGGAGGGCTTGGAGAGCTGGCAGCTCCTGCCCATCTTGACTGCACGGCAAAACATCTACACGGACCCACAAGTGCCAAACGCCGTCGAGGCTAAACTGTACAAAGTCGGCGAACCTGGCCCCCAATCGCCTGTCTTGGTGACCACGAATTTCGCCCTTACGTACTTCACCGTGGAAGGCGAAGTGGAGAACAGCCGGGTTCCCGCCTACATCGCCGTCGTGGATACCGGCGGACTGGGCGTACTCAACGCCTATGCCGACGATAAACTTACTGCCGAAGGGATCGTCAAGGCCGTAAAGAGTTATGCCATCATGGATCAAGTCGCTCACAAGAAGCTCGTCATCCCTGGGCTTGTAGCCGTGCTCAAGGGTGAGATCGAAGACGAGGGAGGCTGGGAAGTCTTAGTAGGTCCGGAGGAAGCGGCGGGATTGCCCGCGTACTTGCGAAACGACTGGAAGGGATAACCCAAGATGCCGAGAGTCTTCTTTCGCCCCGATGAAGTGAGCGTGGAGGTCGAGCGCGGCGTGACAATCCAGGCTGCCGCGAAGGCCGCGGGGGTGGAGCTCACGAGCATCTGCGGCGGGGACGGCATCTGCGGTCGCTGCCGAGTCATCGTAAAAGACAGCCATGTCCACGCCTCGCCCACCACTCTCCTTAGTCGCGACGAAGTTCAGAAGGGTTATGTGCTTGCTTGCCAGACGAAGATCACCGGAGATGTCGACGTGGACGTGCCTCCAGAAACGCGTACGGAAGAGGGTCAGATTCTCATCGACATAGATGCCCAGCGCTTTCGTGCTCTTTACCAAGAGGAAAAGATCTCTTTCCGGCACAAGCCTCTGGTGCAGAAGCTCTATTTGGAGCTATCCCCTCCCACGCTGCAAGACAACTTGGCTGATCATCAGCGACTCTATCGGGAGATCCGGCGCCATTATGAATCTTCCGTCATGCAGACAGGACTCAAAGTCCTGCAGACGCATCCTCGGCTTTTCCGAGAGAGTCATTGGAAAGTCACAG
>MFGX01000079.1:4026-5215 GCA_001778455.1 Candidatus Fraserbacteria bacterium RBG_16_55_9 | reverse complement strand
TGCCCGACTACTACTTCGAGCATCGGCGTGCCCAAGAGCACGCCTTGGGACAAGTGCCTGAGGTCTTTGAGCAAGTCCAAGCGCGCTTTAGCCAGATGAGCGGACGCCCCTATGAGGGCCCTTGTGAGCTGTACCAGATGAAGGATGCAAAGACCGCTCTGGTGGTCATGGGTTCGGCGGCAGGTACAGCGAAGGCCGTCGTAGACTTGCTCCGTCGCGAAGGTCGACGCGTCGGGCTTCTTAAGCCCTGGCTCTTCCGCCCCTTCCCACGCAAGGCGATCGCAGCCGCTCTAAAGCATGTAGAGAGCGTGGCCGTGCTCGATCGCGGGATGAGCTTTGGGAGTTTTGGACCCTTGTATCTGGAGATCAGCTCGGCACTCTACGCGGACACGTGTGGTACACCGGAGATGCAGCCCCATCTGGCAAACATCATTTACGGGCTAGGCGGGCGTGACCTAAGGCCCGATCAGATCCGGAAGCTCTATGATGATCTGGAGTCCGATCGTTTGCGGCCGGACGAGCTGCACTATGTGGGGCTCCGCGATGAAGGAGACCTGCGATGATTCATCTCAAGGAGCTTGTGCGACGGGAAGAGAAGACGCGAAAATTCTTCGGCGGCCACGGCCTCTGTGCGGGCTGTGGAGCCCCCATTCTGGTTCGGGCCGTTCTCAACGCAATTCAAGACCCTGTAGTGGTCGTCAATGCCACGGGCTGTCTCGAGGTGGCCACCACACGCTTCCCGTACACGGCCTGGGGCGTTCCTTGGATCCATGTGGCCTTCGAGAACGCAGCAGCCGTAGCCAGCGGGGTCGAGACGGCCTATCGCATCTTGCGCCGCAAAGGGAGAATCTCCCACGATATGGTGTTCGTCGTATTCGCTGGGGACGGAGGAACCTACGACATCGGATTTCAGGCACTCTCCGGAGCCCTGGAACGCAACCATCGCCTCATCTACATCTGTTACGACAATGAAGCCTACATGAACACCGGTAACCAGCGCTCCGGGGCCACCCCCCTGGGCGCACAGACCACGACCACTCCAGTTGGAAATCGAAGCCCGGGCAAACTCCAACGCCGGAAGGACATGACGGAAATCGCCGTAGCTCACCACATCCCTTATGCAGCTCAAGCATCCATCTCCGACTGGCAAGACATCACCACAAAGGTCGAGCGAGCCGTTGAGGCAGAA
>MFGX01000079.1:121-3984 GCA_001778455.1 Candidatus Fraserbacteria bacterium RBG_16_55_9 | reverse complement strand
GTTTCCCAGCGGAGAAGGCCGTCAAGATGGCCTACCTCGCCGTACAGAGCTGTCACTGGCCACTCTACGAAGTCGTCGAGGGTATTTGGCACTTGACCTACGAGCCCGAGCCGCGCACGACGGAAGAGCGCGCCAAGTGGGGTCGCTATGGTCTGGATATCACGCAATGGCTCAAGCTTCAGGGGCGTTTTGCCCATCTCTTCCAGAAGAAGGACGATGAGATCTCCGTCAAGTCGGAACACAAGGCGCTCGTATCCGGAATTCAGCGTCAGGTCGAGCGCGACTGGGAGCAGCTCTTGGTCAAGTGCAGTAGAACGGCACAGATGCGCGGATGAGGGAGGAGCGATGAAGCGCTTTCACCAGGGGAAGTTCCAGCTTGTACTAGAGCCAACATTCTGCAAGGGCTGCAGCCTCTGCGTGAAAAGCTGCCCTCCAGGAATCTTGCATCTGAACGGCCAGGGGAAGGTTGCTGTTCAAGCGGAGGACGTCAGAACGAAGTGCATCTTCTGCAGATTGTGTGAGGCGCGCTGCCCGGATTTCGCGATCTGGGTCGTCAAGTCGCGCGACACGGTCGATCAGCGGGATGCAAGCCCGGTGTAAGGATGTGAGAGGAAGATCGGAAGATGCCAGAGCGCAAAGCAAAAGCAAAGAAGCCAAGGCTCATCCAGGGCAACGAAGCCTGCACATACGGGGCACTCTACGCCGGGTGCAGCTTCTATGCCGGGTATCCCATCACACCCAGTTCAGAGATCATGGAGCTCATGTCCCGCGAGCTGCCCAAGACCGAAGGAGTTTTCATTCAGATGGAGGATGAAATCGCTTCGATTTCCGCGGTGATCGGGGCAGCTTGGGCGGGGAAGAAGGCCATGACGGCAACCAGCGGGCCAGGTTTTTCACTCATGCAGGAGGGCATCGGGTACGCAGCGATTACAGAAACTCCCTGTGTCATCGTGAACTCCCAGCGCTGGGGTCCCTCAACGGGGCAACCCACGAAGACAGCGCAAGGCGATGTGATGCAGGCCATCTGGGGTACTCACGGAGATCATCCCGTGATCGTGTTGACCGCGTCGCATGTGCGCGATGTCTTCGAGATGACCGTCACAGCCTTCAATTTCTCCGAGCAGTATCGGGTTCCGGTGATCCTTCTTCTGGATGAGGTCCTATCGCATATGCGCGAGAATGTCTGCCTCCCCGAACCAGGGGAACGAAACCTGATCGAGCGCCAACGGCCTGCACGAGCCGATGGCTTCAAGCCATTTAAAGATCTCACATTTCTGCCGTTTGGAGCCGGTGCGCGCTTCAATGTAACGGGTATGGCCCACGACGAGGATGGCTTTCCTGCTCAGGCTGCCGAAGCAGATCGCCAACTGCGCCGCATCATGAACAAGATCCATCAGAACGTTGAAAAGGTCGCTCTATATGAAGAATTGCATCTCGATGATGCTCGCGTCTTGATTGTAACGTATGGCATCACGAGCCGCGCGGCCGAGAATGCCGTCGAGGAACTTCGAGCCGAAGGCGTTCCAGTTGGGCTCGTAAACCTGAAGACACTCTGGCCCTTCCCTGATTTCCTCTTTGAGAGACTTGGCCAAAACGTGTCGCATCTTCTCGTGCCCGAACTGAATTTGGGCCAGCTGGTGCGTGAAGTAAAGCGCGCAGTGCAAGGTCGATGGCTTACGGTCGAACACCTAGGCCGAGTCGATGGCAGCCTGATTACACCCCAGCAGATCGTGGAGGCCATTCATCAACTCACGGGTACAAAGATCCCGAAGGAAGGAGTTCAGCAATGCTGAGGGAGCAATATAGTGAGTATCTTCGCTCTGAGGAGTTGCCGAGCGTCTGGTGCCCTGGTTGTGGTAACGGGATCATTGTGAAGGCCTTGGTGAACGCCATTGCCGCGCTGTCGCTCCGGCGCGATGACGTCGTCCTTGTCGGTGGTATCGGTTGCTCCGGGCGTACACCCTTCATTCTGGACTTCAACACCATGCACACGACTCACGGACGGGCATTGGCCTTCGCAACAGGCATCAAACTGGCCCGGCCCGAGCTCAAGGTGATCGTGGCCATGGGCGATGGCGATGCTTCGGCCATCGGGGGAAATCACTTCATTCATGCATGTCGCCGCAATATCGACCTGGCTGCCATCATCTTCAATAACGCCATCTACGGTCAGACAGGAGGGCAGCTTGCGCCCACTACGCCACAAGGCAAACGCAGCACGACTTCGCTCCTGGGTACTATCGAGCCCAATTTTGATCTGTGCAAGCTGGCACTGGGGGCTGGGGCAGGCTTCGTCGCCCGTACTACGGTCTTCGATTTTCATGAGCTCATAGAGACGCTGACAAGGGCTCTAACACATAAGGGGTTTTCCGTCGTCGAAGCCCTGACCCCGTGCCCAACGTATTTCGGACGGATGAACGACCTACGCGAACCCTACGAGATGTTGCACTATCTTAAGGACCAGACGATCCCCCAGGCCTTAGAAGACGTTCCAGATGAAGCCGCGCAGATGAAGAGACTCCCCACCGGGATCTTCAAAGACGAGCAGCGAATGGAGTACACAGAGCTTTACAGTCAGCTGTGTAAGGCGGCCAAGGGTGCTGCCGTATCGAGCTCAGAATGAATACTCAAATCTCTCGAAGCCGATTCAGTAAGGACCCGGTGCAGATCCGCTTGAGCGGAGCGGGGGGGCAGGGTCTGATCACGGCAGGCGTTATTCTAGCAGAGGCCGCCGTAGTCGATGGCAAGAATGTAGTACAGACTCAGAGCTACGGTCCAGAGGCGCGGCTGGGTGCGAGCAAGTCCGAGGTCATCATCTCCACAAAGAAGATCGCGTACCCGCAAGTCACTAAGCCGGATATCTTGCTCTGCCTTTCCCAAGACGCGTTTGAAAAGTATTTCCCGCAGACGAACTCCGATACTCTTCTCATCCTTGACTCTGGCCAGATTGAACCTCAGGCATCGGATGGTAGGCTGATATACGCCTTGCCCATCACAGAGACGGCAGCCGCGACCGGCAGCAAAGTAGTAGCGAATGTCGTCGCCCTGGGCGTGATGAATGCGCTGGCGGGTTTGGTGATGCCCAGCAGCTTACGAGAAGCCGTAGCAAAGCGTGTGCCAGAGCGCTTTCGAGCGCTCAATGAGCACGCTTTGGAGGCGGGTGAAAAGCTCGCCGAACCGCTAAAGAACCGAAAGGAGACAGTAGCATGAAGACGCGTTGGGATGAAGAGGAAGCGTTGGGACAGTCGGCAGAACTGCTGGCCGAGTGCGGTGAACGAGGAAAGCACTGTTGGGCACTCCATGTTGTGATGGATGAGGTGATCGAGAGCGTAGGGCCCTCTTGGCTGGCTCACTTCATGGCGACGACCAAGAATAAAGCTGCCGCAGCGGAACTGGGAGGCTACTTGAAGTCCCACTGGCCTGCCTACGCGGAGTTAGTGGAGCAGCTTTTGGAGAGCACCAACTGGACACGGGAGTCGAACGGACTCGAAAAAGACTTCGGCGACGATTGATTCGCGCGGTCACCGAGCTTTCGCGGACTGAGGGGACCTTCTCTGTCAGGAGTTCCTTATCTGGCTCTTCCTCGAGCTTTGTTCGGCTGCGTGCCCTCGACTGCCCGCGCCATATCAGACAGAGTTGTCGACTGAAGGTACTCTTTGATCTGTTTGCGCAGAGGCTTAAACGTCTCGTGCAGTGGACAGGGGGTCCGGTCGCTGCACCTAGATAGCCCTACGGCGCAGTCGTCCAGATCCGCGACGCCATCAATGGCTTTCTTGATCTCATAGAGCTGAAACTTCGCTGCAGACTTGGCCAATCGGAAGCCGCCTCCGGGCCCCTTTGTGGATTTCAAGAGCCCGTCGCGG
>MFGX01000079.1:0-110 GCA_001778455.1 Candidatus Fraserbacteria bacterium RBG_16_55_9 | reverse complement strand
TAAGATCTTGCTCAAGAAGTAGTGCGGGATCTTCTCGTTTTCAGAGATCTCTTTGGCCAGACAAAGCTTGTCGCTATGCCGCGCCAAGTACGTCAACGCCCGAATGGCAT
>MFGX01000078.1 GCA_001778455.1 Candidatus Fraserbacteria bacterium RBG_16_55_9 | reverse complement strand
CAATATGCCCAAAGAACTGCTGGGGAAATCGGAATGGGAAAGACGATGGCGCGTGCTGCTCGTCCTATTGCTGGGATCCGGGAGCGTCATCGGCTTCCATCAGTGGTACTTCAGCAGTCCGGGGGAGGTGGCGGAGATCTATACCGGTGAACTGAGGGGGCCGGCGCTAGTGATCGCGCCGCACAACGACGATGAGGTGCTGGGGGCCGGAGGCGCGATCCAGCGACATATTCGCCAAGGCGACCGCGTGACTGTCGTGCTGCTCACCAACGGAGATGGCCAGTATCGAGGCCCACTTCAGAGCCGAAGTCAAGCCATTCAATTCGGCTACCGACGCCAGGAGGAGACGTTTCAGGCTCTCGAACATTTGGGTGTTCCCCGAGAGAATATCTACTATCTGGGTTACCCTGACCGGGGTCTGGCCCAGCTATGGGACGGCTCTTGGAACTGCCAACGCCCATATACATCTCCGCAGACAGGAGCCGACTACTCACCCTATACAAACAGCTTCACCCCCAATACGCCCTACTGTGGGTTGTCCGTCGTTCGCGATCTTGAAGCGATCCTAGAGCGCGAGAAACCGAAAATTCTCTATCTGCCTCACCCGAATGACACGCACCCAGACCATTGGAGCGCGAATGCCTTCACTCTGTACGCGCTAGAACAGCTCAAACTGGAGCAAGAAGGAAGCTACAGCCAAATCCGCTTGTTCACCTATCTGGTCCACTATGGGCGATGGCCGATGCCCCGAGGCATCTTCTTGGGCGCTGACATCAAGCTCCCTCAGTCGCTCGCATCTCTGGACACCCACTGGCTGGGGATTTCTCTGACTCCAGAGGACGCTTCGAGAAAGTATCAGGCCATCTTGCACTACCGCTCTCAAGTACAATACATGCTGCTCTACTTGATGAGCTTCGCCCGCCGGAACGAGCTCTTTGGGGAAGTCCCCACTCTCAGCCTGCCGGAAGACCAGACTCTCTCCTATCCCGATCCAAAGCAGTATACGCTCGTGGGGAGCCTCCGAGGTTACAACGACATCAAAGCCGTCCATCTCACAATGACTGCGGATGAGCGTTTGGTCATTGAAGTCGAATTCTTTGACGTTTTGCATTCCTCAAACGATGTGCTTGTCCATCTAAGGACCATCGGTGTAGACGCATCTCTTCCAGCAGAATGGCGCTTCTTGCGCGCCGACGGGAAGCTCTATCTCAACGGTGAGCTTTTGGTGGATTCCCAGTTCACTCAAACTGCACGTCAGAATGCTTTTTGGTTGAGCCTGCCCGTAGAGACACTAGGGAATCCTCAAGCGTTCCTCATTGGAGCCAAATTGATGCGTAAAGACGTGACCTTTTCGAAGGCGGCCTATCGCTTGGTGGAAATCACCCCTTCCCTTTCTCTCACCACTCGTTGACAAGCTCTGGCTGCAGCTGTCGTTGTGAGCGATGCACCCGTTCGCGGCTAAGCCTTGGCGACCAGCTGCTTAAACCTCTTCCCTGCCTTGAATCTAGGGACCTTCTTTGCTGGAACCTGAATGGGCTGTCGGGTGCGGGGATTGAACCGTCTCCCTGCCTTGCGCATGGCGGGCCGGAAGGTGCCGAAGGGGGCAAGCGTCACAGGATTTCCTTTGGCAACCGCGTCCATGATGGCTTGTAGAGCCGCATCCACTGCTCGTCTCGCTGCAGCCTTGCTGGGGAGCTTAGCCCGCTGAAATACGACCTCCGCTAGCTGACCTTTGTTCATATTCCTCACACCACCCTTTCGAGAGATTGATGTAATCTAGCTCAATGCTCTGGGTTCAGGCAAATCTCTCGTCGCACCAGACAATCTAACCGTCAATGGCAGTCGGCAACTCCGGGTGCTTGTACGTCACCGTAACACGACGCCCGTCATGATGGAGGTAGTGTTGATGAGAGCCATGCTGCCGATCGAAGCTGAAACCGTCTCTCACGAGCGCACTGACAAGCTCACGGGCAGTGAGCGAACGAAGTGGGCGGTAGTCGATGCGGGCCATTACGGCAGCGTGACGGTGACTAAGGATCACGATCGACAAGCTTCTTAGGCTTGACGACGATGGCGTTTCCTCGGCGTTTTATTTCGACAAAATCACCCACGCGGAGTCCGAGAGCCTCACAGATCTGCTGGGGGATAACCACCTGGCGGCGCTTGCCGAGCTTACTGATGGGCATTGCCATCCTCCTCAATGGTACGATGGTCTCTGTTGGCATACATTCTGACTATCAGATTAGCAGATCCAAGAGCTGTGTCAAGTAGGCGATTGCAGGCGTTGAAAGTGTTGCTGTTGGGAAGATAGAAAAGCTACTGTTCGTTTCTCGCATTGTGCCGACCATAATGGTAAGCGCAGTTCTCGCAGTTTCGCTTTTGTATTTACAAAGCGGCAATTACGCCATATACTGTACGGAGACGATAAAGGTACGAAAGGCGCTTTCTGCTCGACATTTGTTGTTTTCATTACCTGCGTTTCTTGCTTCAACAAGACACAAAACGCTACAATGAGTGATCAGAGTTTCTAATTCTAAACGGGAGATGCTAAGGATGCCCCAACAAAACGACACGACTATACCACCGGTTCCGGTGGCATTGTTATTGTGTGACCAAATCATAGTAGATGAGCTCGGCAAGAAAAAGAGCTTGATTGGGTTGTTCGATAGAATATGGGTGGGAACGTTCCCAACGACCCATAGTCCTTGCGCTCTATATTTCAGGGGTGCTGACGCTGAGGGGCACTTCGATATCTTGGTGCAATATGTGCAATCAGAAGGTGAAACAACTTTGGGTGAGGTTAAAGGCAGTTTGGATAGACAGGAGCGTGGCCCAATTGAGTTCTTAATTACGTTCCCGCCCATTCCCATTCCGAACGAGGGACGATACGAATTCAGATTGTACGTAAACGGTGTGTATGTCCACAGGGTTCAATTTACTGCTGTTCAGCGGCTACCCCAACAAAACGCGTAAAAAGGAGATTCACTATGGTTGCGACTGCAACAATTCAAGAATTGGAGCGCGGGACAGCTGAGGCAAGACTCCCCCTGCGGGGAGATGAACTCATTCCGGTGCAGGTGCCAAAAGCACAAGAGAAGCCTAAGGTTAGTGGAACGCCCGTACCGTTCATTACGATGAAGATATCCGCTGTACCCAAGACTGTGTTGATACAGGTGCTCTTAGATGACCGGCTTCGGCTCAACCGCCCGGTGGTCGTTAAGATTGAGAAAGAAGGAGAACATTTCATCGCCAAGTGCGATGAGTTCGAAGAATATGGTTATGGGCACAGTTTCATTGAGGCGGTAGATGACCTTCGACAGACGCTTGTCGAACTATATTGGACTCTGCAAAAAGAGCAATCTCGGCTGGGACAGGACTTGGCAAACCTGTGGCAGAAGCTGGGTGCACAAATGCAAGTGCTATGACCATTAAAGCACGAGAATTCGATACCGTCGTCGCTAAGTTTGGGCTTGAAACACGGGATGCGAAAGATCGATTAGCATGGCTAGAGCATGAGGGTCAAATTGTAGTACGGACGAAACGTTCATATACGAGCTCAGGCGAGGACTTGCCATATCAAGATCAGATTCGGCAGCAGTTAAAGTTGAACGAAGATCAGCTCCGGGAGGCGATTCGTTGCACGTTTACCCGCGATGATTATATCGCCCACCTCAAAAGTAAAGGCGTTATCTAGAACAGCTACTATCGGTTTATCTGACAATCCTGTTGCTCGCAAACACCTTCTCAGCGAGCTGCTCGCGCCGCTTATTGGTGAGCTGAGCGTAGACAAGAGTGTTCTGGATGTTCTTGTGGCCGAGCCAGTCTTTCACGAGCATGATGTCTCCGCCGTCGGCTTAGAGCATGTGTACAGCGATCGAGCCCTTCCTGCGCTGGATGCGGATCTGACCTGCCCCCTAGAACTGGTACCACGGGCAAGTTTAGTCGATGCCCCCCTCTTGCTACGCTCTGTGTCACGCTGCTGACGACCGGCATAGAGTCGCACACAGAGCTCAAAGCCCTCTCCGCCGGTGTCTGGTAGCCCAACGAACTATGCGGCCGCACCTGGTTGTACTCCCATCCCCAGCTGCCGATGACGACGCGCGCCTCCGCTGTGCTGCGAAAGATCTCTTCGTTGAGGCATTCATCGCGAAACTTGCCGATGAAGCTCTCCGCATACCCGTTCTCCCACGGATGCCCCGGGGCAATGTACACCGTCTGGGTTCCTCGCAGGGCTAGCCAGCTCTGCAGTTCCTGCGCGATCAGCTCCGGGCCATTGTCGCTGCGCAAGTACTCGGGAGCCCCACGCTGCGCAAACAGTTGCCCCAATGTCTCGATCACCTCATTGGCAAGAAGACGCCTCTCCACACGCAGAGCCAAGCTCTCCCGCGTGTACTCATCGAGCACGATCAGGATCTTCAGCACTTGCCCGGATTCCGTGCGGTCGAAGAGGAAGTCATAGGTCCAGACATGGTTCGGTCTCTGGGCACGCTGCAGCAGCTCCACTGCCGGACCCCTGCGCCGTCGGCGCGAGCGCTTGCGGGGCACAGCCAACCCCGCGCTCTTCCAGATCCGGTAGATGCGCTTCGCGTTCACGCGCTGCCCTTGACGTCGCAACAGGGCGGTGATGCGTCGGTAGCCGTAGCGCCGATGGCGTCGGGCCAGCCCCACCAGGCCACAGGCCAGGCGCTCGGAGGTGCCCAGGGTCTTCAATTCTTGCACCAGCGCGCGGCGCTCGCTCACAGCAGGCCCCTTTTTTTGAGCAGCTCTTGGAGGCTTTGGATGGCCAAGGCCTGTTCAGCCACCAGGCGCTTGAGCTTGGCGTTCTCGGATTCGAGCAGCTTGAGCCGATGGAGTTCCAAGACGGTCAGCCCCTGGTATCTGCGACGCCAATGGTAGAAGGTCGGCTCGGAGATGCTGTACTTGCGGCAGAGATCGACGTTGTTGCCGTTGGTCTCCGCTTCCCGCAGGATCTGGATGATCTGTTCCTCGCTGAACCGTTTCTTCATGCCTCTGCTCCTTCTGCCGGGGGCATCTTAGACTAAGGTC
>MFGX01000077.1:7520-7647 GCA_001778455.1 Candidatus Fraserbacteria bacterium RBG_16_55_9 | reverse complement strand
TGGGGCTCCTCTGTGGGCTGTACGGCACTGAGAAGAGATTTCCAGAGGGTCAGCAGCCCGCTGGCGAAGAGCAGGGCCCCAGCGAGGAGCAGGCCCCACCGGATCCATCCTATAAACTCTGGGGATC
>MFGX01000077.1:6807-7494 GCA_001778455.1 Candidatus Fraserbacteria bacterium RBG_16_55_9 | reverse complement strand
CCTCCCAGCCCCTCATCGAGATAGCCCGCTTGCGTGTTGAAACCGATGAGAACCCCCCACTCTAAAGCTCCAGAGAGGAGAAGGAGCCCACCTCCCAGTCGCGGCCTCAAGCTGCCATAGACTCCACCCACGACCCCGATCAGTCCTACTGGTAGAACGAGCAAGCCCACGAGCGTGACCAGGGAAGGGGAACCTTCGAGTTGAAACGACTCTGCTAGAACTCCTACGGCTACGATGCAGCCGGCAACGACGAGGGCTAAAAGACTTCCTACGAAGCCTAAGAACCGCATGATCCTCATGTTGATCCTCCGTGTCTTTCGGGTCTCTTAGTATAAGAAGGGCCGAAGCTCACATGCAAAACGAGTTGCCATGGTACTAGAAGGAGATGCTTGTGCGGAGCGCTCCAGATTGAAAGCGCCCTTCCGGAGCCAACGTGATGGAGCTCTCCCACTTGAAGCTTCCCTCCTGATAGATGACTCCCCACTCGGAAGTGCTCTCTTGGAGGTCCTCGTTCTTCCAGTCCCAGTTTCGCCGGTGATAGGCCAGGAGAGCGAGTCCCATGTGGAGTCCGAGCCTTCCACTGAACGTCCCCTGAGTTATGGAAGGGTCGAATGATCCCTTACAGAGCAGCTCAAACGGGCCCCAAGGAACGTCCAGTTCCGAAGAGACTTGGCTCAGGTGCAGAGC
>MFGX01000077.1:6491-6696 GCA_001778455.1 Candidatus Fraserbacteria bacterium RBG_16_55_9 | reverse complement strand
TGCCCTTCATTCGACGTGGCCTCAAAGGTGAGGGAATAATCAGCGCTCGTGGTAGAAGGATGGAAGAGGCTCTCTAGGGAAATGTCTGCCTCCCACGGTGAGAATAGACTCAGTCGCTGGAGCGAAAGCCCCACGTACGTGAGCCCCCCGGTCTCGTCTTGACAGAGTAGTCCTGAAAATTCTTCGTTCCGACCTAAAGTGAGAG
>MFGX01000077.1:6071-6334 GCA_001778455.1 Candidatus Fraserbacteria bacterium RBG_16_55_9 | reverse complement strand
AGGAGTCGATTGCGAAGCGTCCACGAAGACAAAAAGAGTTCCAGTGTCAATTCATCGCGTGCGAAGAGCAGCTCATAAGGCGGGAGAGGCGCGATGAGTGGAGAACCTTCGAGGATATTTCGAGTGAAAAAAGGGACAGCCCAGGTCACCTCATTGCGAAGGGAGATCACTTTGTACGGGCTCCAGGCGAAGGAAGCCTGCAAGAATTCCAGGCCGATGCGGCCCACTGTAGTCTGGCCCGCTAAGGAAAAGGCTTCGGCTGT
>MFGX01000077.1:5437-5993 GCA_001778455.1 Candidatus Fraserbacteria bacterium RBG_16_55_9 | reverse complement strand
CTGACAGGTGAGCGTGTAAAGAGAAGAGTCCGTGTCGAACCTAAGGAGAAGAGGAGCCCCTTGGGCAAAGAGCGGAGAGAAGTGGAGCAAGACGCCGATGCCGAGGAGCAGGGTGAACTTGCGGGTCCAGGACTCAGTAGATCTCTGGCTCATTGGACACATTATAAGCACGTCGTGCTCTTATTCGATAAGGCTTTCTGGGCGATAACGCGGAGACATTTGACTTTGACGGGTTCTCCTCTTCTTGGTAAGATGAAACTTGTCAAGAGAACTTCTGACGAATGGAGCTTCCAGAATAGACGTTGGCCGCCAATCACGTTACACCTCAAGACGAATTCACACTGGACCTCCGGCGCTACTGGCAGATCTTGGTGCGAGGCCGTTGGCTTATTATCGGTCTATTCCTGCTCTCCGTAGCGGCGGTCGCGCTTTACTCGTTTACGGTCGATCCCGTCTACGAAGCCAAGGCCAAGCTTCTGGTCAACCAGAGCACCTCATCCAAGTCCGGAGATCTCTCTACCCTGGCTCTCAATCCGCTCCCGACCTCAGGGGGGAA
>MFGX01000077.1:5142-5400 GCA_001778455.1 Candidatus Fraserbacteria bacterium RBG_16_55_9 | reverse complement strand
CAGCCGGTAGCGGAGCGTGCCAAGCAGAAGCTCTTGGACGATCCTGAGTACGTGGATGCCCGTGGAAAAGCCCTTCTCATCACTGCGGCAGGGCTTAAGAAGCGGATCGCGGCCAAGCCCGTCCGCAACACGGACGTCATCGAAGTGACCGCACAAGGGAATACGCGCCGAGAAGCTCAGCTGATTGCCAATGCGTACGTCCAGGCGTACTTGGAAGAGGAGCAGCAGCAGACGAAGGAGACGATCTCCAAAGTCAAG
>MFGX01000077.1:3739-5065 GCA_001778455.1 Candidatus Fraserbacteria bacterium RBG_16_55_9 | reverse complement strand
GAAGAGCGGCCTGGAATTGGGTACGGAGGGGGCCGCCAAGAACCTCGCGGATCTCAACAAGGCACTCACACAAGTAAGGGTAGATCTACAGAGCAAGCAGAGCGCTCTAGAAGCTGTTCACCAGCGCTTGGAGGACCTCCGGCAGGAGTTTCTTACCCAGGAGGCGGCCACGGGCGATCTCAACGGCTTGTTGCTCCAGATACGCAATGCCCTAACCCGCATCCTCCAGATTCGGCTGGCCATTGTGGATCTAGAGAAACAGAGGGCTCAGGCCCTTCAAGAGGGAGACTCCACGAAAGCGCAGGAACTCCAAGATCAGATTCTCCAAAAGAAAGAGGAGATGTCGCAGCAGGGCGCTCCGCAGTTTAGCCTCTTTGGGTTCCTCCCCCAGTATGAGGAGCTGATACGCCAAGAACTCCAGCTCACTCTAGACATCGGAGCATTGGAGAATCGGCTCGCAAACATGAAAGAGAATCTGGATCGAGAGACGAAGAGCTATGCCGACGATAGCTTAGAGCTTATCCAGATCCAGCGCACTCTGGATGTGGATAAGAATACCTACCTCACGCTGCTGGACGAATACGAGAAGATCCGCATTGCGGAAGCCGGAGAGCCGAGTGCCGTGCGCCTGATTCAGGCGGCTGTGGAACCGGAGGCTCCCATCAGTCCCAATAAGAAGCTCAATCTGCTGCTGGCGGCGCTCTTTGGGCTGACCCTGGGGACCGGAGTCTCGTTCCTGCGGGCGTACCTCGACAACACGCTCAAGACCGTGAAGGATCTGGAAGAGATTGGTCTTATGCCCTTGGGCACGGTCTTCAAGATAGAGTCGCCCTCGTCCGGGTCCAAGGGGAGCCACTCTGAGAGATTGAAGAGCCACCTATTGGTGAGCAGCGAAGCGCAGTCGCCCCTCTTCGATGCCTACATGGGCATTAAGACCAACTTGACCTTTGCTGCTTTGGATCATCCCCTCAAGTCGTTGGTCATCGCCAGTTGCTTGCCCGATGAGGGGAAGACGCTCACGGCCTTGAATCTGGGACTGGTCCTAGCCCGCTCGGGGCTCAAAGTCCTCTTGATCGATACCGATTTGCGGGACCCGGTCATCACGAGGCTCTTTGAGTTGGATGGAAAGCCGGGATTTACCGATCTTGTTCTCAAAGGGGAAAACCTCAATGGATGCATCCATGCACCCTATGCGGGGGAGCAGTTCTATATTCTGCCGGCCGGAACCTCGCCTCCCAGCGCGGCTACGCTCCTTAGCTCGGAGAAGGTCGAGCAGCTCCTGGCGATGTACGAGAAGGAGTTCGATCTGGTATTGATGGATACTCC
>MFGX01000077.1:2280-3628 GCA_001778455.1 Candidatus Fraserbacteria bacterium RBG_16_55_9 | reverse complement strand
GCAACTGGAGCAAGGTGGCATCCGGGTGATTGGCGGGCTCTTAAACGGAGTTACGCCTCCGTCGTATGGATATGGTGAATATGGTTATGGCTATAGCTAAGGATTCTATCGTGAAGACATTGCTATGAAGATCGCTGTCATTGGAGCAGGTTATGTAGGTCTTGTCACCGCTGCCTGTCTTGCTGAAGACGGGCACGAGGTGCTCTGCATGGACAAGGACGTAAAGAAGGTCAAAGCACTCCAGCTAGGGAAGCTGCCTATCTATGAGCCCGGCCTCCAGGAGCTCATCGCCGAACAATACCCCCAGCGTCTACGCTTCACCGCCCATCTCGAAGAGGCCATACAGAGTGCGCAGCTTATCTTCCTGGCGGTCGATACCCCATCTCTTCCCGATGGCCGAGCCGATCTCTCGAACATCTCTCATCTCGCGGATGCGATTGCGCGTTGCATGAGTGACTACAAAGTCATCGTGCTCAAGAGCACCGTGCCTCCGGGAACCGCCCGCACGATCCGCGAGCGGATGGCTAAGCTGTGCACTCCGCCGTTTGATGTCGTCTCCAACCCCGAATTCCTTGGTGAAGGAAGCGCTCTGCGCGACTTCCACCAACCGGATCGTATCGTCATTGGCGTGCAGTCCCCCCAGGCCGCCGAGTGGATGCAAGAGCTCTATCGGCCATATGTTCTGGCCGGAGTTCCCCTGCTCATGATGAGCTCAGAGAGTGCAGAGATGACGAAATACGCATCGAATGCCATGCTCGCCTCCCGCATCTCGCTCATGAACGAGATTGCGCAACTCTGTGAGCAGGTGGGCGCCGATGTGGATAGCGTGAGGCAGGGCGTGGGAGCGGACAAGCGAATTGGGGGTAGCCATCTCTTCGCGGGTCTAGGATATGGCGGCTCTTGCTTCCCCAAGGACATCAAAGCGTTGATTCAGCTAGCGAAAGAGCACGAGATATCCGCCCAAGTCCTCCAAGCCGTGGACACGGTGAACGCTGAGCAGCGGAAGCGTTGGATCGCGAAGATCTTCCAGCACTTTCAGGGCGATCTTGAGGGAAGGCGAATCGCACTCTGGGGCCTCTCCTTTAAGCCTCACACGGATGATCTTAGGGAAGCACCTTCGCTTACGATCATTGAGGCGCTGCTCAAGGCAAACGCGAAAGTTCAAGCGTACGATCCAAAGTCCAATGGCAAAGTCCACTCGCGGTTTCAAGGGAAAGTTCAATGCGTAGAAAGCGCGTATGAGGCTTTGACCGCTGCGGAGGCGCTGGTCTTGGTCACCGAGTGGGACGAGTTTCGCAGCCCGGATTTCCCGCGGATGAAATCCATAATGGCTAGCCCGGTCATCTTC
>MFGX01000077.1:2068-2248 GCA_001778455.1 Candidatus Fraserbacteria bacterium RBG_16_55_9 | reverse complement strand
TAAGGTGCGCCAGCTGGGTTTCGTCTATTTCGGCGTGGGGAGGTCCTAGATGGAGCGGGTGCTCATCGCCGGAGGAGCGGGCTTCTTGGGGTCACACCTCTGTGAGCGCTTGCTGGCCGAGGAGTATGAGGTGCTCTGCGTCGACAACTTGAGTACGGGCAGCCAAGAGAACATCGATCA
>MFGX01000077.1:0-2057 GCA_001778455.1 Candidatus Fraserbacteria bacterium RBG_16_55_9 | reverse complement strand
ACCCTCACTTCACATTTCTAAAGCGGGATGTGATTGAGCCCCTAGAAATCGAAGATGCGCTGTCTAGAGTTCTTCACTTCGCCAGCCCCGCCAGTCCCAAGGATTACTTGAAGTACCCCATAGAGACCCTGCGCGCGGGGGCGTTCGGCACCCATCAGCTCTTGGAGCTGGCGCTGTCCAACCATGCGACGTTTCTGCTCGCTTCTTCCTCAGAGGTCTATGGCGATCCCGTGGAGAACCCTCAAGTCGAGTCGTACTGGGGACACGTGAATCCCATCGGGCCGCGTTCCGTATATGACGAATCCAAACGATTCGCCGAAGCGCTCACCGTGGCCTACCATCGCCAGTATCGCTTAGACGTAAAAATCGCACGGATATTCAACACCTACGGCCCGCGGATGCAGATCGAGGATGGCCGGGTCATCCCCAACTTCATGAGCCAGGCTCTCTTGCACAAGCCTCTGACGGTCTACGGTACCGGGACGCAGACGCGCAGCCTCTGCTACGTCAGTGACCTCGTAGACGGGATTTACAAACTGCTCCACTCGGACGTGACCGGGCCGATCAACCTGGGCAACCCGGATGAGGTGCAGATCATTGACCTGGCCAAAGAGATCCTTCAGCTCACAGGAAGCCAGAGCAGCATATCCTTTCAGCCGTTGCCCGAGGACGACCCCAAAGTGCGCTGCCCCGATACCTCTCAGGCGGAGCGGCTCCTGGGTTGGAGGTCAAAGGTGAGCCGAAAAGAAGGCCTCCAATGCGTCATCCCCTATTTTCAAGAGAAGCTCAAGGTGAACCATCATGGGCGCTCTTGTTAAGGCCTTGAAGACCGGGGCCACTCGTCGCCGATGGGTCAGCGGCCGCTGGGTACAGCTCATGTATGTGATCTTGGACGTCTTCTTCGTCTCCGCCAGCGCTCTTGCGATTTTCCATATCCGCTTTGCCATCGGCGTACCTCCGTCGTCCTTGCGTCATTATGCGGGCTTTCTGGTCATCTACGCGGCGTTCATCCTGCTCTTCTTCCAAAGTTATGATCTGTATCGCACGCCTCGAGGGAAATCCTGGCTCGACGAAGGCATTGGCGTCTTCCGAGGGGTCTCGCTCGCCACGCTCGTTGTGGTGATCTTCATCTATTTGTCGGGTGTAGAGACCATCTCGCGCTTTGTCGTCCTCGCCAATTGGGGGCTGAACATCGCCGCCTTGACCGCGTGGCGGTACTTCAAGCGCCGATTTGTTTTGCAGCGCGTGGAGAGGGGCCACGGGATGAGAAATGTCCTGATCGTAGGTGCTGGCAAAGCCGGGCAGAGACTTGCGCGTACCTTGCGGGAGAACCGTCACCTGGGCCTGACAGTCAAGGGGTTCCTTGCCGATGGCCAAGAAGGGGATGGTATTCTGGGGCGCGTGGAAGAGCTGCCACAAGTTTTGCAGAGACACTTCATCGAAGATATCTTCATTACCATGCCCTCAGAGCCAGGGCTCTTGAAACGAGTTGCCGTAGAAGCGCGTCAACACCGGGCCAACGTGAAAGTCATTCCCGAATTGCTCGATGAGACGATCTCTGGGGGCCATCTGTCTCTGGAGTTCCTTGGGGACCTTCCCGTGATGGAGCTCTATCGCAAGCCCATTCCGGAGTTGGGTCTTCTCCTCAAGCGGGCCATGGATATCCTAGGCGGGTTTGTGGGGCTGGTAATCACAGCGCCCTTGACCTTGGCCTTGACCTTGGCCATCACCTTGGCCATCACGCTGGATGACGGTGGGCCGATTCTCTACCGATCTCAGCGCATGGGCCGCAAAGGTCGGATCTTCCCCTGCTATAAGTTTCGTACGATGGTCACCAATGCCGATGAGCTCAAGGATCAGCTTCGATCGCTCAACGAGCGGGATGGCCCTTTCTTCAAGATCACGAACGATCCTAGGCTTACGCGCGTGGGCAGACTCTTGCGGAAGTACAGTTTGGACGAGATCCCGCAATTTTTCAACGTCCTGGTGGGTGATATGAGCCTAGTAGGTCCAAGGCCCCATCCATTGGATGACTTTCAGCAGTACAAGCTGGAGCA
>MFGX01000076.1:21258-28640 GCA_001778455.1 Candidatus Fraserbacteria bacterium RBG_16_55_9 | reverse complement strand
GATCTACCTCTTTTGCCCAAGCGTCGATCCCACCTGCGAGATTCTCGACTCGATGAAATCCAGCACTGCGCAACAAACTGAATGCCTCGGCACCCCGCTTCCCTGTTTTGCAGTAGACGACGATCTGGTCCAAGCTGCTCAGTTCGGAGAGGCGACTCGGCAGATCCCGAAGCGGCAACAAGATAGCCCCGGTGAGGTGACAGATCTCCCACTCTTGCGGCTCACGCACATCCAGCAGTTGGATCTCTTCTCCTCGGTCCAGACGTTCTCGTAGCTGGGTCGGCGTAGTTTCCCACCCCTTGCTGGAACTAACCGCGAGCTCGCTTGCTACACCGCAAAACTCTTCATAGTCAATCAATTCATGGATCGTCGGATTCTCACCGCAGATCGGGCAGTCTGGATTCTTGCGCAGCCTAAGCTCTCGGAACGTCAGAGTGAGCGCGTCTATGAGGAGCAGTCGCCCCAGAAGCGTCTCTCCCCGGCCAAGGATCAGCTTGATTGTTTCGTTCGCTTGGATCACACCCACGAGGCCTGCTAAGACGCCCAGCACACCGCCTTCCGCGCAGCTTGGCACCAGACCCGGCGGCGGAGGTTTTCCATAAAGACATCGGTAGCAAGGGCCGCTCCGTGCGTCGAAGACCGTCGCTTGTCCGTCAAACCGGAATATACTGCCGTAAACGTTTGGCTTTCCCAGCAACACACAGGCGTCATTCACTAAGTACCGCGTCGGGAAATTATCCGTGCCATCCACAACGATGTCGTAGCCTGCGAAGAGATCGAGCGCGTTCTCCGACGAGAGCCGCATCTCGTAGGTTTCTATGCGCGTATAGGGGTTGATCCCCCGCAAGCGCTCCTTGGCCGACTCCAGTTTGGGGCGTCCGACGTCGTGAGTGGAGTAGATCACCTGGCGCTGAAGGTTGCTCTCCTCCACGACATCGAAATCCACCAGACCCAGATGCCCCACCCCCGCGGCCGCCAAGTAGATCGCCACGGGGGAGCCCAGTCCGCCTGCACCGATGAGGAGCACCCGGGCAGCTCTTAATTTCTTCTGCCCTCCAAGAGCCACTTCGGGCATAATGAGATGACGACTGTAACGACGAATCTCTTCGTGACTCAGCTCCACGTCTGGGCTTGCTTGATCCAATTCAGGTCTTCCGCCCGCTACAGCGGGCACAATGCGGATCTCATCTCCGTCCTGCACCTTCGTGTCTTCACGCTGAAGATAGCGGATATCTTCCTCGTTGATGTAGACGTTCACAAAACTGCGTAGCTCACCCACATCATCGAAGAGATGCGTCTTTAGATAAGGAAACTGAGACGCCAAGCGCGCTAAGATCTCGGCCACTGTACTTCCGTCGAGAGTAACAGCCGCGTTGCCCTCAGCGTACGGGCGAAGAGGCGCTGGTATCAAGACTTTGATTGCCATGCTTCTCTCCTTAAAGAATCTCCTCCGGGTCAAACCGAGACCGGTCATCCCGCAACGTCCATGAGCGGAATTCGGCTGCTTGCCCGTGTATCACGGATACGATTACGTACGAAAGCCACGGCCACGCGTTTTCGAGGTCATAGCCAGAAGGAGATGCCACCTCATCCGGGTGAGAATGATAAAACCCAATGATCTCAAGTCCGCTCCTATGGGCCTCGCGTTCCCCTTGTCGCACTTCGTGGGGAGTGATCAAGAAACGATTCTCCTTGGAATCTGTACGGGCGTTGTCCAGAGGCTTCACAGCTTCAACGACTTTGATCTCGTCGTACATCTTCCCTAGCAATATCCCACAGCATTCGTGGGGGTAGGTCTGCTCGCCATGCGTACCGATCATCCGACGATCTCCCTCTTCGATTTTGACACTGGACATTCCTGTCGTCCTCCACAAAAATTACTTGCCAAAGTGCCACAGGTCTTTTGTCTCACAAGCCCTCCATTATAGAATGGCCAGAGAGGTCAGGCTATTGCTATGATGGGCGCCACATAGACTTCCAGGGGGAGATGAAATATGAAAATGAAACCGTCTGCAGCAGCTCCGGTATTGCTCTTTCTGGGCACCGAAAAAGGAACCTTCACTTTGACGAGCGACAGGCTTCGGAAACACTGGTCGTTCTCCGGTCCCCATCTCGTCGGTGCCGAAGTGTACCACATGGCCTATGATCACCGTAACGAGGGCACCCTCCTGGCCGCGGTCAATTCTCCGATATGGGGACCGCAAATCCACGTGAGTCGCGACTTAGGCAACACATGGACACCGTGCAAGGATCAACCTCGCTTCCCTAAGGAAAGTGGGAAGACTGTTAAGCGTTTCTGGCACATCCGACCGGGTCGCGAAAGCGAGCCCAAGGTATGGTATGTGGGAGCAGAGCCCGCTTCTCTATTTAAGAGCGCGGATCATGGTGCTACGTGGATCGAGGTCTCTTCGTTAAGCAATCATCCGACAAGCGAGCGCTGGCAGCCTGGGTTTGGCGGACTTTGCTTGCATAGTATCGTTCTCCACCCAACGGAAAAGAACCGGATGTGGGTGGGGATGTCGGCGGTCGGTGTGTTCGGTACCAAAGACGGGGGCCAGAGTTGGAAGCCGATGAACAAGGGCGTCCGTGCGGACTTCATGCCCGAGAAGTTCCCGGAGTATGGGCAATGCACCCATAAACTCCTCTCGCATCCTGCATCTCCCGAGACGCTCTTTCAGCAGAACCACTGCGGCGTCTATCGGAGCGATTCCGGGGGTGAGGAATGGCAGGATATCAGTGATGGCTTACCTTCGCGCTTTGGCTTTGTCCTAGGCCTGCACGCAAAAGACCCTAACACCATTTATGTCGTACCTGAAGATGAGGCCCTGGGGGACAAGGTCGGCGGTGGCCAGCGATTTGTGACCGGTGCGAAGCTCCGTGTTTACCGATCCCGGAATGCTGGAAACAGCTGGGAGCCGCTAACGGACGGTCTTCCCCAAGCGAACGCTTTCCTCCACTTATTGCGGGAAGGCATGGCGACGGACACCCTAGATCCTTGCGGCATTTACATGGCCACCAAGACAGGACAGGTCTTTTACAGTCGGGATGGTGGAGACCACTGGGAGTTGCTTAGAGAACACCTCCCTCCGATCCTCTCCGTAGGGGTTGCGGTCACTGGATAACGGTAGCCTTTCGTTAGGGATATTGCCCGGGTCCCATATCACCTGATGCACGACGCGTACCATCTCAAACGAAGCCAAGAGCGCAAAAAGTTTAGAGCCTCAAAGGCTCCGATGTCAGTACCCTAGAAAAGAGGGTTTGCGTCGAGAATGGCTTCCCAAGAATGATCAAAATGATAACGCCCTTTGACGAAAGCGCTTCCATCATGCATAGTGATGAACACGGATATGCCGAATTACGCGGATCTGGCTCGAGACAAGTCCCAACAGGGAAGAATTCGGCTCTCCCACCACGCTCAGGTAGAGCGTGTGAATGAGAACATTCGCACCGACGACATTGTAGAAGCTCTCCGAAATGGGCAAGCGGTGGAAACCTATCCTAATGATCCAAGAGGACCGAGTACCTTAATTGCAGGGCAGGACAAGCAAAGTCGGTGGATTCATGTCGTGTGTGGGAACTTCGACCAAGAGTACATGTTGGTGATCACAGTGTACATCCCACAACTGCCGAAGTGGAAAGATCCCTTTACGCGAGAGAGGTGAAACGATGGTAAAGCCAAGGGAGCGTTGCTATTTCTGTGGGCATGGGACGTTGGAGGAGCACCGGGTTACGGTTGATCTCCGTCGGGGTGATCGTTTGATCGTCATTAAGAACGTGCCAGCATTAGTGTGTGATGCCTGCGGTGAGCGTCAGTATTCCCTTGAGACATCACGAGAGATCGACCGGATTCTGGAGGAAGTTACGCGAACAGGACAAGCGGAGGAAGAGCTGAAAGTTCCTGTGGTCTCAATGAGATGAATCAGTCGAGAGCAATCTCGCAATGGGCACAGTGACGTGTTGAAGGTCGAGGAACAGACTAATGACACAAGCATGGCACGGCCCCATGTCGTGATCCTGGGGGCTGGAGCAAGTGCGGCAGCCTTTCCTAAGGGAGATAAGAATGGAAACAGGCTACCCGTCATGGATAACTTGGTTGAGGTACTTCAACTTGCCGCTGAACTCGACAAACACGGCATAGAGCACAAGGGACGTAACTTCGAGGGTATATACAGCAAGCTGTACAAGAACGGACACTACAGCGACCTCGTGGCAGAAATCGAGATGCGTGTTCGTGAGTATTTCAGCAGCTTAATGTTGCCTGAATACCCAACCCTATATGATCACCTAGTGTTATCCCTTCGCCCAAAAGACTTAATCGCCACATTCAATTGGGATCCTTTTCTGTACGATGCCTGCAGTCGAAACCACGCCAAGGTAGAACTGCCCAAGGTGGTTTATCTTCACGGGAACGTGCGTATCGGTTACTGCATCAAGGACATGAGAAAAGGATTAATAGACATGAGATGTAGCCGTTGCGGCAATTTTTTCAAGCCATCGAAACTGCTCTTTCCAATCCGACAAAAGAATTATACGGCTGACTTGTACATCAACAGCGAATGGAACTCTCTGAAGAAAATCCTGAGACACGCATATATTCTCACCATCTTCGGCTATGGGGCACCTGACTCAGACGTAGAGGCAATGAGCTTATTGAGGCAGGGGTGGGGAAATCCTGAACAAAGAAACCTAGAAGAAGTGGAAGTTATCGACATCAAAGATGAAGACCAACTGATCTCCGTGTGGAGTGCTTTCATTCATACCCACCATTACGAAATTACAGGCGATTTCTACAATTCCTGGATTGCGAGATACCCCAGACGGACTTGTGAGGCGATGTGGAATCTGTTGATGGAACTCCAGCGTCCCGAAGATTACAGAATTCCGAGGGACCTTGACTTTCCTGATCTATGGAGATGGTATGAACCACTAATTACAGCTGAACGAAGGGAAACTCATTGAGTATTCAGTTCTGCCACTTCGGAGCATTTCATAAGTATGAGTTTTAGGAAAGGGTTTTCCAATTGCTCTTGAGGCCCTCAACTTCCTCAAAAATAGAACTTTCATTGATCAATTCAATGTTCTTCTACTACTACACCATTCCGATGCCGGGTATGCGGAGGAGGGTACTTACCTATACACCCATTGGCGGTCCCAAGGGGATTCGAACCCCTGTTTCCGGCTTGAGAGACCAGCGTCCTAGGCCACTAGACGATGGGACCCGATACGTGCGAATTATAGTTTGCAGACGCAACACCTGCAAGAATTGGCTCTCGCACCTCCACTTGCGCAGATTTGCGCTATACTAATGAATTCACAATGTGAATGGAAATGAGTAAGAGGTGTTCACGATGCGTGTCCTCATCCTCAATCAAGCGGAAGTGTCGCGCTTGCTCCCCATGGCGGAGTGCATGGAGGTGATGGCCGACGTACTCAAAGCTCTGGCGCGCGGAGAGGCCATTCTCCCATTGCGCCCGGTGATGTGGCTGCCAGAGAGGGTCGGAGCGCTGGCGATGATGCCAGCTTATCTAAGAAATCTCGACATCATGGGATTGAAGGCAATCAGCGTATTCCCTGGGAATCTGGGCACAGAGTTCGACTCCCACCAAGGCGCCGTCTTGCTGTTCGAGACCAAGCATGGGCAGCTCCTCGCAATCATGGATGCCAGCTCAATCACTGCAATTCGGACCGCGGCGGTCAGCGGCGTAGCCACCCAACTACTGGCTCGTAAGGATGCAAGGGACTTAGCCATCTTGGGCTCTGGCGTGCAGGCTCAGACACATCTAGAGGCCATGCTGCTGGCCCGTAAGATCGCGCGAGTGCGCGTCTGGAGCCGGGACCCTGATCACGCCCAGTTCTTCGCGCAGGGCCAGTCACAGCGGCACAGAATCACTGTCGAACCCATGAGAAGCGCCCCAGAAGCGGTGACCGGAGCCGATATCATCTGCACAACGACATCTGCCAGGGAGCCGGTGCTCCTTAGAGAGTGGATCGCGCCGGGAAGCCATATCAACGCGGTAGGCGCGAGCACTCCTTTTACACGCGAACTCGATACCCCCACAGTAGTGAACGCGCAGTTGTTTGTGGATCGCCGTGAGTCCGCTCTAATCGCTGGGGCTTGCAATCGAAGACCTGGCCGCAGCACATCACATATATAGAAAAGCACTGGAGAACGGCCTGGGGAGTTACGTAGAATTGGGAGGCGGCCGGGATGCAACAACTTAAGGAGGCACGGCACTCATGATCAACGAAGCCGTACGCAAATACATTCTGCAAGGGACTGCGGCTTCGCCCACAGTCCTTGCTTATCTCCTCAAAAACGCACCGAAGCAGGTTTACGACAGACGTCCGGATCCAGAACGGTTCACGATTCGCGAAGTGGTGGCACACCTTGCAGACTGGGAGTCCGTCTGGATGGAGCGACTCTCCAAAGTGCGTGACGAAGATCGCCCGACTCTTCCCGATCGAGATCCAGACCAGATGGCTAAAGAGCACGGTTATGAGCATGCGGACGTCGGAGCCAGCTTGAGGCGCTTTCAAGAGGGTCGTCGAGAAGTGCTGAAATTACTGGAGAACTTAGAACCGTCTGAGTGGAGCCGGATCGGGCATCACACGACGAGAGGAACACTATCCATTCACGATCTGGCTGTCATCATGCTGGGGCACGATAATTATCATCTGGTGCAGGTCACAGAGTGGATCGAATTACCCTAGCGCAGAGCGTTGTACAATAAACCTACCTCACTGTAAACTCCGCCACCATCCCCTTGTATGCGTGAGGTTGGCCATCGACGTCAGGAACAAAACAAAGCAGCACGTAGCGCCCAGGCTCAAGCTTCTGGGTGAAGACAATGTTCGTCTTCTTGCCGGGATCCTGCAGTCCAATATACGCAATGTCTTCAATTCCCTGCGGTTCCTCTTCCGACCGTAAGGCCTGCTGAAGATCAAGGTCCGCAGGCACCTTTACGATGACTATCTCGTGCGGCTGCTTGCCCACGTTCTCCACTTGAAAGGCAATATTACCGCTGGTGATCGCGCTCGGGTCGAATTCGAAGGCGAACTCCTTCAGCTTTAGATCGATGCCGGTCACGCCAGAAGGAATCGCAGCGATTAGATGCTCTTCCCCATCGATCTTCCAGACACCTCCCTCCTTGATCAAGGTGAATCGCCCAAGAGCTAGGACAATGCCATCCACCACCTCTACCTCTGTGGTGGCTGAATTGCCAGATATCTTCGTGTTGGAAAACTTGCGAAAGGCGAAGGGCTGAGTTCCGATCGACTCCAGAAGATATTGCCTGGCTTCCTCCCTCGTGACACCAAAGGCCTCCTTTAGTCCTTTATCCGTCCAACCGGCCAGATACTTGTCCACATCTTTCTTTTGCCAG
>MFGX01000076.1:15749-21228 GCA_001778455.1 Candidatus Fraserbacteria bacterium RBG_16_55_9 | reverse complement strand
ACTTCGCTGGTCTTCACTCCTCCCCCACTGCTGCATCCGGTAGCCAGCAACCCCAGCACCAATACCAGAGACAGAAGGTAATAGTAACGCTTCACTCCGCTTCCCCCTTTATGAGTAATCTCTGAGGGTTATCGTACTGGGTGCGCGACGTGGACAGCAAGTAAGCCCTTGCTAAGATGAGGATGGGAGATGTTTCAATGTCGTCCGTCAGCGCCTAGGCTTGATACTCAATTGCTGGTCTCCTGCTTCGTGTACAATGTAGATTGAACGATCGGAAGGGAGTTCAAAGTGTTCCTGCTCACTCTGTTCAAGATCGCCGCACGAAATGTGCTGCGCAACCGACGCCGATCCGCAATCACTCTCCTCGGCATCGGGCTGGGGCTCACACTCATCATCTTCTTCCAAGGGCTCATCAGCGGGATGGACAAGCAGATCACGGACAACTTCATCAAGGCCCAGGCAGGGCACATTCAACTCTACGCCCAAGGCTACACCGAGAAATCCCGTCTCCTCCCACTCGACATCGCTCTCGCTGAATCCGAAGATTTGCTTGAGGCTGTGAAGGACACTCCCGGCGTCGAAGGCGTCTCCCCCCGCATTCGCTTTCGGGCGATCCTCAGCCTAGGGAGCGAGAACACCGGTGTAATGGCCTTGGCCATTCGACCCGAGGCCGAACGAAGCACTGGTGTCATCGCGAACTCGATCATGGAGGGCGGAAGCTACTTAGACGATCAACTGGGGTACGTCTTGGTGGGCAAGCAACTGGCGGAAGACCTCAAGCTTCGCGTGGGCTCAGTTCCCTTGCTCGTGGGCACGACAGCCAGTGGCGGGCTGAATGCAGGCCGCTTCGAAGTGAAGGGCATCTTCTACACGGGTTACCCCCAGTACGATGGTTCCATGATCGTGATCCATCTGGCGGGTGCTCAACGGTTGCTGGGGCTTGCGGGGAAAATCACGGAGATTGCCGTCAGCCTAAGAGACGTGGACTGGACAGACCAGACAGCCGCACTTCTTACAGAGCGCCTTGCCGACGATGGAGTAGAACTCCAGACCTGGAAGGAGACTGGAGCAGCCATCTGGCAGACCCTCACGTTCCGGCGTTGGCTTCTCAGTGTGATCTCGTTCATCGTCATCGCCATCGCGATGCTCGGTATGGCCAACACGATGCTCATGGCCGTCTTCGAGAGGACGCGAGAGATCGGGACGATGATGGCCCTGGGGGCGACGCGCCCGCAGCTCCTTACGCTCTTCGTGTTGGAGGGGCAACTGATCGGGGCAGCGGGCGGTCTCTTGGGGGGATTTCTCGGTGGCAGCCTGATCAAGTATCTTTCCGTCGTGGGGATCTCACCACCCAGCAGCATCTCCTCCGTTCTGTCTGCCCCGATCGGAAATGTGATCTATGCTGAGTTCTCTTGGGGCTGGATCTTGATCTTCTTTGTCTTCGCTCAGCTGGTCTCTATGCTCGCAGCAATCTATCCGGCATATCTTGCATCAAAGCAGGAACCAGTGACTGCCTTACGTCACATCTGATGGGAAATCCGTAGACCCGCGCGGCGAGTATGTATGTACAGGGTAAAGGAGTGGCGCGCATGAAGAAAAGAATCTTCGGGTTGGCAAGTATTGCTCTTCTCGCTTTTTTTTCCTTGTATGCTCGTACTCAAACGGAGCCGACCGCTCAAGAGATCCTAGCGAAAGCCCTGAGTGTACTCTATCCAGACATCTTCATCTCCGAGGTGAGTTTGGAGAACATCAAAGTGGATGGGGCAACTCAGGCGTATTCCATGAAGGTCTATCGCAAGGGAGAGAAGTCGTTGATCGAGTTTCTCACTCCAGAAGACCAGAAAGGCCAGAAGGTCCTGCGCGTAGGCGATGACATCAAGATCTTCTTCCCCAGTAGCTGCGAGTTTCTTGCAGTAGGGACCCAATTTGGGTTGGTGGGATCGATCTTCTCTTATGGGGATGTTGCCCGACTGGACCTGGCAGCTGACTACTCAGCGAGCCTCCTGGGTGTGGAAGATCTGGGTGGGAAATCCGCTTACAAATTGGAGCTTCAGGCGAAGGACGCGAGCATCGCCTATGACAGAGTCCTCTACTGGATTGAGGTCGAGACGTTCTTGCCCATGAGGGCTGAATACTACACAGCATCGGGAGAGTTGCTCAAGTGGGTGACCTACGTCGAGTTCAAGGAGCTGGCCGGAGCCGTCCGTCCCTCGAAGGCCATTATGGAAAGTGCACTGGAAGAGGGAGCCAGGACAATTCTGACGACGCTTACCATGGAAGCTCAGGAAGATCTACCCGATGAAGTCTTCACGGAAGAATATCATATAAAGGAATGCAAGGGATGAGACAAGAAACCGGCGCGCCAGTCGTCCTGATCCACGACGTGACTAAAGAGTACCAGCTGGGCAAAACGACCATATTAGCTCTCAAGGGAGTCAGTCTGGGCGTCTCCCGTGGGGAATTTCTCTGCGTTGCAGGGCCTTCGGGAAGCGGGAAGACCACGCTGCTCAATATGATCGGTTGCCTGGATAAGCCCACATCCGGTCAGGTGGCGATCGAAGGTCGGGAGGTGACATCGCTCTCTCGCGATGAACTGGCGCGGCTTCGACGTCAGAAGATCGGATTCATCTTCCAGACGTTCAGTCTGATTCCTGTGCTTTCCGCCTATGAGAACGTGGAGTTTCCGCTGGTCTTGCGCGGAGATCATGCGAAGCACCACCGCGAGCGTGTCGGGCAGATCCTTCAAGCTGTGGGCTTAGATGAGGTTGTTCGCCACCGGCCCGATGAGCTTTCAGGAGGCCAACAGCAGCGGGTAGCCATTGCCCGGGCCCTCGTCACAGAACCCGCATTGATCCTGGCCGATGAGCCTACGGCCAACTTGGACTCAGAGACCGGTAAATCAATCATCGATCTGATGCATCGGCTGAGCCGCGATCAGGGCACCACGTTCGTTTTCAGTACCCACGACCTCAAGATCATGGAACGCGCGGACCGCATTGTGCATCTTAAGGACGGCTCGATCGTACCCAAATCTTGAGGGTCAGCGAATTTCGTGGTATACTACCCCTTAATATATTCCCACTGAGAAAGAGCACAGAAGGAGAGAGACAAGATGTCTAAGAGCTGGACACCTCCCAAGGGGATTAGCGTGGTCTACAAGGGCAAGGGGCATCGCAAGAAGACCAAGAAAGACGAAAGCGAAACAAGCGAAGAGAAAGACAAGAAAGACAAAGACTCCTAGTAGATCTCACGGAAGAAGTCCATCCAGAATCTTCACAGCTGCCCGTTTATCAATAGACTCATTGTTATTCCCGCACTTGGGTGAGTAGATGCACGACGGGCAGCCGTCCTCGCACCCGCAATCGCGGACTAGTTCATAGGTCGTCTGCACGAGATCCTGAAAGAGATGGAACGCTTTCTCTGCAATCCCGATACCCCCTTGATAACCGTCGTAGATGAAGATCGTGGCACTCTTGGTATCGGGATGAGTGGGAGTGGACATCCCGCCGATATCCCAGCGATCGCACATGGCGTGATAGGGCGTCATCGCAATCAGCGCATGCTCCGCGGCATGCAATCCACCTGCCCAATCGAGCCCTTCTGCGCGTAGATTCGATGAAAACTCTTCTGGCAGCGTGAACCAGAGCGCCACAGTCTCGAACTCCAAGGCGGGCAACTCCAGCCCATGAAGACCCAATGTCCGATCATGCCGCTTCACTCGATAGCCATGAAATCGCTCCATGACTCTTACATCTCCCATAGAAAGCGTTCCCAACGTCGTCTTTCGCTGTAGCCGCTCTTTTCGAATGCGGATGTCCACCATCTGCATCACATCGGTGTAGTAATCCACATCTTCTCTTACGACGTGTGCCACGCCCGCCTCCAGATCGAGCATCTTGACTAGAAAGCTCTCGCCGCGGTGCAGCAAGACCGCCCCCGTGTGTGCCTCTTCATACGCTCGGCGGAGCTCTAGGGTCTCCAGCACTTCTCCCTCGTGGAGTACTTGAATGGCCCTCTCAGAGATGTGATCCAAGCTGACAACTTCCACCGGGCGCGCCATCCCTCGATAGACCCAGCCCGCGGGCGTCTTTTGAATCAATTTCTGGCGCTCCAGCGACTTGAGGGACTCACTCAGACTCTCGCCGAAATATCTCTCGCCTCGCTCGAGTTTGATGGGCAACTCCGCCGCTGCGCACATGGCGTGCCCCAAGAGAATGTGCGGGTTTTCCAGGTCGATGATCGCATGCTCGTGGGGCCGCTCGAAGAATTTACTCGGGTGCTTCATGAAGTATTGATCGAGCGGGTTTTCAAAGCCAATGAGCGTGACCATGGCCGACTCGCGGCCGCGCCCCGCACGCCCGGCCATCTGCCATGTGGATATGACCGTGCCAGGGTAACCCGAGATGATCACAGCATCGAGTCCGCCGATGTCAATTCCCAGCTCTAATGCGCTTGTGGAAGCAACGCCCCGAAGTTCGCCCTCCCGGAGCGCTTTTTCAATCTGTCGTCGTTCCTCTGGAGAGTAGCCCGCACGATACGCTGCGATCGAACCATCAGGGCCTTGTTCTTTGGCCCAGAGCGCAATGAGTTCCGCCAGCTTCCTTGAGATCGTGAAGCAGAGCGCCTGCAATCCCGATTTCACGTGCTGGGCGAGCAGATCGCTCGTCTGGCGATGGACCGATCGACTGGCATCCGCAATGGAGTTCCAGAATAGAAAATGTCTTGCCCCGCGGGCAGCGCCGTTCTCTGCGACCACTTGAAAATTCAACCCGACGAGTTTTTCACTGTGCTCCTGTGGATTGGCCATGGTAGCGGACGAAAGAATGAATTGGGGCTGCGCTCCGTAGTGCTCCGCGATGCGGCGCAGACGCCGCATCAAAAGGGCCACATTTGAGCCGAAGATTCCTCGGTATGTGTGAGATTCATCGAGGATCACAAACTGTAGATTCTTGAAGAATCGTCGCCATTTGTGGTGCCAGGGCAAATACTGATGAAGCGCATATGGATTGGTCAGGACCACCCTCGACTCATCTCGGATCAATTGGCGCACGTGCTGGGGGGTATCGCCATCGTAGATGGCTGCATGAGCTTGGATGCCCGTTCCCGCTTCAAGTCGGTGAATCGCTTGAAGCTGGTCTTGCGTAAGGGCTTTGAGTGGATAGAGATATAGAGCCGTGGCGTCGGGATTCTTGTAGAGCCTTTCGAAGACGGCGAGATTGAACGCGAGCGATTTTCCCGAGGCCGTAGGAGTTGTCATGACAACATGAGTCCCCACACGAGCTTGCTCGATTGTCTCAACTTGATGGGCATAGAGCGAGAGTTTTTTGTCTTCTAGATACGCAGAGAGGGACTCGGGAAGTGGGCTTCTTAGCTGAGCGAAGCGGGGAGGCACTTCAGGCAACTGCTGGGTGCAGACAATCGAACGGGGATTCCGACGCTGAAGTTCCCCTAGAAAGTTCTCGATGGTCTTTAACATCGA
>MFGX01000076.1:15476-15741 GCA_001778455.1 Candidatus Fraserbacteria bacterium RBG_16_55_9 | reverse complement strand
GCACAGCCAATGCGATGAGATCATGCTTGTTGTGCTCGATGATCGGAATGAGCGGCCCGACGTTGTTCATCTCAAGATACGTATTATAGAAGTCAGGCACCAGGGCGCTCGGCATGTCCATCGCACGCTCTAACCCCAAATGCTTTTCCACCGTTTCCAATCTCACATCCGGAAGCTTCTCTCGGTATCGGCGGCGGGCGTGAGACAGGAGATCAAAATGCATCGGATCTAGCTCTATGTGTAAGCCATAATAACTCAGCCGTTC
>MFGX01000076.1:14009-15441 GCA_001778455.1 Candidatus Fraserbacteria bacterium RBG_16_55_9 | reverse complement strand
ACGTGACAAGCGCGGGCTCTTTACCCAAAACCCGTGTGATTTCGAGCAGAGCGGGCAACTCTTCGAGGATGTTTCTCGTCAGATACTGATGGATCTCCAACGTGTCCCCTCTAGGGTGAGCCACGCCCAAGAGCACGACGGGGCGCCCGAAGAGACCTAAGCTTTCCAGATCGAAAATGCGCACTTGTTCTTTTGCGACCATTCCGAAGAGCTTTAAGCCCAGAGGGTACGAGACGGGAAACCAACGGAGAAGCAGACGCTGAAGGCCCTTTACATTTTGCTGGCTCAGCTCATTCATGAGTTGGCGAGCTTGGCTTCCCCAGCGAGGATGATCTGACAGATCCCGGAGTGATTGATAGCCCGAAATATGCAGACGTGTTTCGAGGGCAGGGCCAACGCCATAGAGGAGCTTCAGCTCGGAGTAGAGGGCTTCACGGGACTCGTTTGGATCACCCAGTGAGAGCTCAAGCGGAATAGGGTGGATGAGCTTGAGACAAGTGCCGTACTCGTTCTCGACGATTTCTGATTGATAGAACTCTTCGAGCTTCTTCCCCTCAAACTCACGAATGAGTGCGGTCTTGAGCCGCATGGCGCGCCGGAAGTCATCGTAGGAAAGGCGCTTCAGCCCGTAGGGTGATTCAGCTTCCGGGGCAAACAGTTCTGATTCTACGGCACTCTCCACGCGCTCGCGGAGCTTCTGAGCAATGCGATCCAGATTCACAGTCAAGCCAACTCCCCCTCTATGCACTGAGTATAGCTCAAACTCATTTGACGCTCAGCACGAGATGGTGATAGAACTGAGGACAAAGAACAAACCTGAAGGAGGTTTATTCCTATGCTTAAAACATTTCCTCGCCTCAGCCTCAGTTCGCTAGGACTGATCGGGTTGGTGCTGGTCCTCACCGGAACGATGGTCATGGCTACCCCCTCACCACTCTCGGTGACGGTGACCAACTCTCAAGGCACAGTGCGCTTTAGCACTCAAGGCATAGAGGTCTCAGAGTTTCAGTTGGCGATTTTCAGCTTATCCGGTCGGAAACTCTTTGACTCGGGCTTTCGCCTGGGCCAAATCCTCGAATGGAAGACGCAAGACCTGAGCGGACACCCGATTGCCAATGGAGTTTACGTTTACACATTGACCGTCAAAGACCGCTTCGGCAACGTGAGCAGAAAGCTGGGAAAGATTGTCATCCTGCAAGATCAGGCAACACGAAGCACACAAGATTGGCTCGTGGGATCTTTGCCCACCGTCGGAGAGTTGGAGCAGATTCAGCCAATGGAACTCCCATTTGGAGTGAAGTGGCAAACACTGGCGGGCGTATCTGAGGACAACTTCCGCGTCACTCGCAAGTCGGGAGTAGGGATATTTCAAACAATCCAAACTTTGATGACCTTGGATAACCAAGGGAAGCTCACGATAGCTCAGCTGTGC
>MFGX01000076.1:12288-13987 GCA_001778455.1 Candidatus Fraserbacteria bacterium RBG_16_55_9 | reverse complement strand
CAATTTGGCAGATGGCTCAGTTACCCTAGCCAAACTGGCAGCCAACTCTGTAGATTCCAGCAAGATCGTAGATAGCTCCGTTGGATTGGGCGACCTGGCAGATCAGAGCTGTGGATCTGGTAACACCATCCAGGGTTGGTCAGGTGGGGTGCTCAACTGTGTAAGCGTAGGCACCGGAGATACCGGCTGGACGGATGATGGCACAGTGGTGCGGTTGTCAGATATCACAGACAGAGTCGGCATCGGGATGACGAATCCATTGGACAAGCTCGTGATCAGCGGCGACGCCAACGATCCGATCTCCATTGACCTTCAAAATACGAATGCCGGTGCCCATGCCCAAGTGCTTTACAAGGTTACGAATGATCAGGGTTGGAGAGGCTTCTTGGGTGCTTTCTCAAGCAATTATTCGGGAAACCCAATCTACACGAATAGGATCGTCTTGGGTTCCAATAGCGCAGCTCCGTTGGTGCTAAACACAGAGCTGTCTCAACCTATATTGTTTGCCACCGCCAACAACGAACAGATGAGAATAGACAGCGGCGGCACCGTCGGCATCGGCGTTAGCAGTCCCGCGGCCAAACTCCATGTGCGAAATGGAGCTTCGAGCCAAGAGATCGGGAGTGAGCACACCATCATTGGAGAGTCATCGAACGGGACCGGCGTCCTTGGGCTCAGTGATACGGGAGTTGGAGTGCAAGCACAAAGCTTCAGCTATTTCGGCTTGTATGCCATAAGTAATACCCATTATGGAGTTTATGGTACGAGCAATTCCAGCTACGGAGTCATAGCTCACAGCAATTCTGGAACCCCGCTTGTGGCCCGCTCCTATACAGCGACGAACCTCTTCGAAGCTCACCAATCAATAGATCCAAATATGGATCAGATCATTACCCGAATTGAGCGAGCGTCTGGGAATGTCTATACGGATGGATCGTTCATCCCCGGAGGCGCTGACTTCGCGGAGTTGCTCTCCGTAGGTGCTAGCGAAACTCTGTATGAGCCTGGTGATGTGCTCATCATCGGTTCCGATGGCAAGCTCATCAAGGCCTCAAAGCCTTACGCCACCCAACTTGCAGGAGTCTATTCCACTAAGCCCGGAGTGTTAGGAGGATACAGTGGAGCTGAAGCAGATACGGCTGCAGAAAGTCAGGGCAGAATTCCTGTGGCCTTGGTAGGCGTCGTGCCCGTGAAAGTAAGCTCGGAGAACGGCCCAATTAGGCCGGGTGACTTACTGACGACTTCTAGTACACCCGGTCATGCGATGAAGGCTTCTCCCGTTGTCATCAACGGAATCGAGATCTACCCGACAGGGACAATCTTGGGCAAGGCGCTGGAGTCGCTAGAGGAGGGCATAGGCGTCATCAAAGTGCTGGTCATGCTACGCTGAGACATGGCTTGGCAAGAATGGAATCAGCTGGGGGCTGGGTGCACTCTGCTCGGCCCCCTGGTATCTTAGGCGATCGGCATTAAAATCAGATCCTTGGCCAATATTGGCTTCTTGGTCGTTCCCTCACGGCGGAATTCGATGAGCCCAGCGCTCTGAAGCGCCTGAAGATCGCGCGACACGCTCTCCAGGCTCCGCCCCACGGCCTTCGCCAACTCTGAGATCGATTGAACTTCTCTGACTTTGAGCGTTCTAAGAAGCTCCAGGCGCTTTTTGGTCAGTATCCGATGTCGGTTCTGCTGGGACAAAGAA
>MFGX01000076.1:10844-12277 GCA_001778455.1 Candidatus Fraserbacteria bacterium RBG_16_55_9 | reverse complement strand
CCGATCCGGAGCTAAGTCAGGATGTGCCATAGCTCCTTTCAGCAAGTGCCCGAAAAGCTCTAAGGCGTCATCAGCGTTCGTTTGGGCAGCAACGAAACTCCGTTTATTCGAGCCTCTTGGCCTCTTTGAATCTTTCAAGGTAACTCCTCCAGTCCGCTTTGAGGTCTTCATAAGCTTCGGTCAAGGCTTCCGCGTGTGTCTTGCCAGCAAAGGATTTGCTCTCCGTGTGCTCTTCCGAAATCCAGAACTTGTGGCAGTGGATGTATTCGTGAGCGCTGTCGCAACGGTAAATGTCAAAGCTACCGGCTTCGGTGTCATAGCTTAGGTTGACGCTGAAGTGGGTCACGCTGCCCTTGGAGACGCGAAACTGCACGTCAATCCTGACACCGGCTTCTTCCAATAAGACCGTCCATCGCTTGAGTTTCAAGGACAAGATAATGCTATCATACTTAACGAAAAATGTCAAGTTGTGTTGATGACCTCTAGCACGCCTTGCCACGCGATGAAGGCCCAACCCGTCTTAATTAACGGCATCGAGATCTACCCCGCGGGGACAATCTTGGGTAAAGCTCTGGAAACGTTGGAGGAATGCGCAGGCGTCATCAAAGTGCTGGCCACGCTACGCTGAGAGATAGCTCAACAAGAACAGACTCAACTAGGGGCCGGGCACACTCCGCTTGGCCCCTTGTGTGTTTCCGGTTTCAGGCAAGAGTTGATAGATATAAGCTATAATAATGAAGACGTGGTGACGGGAAGCGGTCGCGTGAGGAGAAAGGCATGAAGAAGCATCGTCAAACGAGGAAAGTGTCGTTCGAGTCGTATGTGAGACTCGTTCTGAGCCATGCCAAGTTCACCCCGAACGAAGATGACACTTGGACAGTAGAGATACCCGTCTTGCCCGGTTGCGTCACCTGGGGGGAAACGCGCAGTGAAGCCGTAGAAATGGCCAAGGATGCGATCGAGGCTTGGGTGTTGACCGCCTTGCGGTTTAGGGATGAAATCCCCGAGGTGGACGGTTGCGTCCTTCAATATGCTGTAGATCAACCCGCACGAGTCATCTCGTAGATGCCCAAACTCCGTCCTGAGAAGCCCACGGAAGTCATCCGAAAGCTGCGCCAGCTTGGTTTCGAAGGTCCCTTTGGAGGTGGTAGGCACCCTGTGATGCGCCGCCCGCAGACCGGCAAGAAAATCTCCGTCCCCATGCACAAGGGCCAAGATCTGCCCATAGGCACGTTGCGGGCGATCCTCCGGGCTGTGGGGATCAGTATCGAAGAGTGGGCTAAGCTTTAGCTGACTTCAGCTCCACTCGGCCACGCCATGAAGGCTTCTCCCGTCGTGATCAACGGGATCGAGATCTACCCGACGGGCACAATCTTGGGCAAGGCGCTCTCATCCCTGGAAGATGGCACAGGCGCCATCAAAGTGTTGGTCAC
>MFGX01000076.1:9007-10805 GCA_001778455.1 Candidatus Fraserbacteria bacterium RBG_16_55_9 | reverse complement strand
AGCTACATATTGCTTGACAGAACGCTCGACTGCGTGTTATAGTGATCCCGACATGTCGATAACGATATATCACGAGGTCATGCGCGCATGAACCTGATGAAGCGGGGCTTCCTTAAGTTTTACATCCTAAAGTTACTCAGCGAGCAGGGCCTCACCGGCTACGGCCTGATGAAGCGGATCGAGGAGGACACCGGCTTCTGGAAGCCCTCCACCGGCTCGATGTACCCGCTCCTGCAATCTCTGGAAGACCAAAACCTTATCACCCATGAAGGCGAGGAAGACCGCAAAGTTTATGGTTTAACAAAGCGAGGCCACACCGCCCTAGAGGAAACCAACCAAGCCAAGGCCGAAATGCTAGAAAGCCTACAAAATGCCTGTGACGTCTTTGGGCGGGTCTTCGGAAATGAAGATGTCGAAGGAGTTCGCAAGCAGATGCAAGGCTGGTTCCATGAGAGCGCATCCCATGGCTCCGAGGACATCCCCAAGGACCTGCGCACTCGCTTACTCTTGATGCGCCATGCGCTTTTGAGCTTCTCCTATGAGAAACTCTCTAAACAACAGATTCAGAAGATCAACAAGATCTTGGAAACCGCACTTACGGAACTGGGTGAGTACATCGACTCATGACCGCTCAACAGAAGCGACAGCTGGCCATCCTCTTCCTCACATTGCTCATGGTGATGGTGGGCTTTGGGATCATCATTCCCATCATGCCTTTCTACGCGGAGAGCATGGGAGCTTCTGCCACACACCTGGGCCTGCTCTTCGCAAGTTTTTCGCTCATGCAGTTCCTCTTTTCGCCCCTTTGGGGGCGGTACTCCGACCGCATCGGTCGCCGACCCGTCCTCTTGATCGGGCTCCTGGGAATGGCCATCTCCTTTGTGCTGATCGGAGTTGCTCAGGCTCTCTGGACGCTCTTCGCGGCCCGCATCTTGGGTGGAGTACTCTCCTCCTCCGTCTTGCCAGCGGCTATGGCCTACGTAGCAGATTCCACCGGCCCCGAGCAGCGTGGACAGGCCATGGGGCTGATGGGAGCGGCAATGGGCTTAGGAATGATCTTCGGCCCAGCCATCGGCGGTTTTCTGGGTGCCTTCAGCCCGGCGATGCCTTTCTTCGTCGCGGCGGCCTTGACGCTGCTGGTGGCTGTCTTTGCCGCCTTCTTCCTTCCTGAGTCGCTTCGAAGCCCAGCGCGGCAAGAAGCAGTCACACGCCCGCAGGGGCATCGTCCACCGTCCGCCTATCGTGAACTCTTCCATGCGCTCCACGGTCCCGTGGGCCTACTTCTGATGTTGGGCTTTCTCAGCACGATGGCCCTAGCGAGCCTCTTTGGCATCTTTGCGCTCTTTGCTCAAGCCAGATTCGGCTTCGGCGAAAGCGAAATGGGAGCTGTCTTCGTAGCCCTGGGCATCATCAGCGCCTTAGGACAAGGGGTGCTCGTGGGATGGATGATCAACCGTTGGGCGGAAGAGCGTGTCATCCAAGTGAGTCTAATATTGAGCGGCCTTGGCTTCTTGGGTCTGACTCTTGCGTATGATTTGGCGAGCTTGATCGGGCTTACTACGCTCCTGGGCTTGGGAACCTCTCTGCTAGGCGCTCCTCTCACTTCCTTGATCTCGCAGCGGACGCCACCGGATCAACAGGGCACGATCATGGGTGTATTCAACTCGTATCAGAGTTTGGGCCGAATCGTCGGACCGCTGCTGGGCGGCGTGGTCTTTGATCTCTGGGGACCGGAGTATCCTTTCATAATGGCCGGCGTCGTCTTCTTGTTGACGTGGCTTGGCTCCAGTATGCTGTT
>MFGX01000076.1:4157-8768 GCA_001778455.1 Candidatus Fraserbacteria bacterium RBG_16_55_9 | reverse complement strand
TGCCACCGAGCCTCAAGCACCCGGACCCAAGACGTTTACCCTCAGCCAACCGGAATCGGGAAGACTCGCCTTCGAAGCCCAGGGAAAGAAGCTGGGTGAGGAGGCATACAAACTGGAACGCTTACCTACCGGCGAGTATAAGCTCAGTTCTCAAGGATTCTTCTCATTTAATGTGCTTGCCTCGGATGTGAAATTCGAGTACACGCAGGAGACTCGGCTCAATGCAGATCTGAGACCACTTTCCTTTGCTTTGGATTTCCACGGACCTTTGGGGCTTGGGAATCGCAGTACGAAGGTTCAGATCGAAGGCGAGCAAGCCCTCATCTCCTCGGGGAGCGATAAACCGAGGGAAATCCAGGTGCCCAAGGAGCGATTCCTCCTCTTGGGCATGTTCAGTTCCTATGTCCTCGCCACCAAGATGGTGACCGGCAGTGACCCAATGCGCTTGACGGCATTCATTGCCGCAGGGTTTGAGGGCCCTCAAGACCAGGCTCAAGAAGACAACACCTCCGCGCTGACCGTCCCTCTGGAATTCGTCAAGCTGGCTCCCGTGAGAATTCGAGACAAGGCTACAGGCAAAGAGAGAGAAGTCGAGCAGTATTTGTTAAGACTGGGAGACCCAGATCAGATGGATCCCAGGAGTGATGGCTCCCAGGGCCCACAGATTCTGGCCTCGAACGGCGAATTCTTGGGCTTAATCGGCACCTCTGAAGACGCATCCCGCGGAGATTTCCGAGTCTATCGAATGGATCTCTTCCCGCAAGGATTCGAAATCCTCTCCGCCAAGTAACCCAAAATACTCCTCTGGAGCGGTCTTCTCGAATAAGATATACTGGATGACATCGCTCAAGCGGTGAAAGAGCTCATCAAAAGGAGGAGTACGTTATGCTCAATCGGATGAGCCGAACTGTACGGCTCGCCATTGCAGGATCGTTATTCGTTTTATTGGCAGGTATGCTCGTAACTCTCTCAGGGGATCTCGCACCAGCCACCGCACAAGAGGCCCCCAGTTTAGATCAGGCCGTCGCCAGTATGGAGGCGATCCCCGGATACTTCAACACCTATAGGACCAAAGACGGAAGCCTCTTCCTGGAGGTCGATGAGGAACACTTCGGGAAGGATTTCCTGGTCACAGTCCAGATGGCCCGGGGGATTGGCGAAGGCTTCTTGCTCACCGGCTATCCGCTGGACCAGGACATGTTGACCTTCCGGATGCGCAACGAGAAGATCGAACTGGTCACCCGGAATCCATACTTCCGAGCAGATCCAGGAACCCCCTTGGGCAGAATGGCCAGCCTGGGATTCAGTGAATCCGTGCGCCAGTCATTCCCCATCGTAGCGCGAGATAAAGAGAATGGGCGCTACCTCATCGACGCGACCGGCCTCTTCATTTCCGACTGGCCGAATCTCCGAGATGTACTTCCGGCGCTTTACGGTGTGGGCTTTGGCCTTGACCGGAGTCGCTCGGCAATCGCTTCCGTCAAGGGGTTCCCAGAGAACGTGGAGATCCAAGTGGATCTGACCTTCGCATCTTCGGGCCCCATCCCCAGTCAGACTCTGACCGATGAGAAGAGCCTGCCTATCTCGTATCACTACAGCGTTCTGGCTCTGCCAGATCAGCCTATGAAGCCGCGGCTTGCTGATGACCGCGTGGGCTACTTTACCTGGGCTGCAACGTACAAAGACTTCAGCAGGCAATCAGGACCCACGAACACGGTTCGGCTCGCCAACCGGTGGCGTCTGGAGAAGAAAGACCCATACGCACCTCTCTCGGAGCCCGTCAAGCCCATCGTTTTCTATCTCGAGAATACCATCCCCCAGGAATTTCGCGTCTACATCAAGGCCGGAGTTGAGGCCTGGAATAAGGCTTTTGAGGCTGCGGGGTTTAAGAACGCCATCGTTGCCATGGATCAACCGAATGACCCGAACTGGGATCCAGGGGATGCTCGATACTCCACCATCCGCTGGATCTCTACAGTCGCACCCATCTTCGGCGCCATTGGGCCTTCCGATGCCGACCCTCGAAGTGGTGAAATCCTGAACGCCGACATCCTCATCGTCGCAGACGAAATCGCCGGACTTACCGGACAGTACAAGCGAATGGTAGATAGCCCGTTAGAGTATCTGGATCAGGAGGCCGAAGCCCTGAGAATCGCCCGACTGCTCAACCCAAACGCAGCCCAGCTTCTCTGTGGCTATGGCCCTGGACTGGAACCGCATCTGGCTCTTCTGCGCTACACGCTCATGGCAGACGGTGTAATTGGGCAAGACGGTCAAGTGCCCACTGAATACGTGGGAGATGCGCTCAAAGACCTCGCCATGCATGAGGTAGGTCACACGCTTGGTCTACGCCACAACTTCAAAGCCAGCATGGCAACGCCAAATGACCAACTCGAAAACAAGGAATTCACGGCGCAGAACGGTCTTACAGCATCCGTCATGGAGTACGCCCCTCCCAATATCTCATCCGATCGCAGCCAGCAAGGAGAGTACTTCCACTCCACCGTCGGTACCTATGACACCTGGGTGATTCAATGGGGGTACATGCCGGTGGGCAACGAAACCCTGGAACCGCACCCTCAACTGGAGGCCATCGCCGAGGAACACTCCGAGCGCGAGCACCTCTATGGCACCGACGAGGATGCCCAGCTGGGACCCTACTCGGTGGACCCCAGCATCTCTCAGTTTGACTTGGGCTCCGACCCGGTCTCCTACTATCATGATCTGCAGAAACTGACGGACCGGCTCTGGACAGGACTGGAGGGTCGGGTCATCGGCAAGGGTAAAGAACTCTGGCCGCTTCGGAGCGCGGTCCAGACTCTGCTCTACCAGCAGTTCCGAGGCTATTTCTACTATATGCCCGTGCTGGGAGGCGTAGAGGTCACTCGGGCCCACGAGGCCGACCCAATGGGGATCACTCCCTTCAAAGTCCTGCCCGCAGATGAGCAGAGACAGGGGCTAGATTTCATCCTCGAGGCCTATACACCCAATGCCCTGCGCGACTTTCCGAAAGAACTAATGGACAAGCTGCCTCCGGAGCGCTGCTTGGACTGGGCGTGCAGCTGGCAGTTTGGTATTCGCTTCACGTATCCATTCCATGACATCATTACGAGCGCACGCGTGAGGTTGCTCGATATGGCCTTCTGGCCCGAGAGGCTCTCGCGCATCCGCGACAACGCCTATCGATCGGACGAGGAGAACCCCTTCACGCTGGATGAGCTCTTCCAGGGTTTTACAAACACCATCTGGTCGGACGTGCTCAACGGCCAACCGCCTCTTGACTCGTTCCAACGGGCAATTCAGAGCGCATACCTTGACAAACTAATCGCGCTCGCCACGACCATAAAACCCGCTCAGGCTGCTGCGGCGACCTGGCCAAGCTCTCTTACTGTAGCGCCTGTGGCGGATGAGGCTCGCGGCTTGGCTTTCGCGGAGCTCGTGCGGCTCAATGAAGCCATCACGCGGGTGCTTGGCTCGGGCAACTTGGATGCCATGAGTCAGGCTCACCTCATGGAAGCTCAATATCGCATCCACAAGGCTTTAAGCACGGAGTAGCCTTACAGCATCACAAGAACGAAACGACTGAAAGCAGGGGCACTCCCAACTTTGGGGGTGCCCCGACGCTTTTGGCGCAGCGAACCATTCCACTTACAATTCAGCCATCATTAGACTCAAGGAGGTTTTCCTTCATGCGACGATGGTCCCTCGCGTTGATCTTGTTACTTCTGCTCAGTGGCCAAGGCTTGGCTACGCTGACAACCGAAGAGTGGGAAAGCTATTCAGATCAAAATCTGCATCGCTGGCTTCTGAAATCTCCCGCACGCGACTACCTCTCCGCAACCGCACAACGATATCTCCAATTGCGCTACGGTCCAGAAGCGCTTCGCAGCCAGGACGGTGAGGATTTACATGCTCTCGATCAGATCATCAACGATCGCGCTCAAGATACGATCCCCTCTTTGACAGAGCAGAACGAAGCCACGATCGAGGTCTCAGGATCACATCTGGTCGCGGGATGGAACGACGATGGCCAATATCTCTCTACCCTAAGCTTGACCGGCTACGGCTATTCCACCGACGGTGGACGGACCTGGCACGATGGTGGAGTCATCCCGCCCATGCCGGGAGGTCTCAACATCGGGGACCCAGACGTAAAAGCCGATCGACAAGGAAACTTCTACTTTGCCACACTGGCCATCCGACCCGACGGCGCCTCGATCATCGGCGTCTCCAAATCCACCGACGGAGGCAAAACCTTCAGCCCTCCCGTGGAGGCGAGCGTGGGTCTTGACCCCGCCGACTTCCAAGACAAAGAATTCATGACCGTAGATAACTCCGGAGGAGAGCATGACAGCACCATCTATGTGACCTGGACGGACTTCATGGCCAGCCCACCGCCGGGGACATTCGATCAGATCATGATCTCGCGCTCGACCAATGGCGGGCTCAGCTTCTCGAAAGCGATGCCCGTCTCGCCACCCGGAAACTTTCAAGACTCCATTCCCCGCGTTGGGCCAAACGGCGAACTCTACGTGCTCTACGACGACGGCGATGCCTCGGCTCTACGCCTCTCCAAGTCAACGGATGGCGGCAAGACCTTTGGGGCCGATG
>MFGX01000076.1:0-4092 GCA_001778455.1 Candidatus Fraserbacteria bacterium RBG_16_55_9 | reverse complement strand
GTGCTCAAGGGCGACGTCCGCATAGGGCAGTCGCCTTCCCTCGCTGTGAATCCCGCCAACGGGGAAGTCTACGCCGTCTATGAAAGCAATCCGACCGGCCCAGACCAAGCGGACGTCTACTTCATCCGCTCCTCCGACGGCGGTGTGACCTGGAGCGAACCAGTGAAGATCAGCGACGATCGAACCCCAAACGATCAGTTCTTCCCGTTCATCGCCGTGTCTCCTGATGGCACTATCGGGGTCAGCTTCAACGATCGGCGCAAGGATCCCGCGAACTTGAAGTACGACAAATACCTCGCCATCTCACGCGACGGCGGTCATACATTTGAGCCGAATATCCGAATGAGCTCAGCCTCTTCGCCCATTCCACCCGTCGAGACCTACGGCAGCTGCTATATGGGTGACTATGATCAGATTGTGGCTGATAAGAACTACTTCTATGCGGCCTGGGGAGACAACCGCAACCAGGCGCTCACTTGGCGCACGGGAGCCAGCATGCCTCGCCCACGCCAAGAGGCCGCTGTGGTGGGTGTGGGCGATGCCGTACTGGCCATCGGCGGGTACTACACAGACCTGCCCACGGTGGCCGACACGGGAACGAACGAAGCCTATCTGCCTGCCTCAAACCACTGGGTCACGTTGGCCCCAGATCCGGTGAGGCGAGCCGATGCCGCCGCTGCGGCATACGGCCCTTACGCCTATGTCGCCGGAGGTCGCTCGCTGCCCGCGGGAGACATTCTGGCTAGCTTCGATCGTTACGATGCGCTCACGAATAGCTGGACCCAACTCCCACCGATGCCCACTCCTCGGGCGGGCTTCGGCATGGCTAGGGTAGGAAGCACGATCTACGCGATCGGCGGGAGAGATTGCAGCCTCTACGTAGCATGTGGTCAAGCTCTGGATGTCAATGAATCCTATAATATCAATACAGGACGATGGGAGACGAGAGCGCCCCTGCCGACCGCGCGCATGGACTTCGCCACGGTCGCGGTAAACAATAAGATCTACGTCCTCGGTGGGTACAACAAGGACGAAGGCGGCCCACTGTCTAGCGTCGAGGTCTATGACCCTGTCACCGATACATGGCGACAAGGGCTGAGCATTCCCATCACCCGCTTTAGCGAGGGCGCAGCCGCCTGCGGCGACAAGATCGTCTTATTTGGCGGCTACAGCCCATCGTACGCTCCGAGCAGTCGTGTCCGAATCTACGACACGATCAGCAACAAATGGCAATACGGCCCCTTCTTAAAAGTGCCTCGCGCTGAAATCCAGGGGGCGAGCGCCGGAGGTCACATTTTCGCCATCGGCGGGAGCTATGCAGCAAACCCGCGCTATGCTGGCTACAACGAATTGTTCCCCTGCAAGACGATGGGAGCCTTCCGACCGGATCCAGACGCTTTCTTCGCGAAGATCCCGGTTTCGCCAACCGCCATGCCCATCTCTTCCTCCGAGAATTCTCTGTTGTCACCCAAACCGGAATCCATCACCTGGGAACTCGCCTCTTTGACGAAGAACTCAGTCACATTCGTCGTGCAGGGGCAGGGAATTTCCAGCATGGATGTGCAACTCTTTGACCTCAGCGGTCGGCGAGTTGCTCAAGAGAGCACACGGGGGAACCGTTTGACGCTTCGCTGGGGAACGACACAGGCCAATGGGGTCTATCTCTACCTCGTTACTGTGCGCGGAATGGACGGAAGTGCGATTCGAGGCAAAGTGGAGAAGTTCGTGTTGCTGCGTTAATGCTGAGACTCTGCGGGCGCAGCACCCCTGCGGCGCACCCAGATGTAAGAAGCGACCACTACAACGAGAGTAAGGAGCAAGGGGATGACCCAATGAAGGGCCAGCAGCGCATTCTCCAGGCGATCGCGAAGCAGCGGGTCATTGACGATCATTTCTCCAGCAACCCAGGCGAGCACAGCACCGCCTAGCCAGTTAAGCCAAGGTAGGCGGTTCATCAAGTACGCAACGAGGACTGCTCCTCCCATAAGCAGCGGGATACTGAGAGCCAGGCCGAAGATCAGCAGGGCCAGATCGCCGTGAGATGCCCCAGCCACGGCCAGAATGTTGTCCAGGCTCATCACGGCATCGGCGACCACGATGATGCGGATGGCCTCCCACAGACCATGCCCAGTTCCCACCTGTTCCTCGGAAGGAGGCTTGGCCAAGAGTTTGACGGCAATCCATATGAGCAGCAGCCCACCGCCCAAGCGAAGCCCAGGGAAATTGAAGAGCAGGAGGGCTGCCAGAATCGTGAACGATACCCTCAGCACGATCGCCGCGACAGTCCCCCAGAGGATGGCCCAACGCCGCTGGCGGCTAGGCAGATCTCGAGCTGCCATCCCGATGACCAGCGCGTTGTCTCCGCTGAGCACCAGGTCAATGAGGACAATGCTGGCAACCTTCCCGAGTATGCTCCAGTCCATGATAAAGAGTTAGAAAGGCAGCAGCTCACGCCTTTTTATTGTGCCACACGAGCCTAGCTGGCGTGCTGAAAGGCAGGAATCATGATTCTACCGCATAAGGCAGGAGTGCCATCGCCCGAGCCCGCTTGACCTCACGGCTGAGCATACGCTGATGTTTCGCGCACAAGCGGCTCACCCGCCGCGGCAGGATCTTCCCCACGCGGTTCACATAGCGCCGGAGCTCATCCGGTCTTGTGTAGGCGAAGGAAGCCTCATGCTTGCAGAACTCGCACCTCTGCCGTGGCCTGCGATTCATGGGTTTCATCAGAAGGGGCCCTCCTCATCTCCCCCTTTCTCTTGGGGCGTCTGGGGCGCATCGGGTGCTGCCGCTGCCGGTGGCGTTTCCACGTTCTCTCCGGTTTCACGTGGTTTCCCCGCGCCGCCCAAGAACTGGACGGTCTCCGCGATCACTTCCGCCACCTTGCGCCGCTCGCCCTCTTCCGTCTCAAAGGTGTCAATGCGCAGCCGGCCATCCACAGCCACCGAGCGCCCTTTCCCTAGATAATTGGCACAGTTCTCCGCTTGCGGCCCCCAGACCACGATCGGCACAAACGTGGTTTCTTCTTGCATGTTACCCTCTCGGTCGCGGTACCGGCGGTTGACTGCGATAGAGAAGCGCGTTCGGGCGACACCGTTCTGCGTGTAACGCAACTCTGGATCGTCCGTGAGATTGCCGATCAAGATCACTCGATTGAGCCCTGCCATCGCACTCCCCTCCCTTGCAGCCCTCTACGCTGCCGCAGCCTGGCTGGGGACGCTCGCTTGCTCCTCTAGGCGGACGACCTGATGGCGCAAGACCCGCTCGTCCAGCTTGAAACGCTCCTCCAGCGCTGGGAGTTTCGTCGTATCCAGAGTGAACGTCATGAGAACGTAATATCCCTTGTCATAGTGATCGATCTCATACGCAAACGGGCGGGTGCCCCACTCGTCCACTTCCTTGACATTGCCACCGTTCTCTTTGATGGCTTGTTCGTACCGAGCCGTGACCTGTTCGTACTCAGCCTTGTCAATGTCAGGCCGGATGATGTACATGACTTCGTATGCGCGCTCCAGTCAGACCACCTCAACCTCACTGAATTTGTGTTGTATGAAGTATAACAAAGCTCTCATTAGGCTGCAACCGACTCTCTCTTTAGCTCGGAACTCTCTACGTTCGTTTTCAGCCTACAACAAGATGCCCCGGTAGGGGCGCAACGTCCCTACCGGGGTCAATCTCCGTTTCGAGTCGTCGTCAGTTACTTCGCGACGACGTTGATGGCGCGAAGGCCCTTGGCGTGGTGCTCGATGTCGAACTCGACCGCTTGGCCCTCGCTCAACGACTTTTCGCCTTCTCCCTTAATGCCGGACAAATGAACGTAGAGATCAGCTTCGCCGCTGTCCTGCACGATGAAGCCGAAGTCATTGGAGATGTTAAACCATTTGACTTTCCCAGTGGCCATAAGTCAACCCTCCTACAATCTGCATGGGATTTGACTCTCGAGCTGTTCTACCCATGTGCGACGGGTTTACCGTTGGGCATCCTGGGTTACATACTGGTGAGTCAGGACTTGGCAGGTTATTCCTAAAGAATTGGCCTAGCAAGTTGCAGATAACTAACAAATTATAACACATCTTGTGGGAGATGTCTAGT
>MFGX01000075.1:4469-9020 GCA_001778455.1 Candidatus Fraserbacteria bacterium RBG_16_55_9 | reverse complement strand
CAAGAGCGGCCAGACTTTCCAGTTTGAGCCCGTCTCCGTCAATGACAACTGTTGCACCATTCGGGCATACGATGTCCTGCGCATCCACTCTGGTCCTCGCAACGATCGGCCATTTGAGGATGCTCGCGATCTCCATTGGCTGACGAAGCTAACCACGCCCTCCATGGACAACGTATGGGATGATGCTTCGGACGGCGCGGAGCTCAAGGATGCGCACGGCAGCATGGTGGATATGTACCAGTATTAATTGCCCTCTTCCGAACGGGCCATCCTTGTGTGTTAGAAGTCGATTCACGGACGACCCGGCTCAGGAACTGAGAGTTTCCGACAGATTTTCTTGGCCAGCTTGTTGGAAATCTCGGTATGGCGAGGCACTGCCTCAACCGCTCCTGTGCTTGGATTGCACCACAAAGAGTGAGAACGCCCTTCCCGCTTCAGGTAGCAGCCATGCTTGCGAAGATGCCTAAGCAAGCTACTGCGCTTCACTTGACTGAGACCGTCTCTCGTGCTGCCCCCCGTGGGAGACCCCGGAGAGCATCTTCACGACGGTCCTCCAGAATCAGGGCAATCGCCTCAGCAAGGTTCTGGCGGGCCTCTTCCTTGGTTCTGCCTTGACCATTGGCTCCCGGGATCTCCGGGCAGTACGCGATGTACCACTTTCCATCACGCTCGATGATGGCCGTAAACTCGTTGCGAAACTTCCGTCTCATAGCCATACGATACCGCGTCGCAGTTCGGCTGTCCAACATGAGAAACCACAACTACCGCGCAGATGGACCCTTCGGACGGTGCAGAGCTCCCCGAATGATCGTGCAAATTGAAATATGACCAATCGCTGCCATTCTCGTAGCGTGACCAGTCGCTCTTCTGAAAGGCGTGCACGAAGCCATTCACAAATGGTTTCGCAGGTTCTTGTGGGAGGATGACCCGCAGGAGTTTCGTCCTCGAAGAACCGCGTATTTGACGAACATTATGCACGAAACCAGCGTCTTTGGTAAAACACAGGTCATATGCCCAAGCGAGATCCTCATGGGGCGGCGACCAGCAAGTCCGAATGGGCCAACTGCTCCAAGACCCCGCGGATGGCTTCTTCCGTGAGGCATGGAATGATGCTTCAGATAGTGCAGAGCTCAAGGATGCGCACGGCAACATGGTGGATATGTACCAGTATTAGTTGTCTTCTTCAGGCCTATACAGGGAAAGCCCACTCTCAGCCCTGTAGGGGCGAAGCGTTCGCCGCAAGTGCTTTGCCCCTACCCTGCTGTCGTGGTCGTGATGGGGAATCTCCAAGGGCGATGACCCCATGCACGTGGTTGGGCATGACCACGAACGCACCAATTAGGCCAAGAATTTAACACTTGCCGTTATTAACAGAGTATGTTAAAGTTGTGTTGCGATGATCATCAGCTTCACGGATAGGAGGACTGAGAGAATCTTCAACCGTGAGTTGGTGAAAGGAATATCCAATGACCTCCAAGATTCAATCCTCAGAAAGCTGCGAATCTTGCATAGGTCGATGTCACTGAATGATTTGAGAGTTCCTTTAGGTAATCGATTGGAGAAGCTCAAAGGTGATCGTGAAGGGCAGTACAGCATTCGGGTGAATGACCCATGGAGAATCTGCTTCAACTGGCACCACGGCGATGCGTCAAACGTAGAGGCTGTCGATTATCACTAGGAGAGGAGGAGCATCATGAGGAAAACTGCAAAGCGGAGACCCCCTGTACACCCTGGCGAGATTCTTCGCGAGGAATTTATGAAAGGTCGCGATCTTTCCGCCTACGCTCTGTCCAAAGGTCTTGGAGTTCCAGCGCCCCGCGTGAATGATTTGATCAATGAGAAGCGGGGATTATCCCCAGATACCGCTCGCAGACTCGCCGCCTACTTTGGGAATTCCGTTGAGTTCTGGATGGGTCTACAGGCCGACTATGAAATTGAATTAGAAAGAGACAAGTGCAGTGACGAGGAATTGCATGCAATTGTCAATGCACCTAGCGGATGAATGAAAGCTTTACTGCGGATTTGTTCTTTCACAAAAAGGCTAGGCGGTGACAACTGGGGCCTCTAACGATGGTTTAGGCAAGCCATGATGAGGGAGGCTAAAGTGAAAAGAGACAATGGTTCGCACACGAAGAATCCGATCTACGGGAAAATTCGTAACGAGTTGATCGCAGCGAAGACGAACCTGCGCGATCGCCTCTTTCGCCCCGCACAACGAATCACCCCTCAAGCGCTTTCGCTGCGCAAAGCGAAACGCTTTCACCCCCTACCCGACGTCAATCTCGTCGGACTCGGCATTGGCGAGAAAGTGACCTCAAACAAACGAACCGGCGAGATGTGCGTGAAGGTTCTGGTTGCCAAGAAATTCCCCAAGGGCAAGATCAAATCAGCAGATCTTATCCCAACAGAAATCGACGGCATTCCCACAGATATCGAAGGCGTAGGGTATCCAACAAAGTTTGCCATCTCTCAGCAGCAACGGCATCGCCCTGTCCCTGGAGGAGTTTCCATCAGCCTCGACCTCAACGCGGTAGATTTTCGTTTTGCTGGCACCTTAGGCATCGTAGTTGTCGATAAGAAAGATTCGCAGCGCCTCTACGCTTTGAGCAATAACCACGTACTGGCTGATGAGAACCGGACAAAGCCGGGAGCTGGAGTGGTGCAGCCCGGCACCCTCGACGGAGGCAAGAATTCAGATCAAATCGCAAGACTGAGCCGTTTTGTTCCTCTCAAGTTCGGCAATCGCAGAAACTGGATGGATGCGGCCATTGCCGAGTTTGATCGCCCAATAGATGTAGATCGGAGCATCCTAGAGATCGGCACACCCTCGGGTGCAGCCAAACCGAGCCTGGGGCTATCCGTGCGCAAGTCCGGCAGGACGACGGGACTGACGGAAGGAATCGTGCGCGTGGTCAACTTCGATGTCTTTGACGTGGAGTACGATCAAGGCTCTGTCCGCGTGGACGACGTAATCGTGATCGAAGGTATTGATGACTCATTCAGTAAACCGGGAGATTCCGGCTCGGCCATCGTGGATCCCAAAGGAAGAGTCGTCGCGCTCCTCTTCGCAGGGAGCGAGAAGGTCACATTCGCTATCCCGATTCAGCGCATCCTTCGGCACCTGGGCGTGCGCATCACAACGTGAGAGAGGAGCCTGCAAGTGACTGAGCACACTTCATCTCAAGTAGAGAAAGCCAAGCGCAAGCTTGTCAAATTGCTTGCGGGTGAACCCGGATTTGTGGGCGCAGGAATATCTATGGGAGCTTCAGGACAGTATGAGATCGTCGTGCTGGTGAAGGAGGCAAGCAGCCCCGTGGTGGACAAAGCACCTAGCGAGTGGGAAGGGATCCCCGTGCGAACGCAGGTCGGAGGAGCCCCGAGAAAATTCTGAGACTCTACTCCTCTTGACAGCCTACGCCAAGAGGAGTATGCTTCCCGATTACATCATTGGATAGGAGGAAGGAGTCATGAGAAGCAAGTTATTTCAGTTGATCGTCTTGGCCGCCGCATTGGTGCTGATCACTTCATCCCCCGGACAGCCGCAATCAAGTGTCACCATTGACATTCAAAACTTCGCCTTCAGCCCCGCGAGTATCACCATTCCCGTCGGGACGACTATTACGTGGACGAACAAGGACAGCACTCCTCATACGGTGACCGGCCGCAATGGTGCCTTCAACTCAGGCAGCTTAGGCAGAGGCCAAACCTTTCAGTTTACCTTCAACACCCCAGGCACGTTTGATTATTTCTGCAGCATCCACCCTTCGATGACAGCTACAGTTATTGTCACCCGTGAAGAACAAGTCCAAGAATTTTCGCTCATCCACAGCCTCAAAGACCTCAAGATCTACCCCGCAACACTGACGGTCAAGAAGGGTGTCAAGGTGCGGCTGTTTAACACCGCGACCGACGGGTCCCACCCAACGATTGCCATCAGCAGCGATGAGGCAGGCCAGAAGCCCGTCTTTAATGTTCAACCTTTCGATGTGGAAGTGGGCCAGTTGACCGTAGTTGAGTTCACTCCTGACCAAGCAGGAACGTTCTTCATCACCCATAAATTGCACGGGCACAACATCGAAGGCACACTCATCGTTCAGCCGTAAGGAGGCTGCACCCGTGAATAAGATGCTGAAGTATGCAGCAGCTTCATTGACTCTCGCTTTCGCACTGATGCTTGCACTAAGCCTCAGTGCAACGGCCAAGGGGGAGCAGGCCATGGCTGAGCTTCGTGACTCCCAGGGAGAAGTAGTAGGTACGGCCACCTTCGTTCAAGAGGAGACAGCCGTTCATGTCACGATCGAGCTGAGAAATCTTTCCCCCGGCTTTCATGGTGCGCATATTCACGCTGTCGGCCAGTGTGAGCCTCCTGATTTCACGTCCGCGGGGCCACACTTCAACCCATTGAGCAAGAAGCATGGCTTAGAAAACCCAGATGGCCCCCATGCCGGAGATTTGCCGAACGCGCGGGTCGGGACCGATGGAACAGGCACACTCGAAGCGACCACCGATCGGGTGACCCTGATGCCGGGTCCCCTTTCTCTCTTCGATGAC
>MFGX01000075.1:3796-4449 GCA_001778455.1 Candidatus Fraserbacteria bacterium RBG_16_55_9 | reverse complement strand
CCATGCCAGCCTAGACGACCAGAAGACAGACCCGTCCGGCAACAGCGGTGCTCGCATCGCCTGTGGCGTCATTCAACCCGCGCCCGCCACGTCCACTTCGACCACTTCTACCCCGACACCTGAGAAACCTGCAGCACGCATGCCTTTGTACATAGTGCCCGTAATACTGCTCATTCTGCTCGTCTTGGTCGCCTTGGGAGTGCTCAAGTGAAGACTCGATGGAAGCTCTTGGCGCTGAGTGCTCTTACGCTCTGGCTCGCGCTGAATCTCCCCTTGGCTTCGCAGCCTGTTTCCGTTGTGACTGTGAATGTGACAGCCAGCGGAGAACCCGCCGATGCACTGATTCGCATCATCCAAGACAATCGGACGACAGGGGTGGAGTACACGGATGTGCACACCCCCGGCCGCACTCAGTTCCAGCTGTCCCCCGGCGACTACAAATTGAGGGTCGAACACGGAGCGGGCTTCACTTCATTACCTCAGATTGTTGATGTCTCCGTGAAACCGGGCTCTCCAGTGAACGTAACCGTGCAGATCGAAAGACTGTTAAATCCTCGTGCCGCCGGCTACTACTCCGGGGATTTGCACGCACATACGATCGCCAGCGCTGCCGCCATGGAGCGAGATTTCGGGATCAAGAACCACGGAGGGAC
>MFGX01000075.1:0-3763 GCA_001778455.1 Candidatus Fraserbacteria bacterium RBG_16_55_9 | reverse complement strand
TGCCGATCTGGACATGCTGTTCATCAGCGATCACAATTCGGTGGATGGCCACGAGCTGTTCGCCCAGACCGCGCGAGAACGAGGCGTTCCTTTCGTCCTGAGCGAGGAGATCACCACAATAAAATGGGGACATTTCAATCCATACCCACTGCGGCTGGGCGAGCTAGTGGAGTTCAAATTCGACAAGGTGCCCAGCCAGTTCTTTGAAGAAGCGCGAGCCAAGGGCGCAGCGATCGTTCAAGTCAATCACCCACTCGATGCGATGGGAGGATACTTCTTCGCGCGAAACCAACCGGAGTTCGACCCTTCCTTCGATGCGGCAGAAGTCTTCAACGGCTCTTTCGGTGACAGCGATAACTATACAATCTTGCAGATGTTTCAGTACTGGAATGAGGGCAAACACTATGTTGCTACAGCTGTCTCCGACGATCACGACTGGAAGGAGCTCGGCGACCAATACGGAACGCCCCGAACGTACGTGTTCGTTAACGGGACACTCTCCTCTGAAACATTCATCGAATCGCTCAAAGCCGGACATGCGTTTGTCACGTACGGTCCGATGCTGCTCGTAACAGCCAACGGGAACGCGATTCCGGGGGATACCGTGCAGCTCAGGTCTGGAGCAAAGATCGCGCTCACAGCAGACGTTCGCAGTGTTGCATCGCTCGATGGCGCCAAAGCAGAGATCATTCGCAACGGGGAGCGTGTTCAGGCATTCGAGTTGAGCGGCCAAGCACAAACAATTTCGTTTGAGGACGTTCCCATTAGCAATGGCTGGTACGCTGTGCGTTTGGTCGACGCGCAACGAAAATATCTCGCTCTCACGAATCCCATCTGGGTTGCGGTCGGACCTTAATTCGAGAAGAGCTGTATCAGAATCTTCATTAACGCCAATATAATCAAGACACTTCGGCAGATCGAACGAGGAGGGGTTTCTATGAAGAAGCTTGGTGTGATCTTGGGAGCACTGGGAGTTTTGGCTCTAGTTCTTGCCTTTTCCATTCCTCAAATCGTGAATAGCCAGATGGCGCAATCTCCCACGGCTCAGCCGGCAGTCGACCGTATGCAGCTCCAGATGGAAATCGGGCTGCACCGCCTCATCAATGAAATGGGGTTGAGCCGCGATCAAGTGGCGTCATTCAAAGAGATGGTCTCAGATTTGCGCACAAGCGAACAAGCAATTCTGCAAGCTCAACAAGAACTACGAGATTTTCTTGCCAGTTATAATGGAAACCGCGATGACTTTGCAGAAGCCGTAAAGCCTTTTGATGATAAAGTCGCTCAAGCCAGAGAAGTATTCCAAGAGAAACTCCGGACGTCCATTGAGAAAGCCAAAGACCTGCTCACACTGAAACAAGCGGAGATCTTGCGCGAGTTTATCGCCCAACATCTCGGCCGCCAGCAGACACAGACCGCACGGCCCTTTCAGGGAATGATGGCTCCGGCAGAGCCTGACCATAAGCTGGAGCTCAGGATCAACCTTAAGACGCCTTCTAAGACGGAGTTCCTTGATCGATTTAAAGATCATGTCGAAGAGTGGCTGGATCACTTTGGAATCAATCTCGATCGAGAGAATTCGCAGCAGATGGGCAACATGCTTCAAGGGCATGGGCAAATGCAGAACGAGCAGAGCATGATGAGTCAGATGCCCCCTGCCATGAGTTGCGAGCGCCCAGCAGGCTCCATGCTCCACATGATGATCTGCGGACGATCTGGCCTTACAGAGCACCCATTCGTCGGGAGCTTCCTCATAGCACACTTGGATCTACTAGAGAAAGTGCTGAGTGAGAAACTAGAGCAGATGGGCTCAACTCACATCTAGACTCACTAACGCGCCACAAGATAGATGAGAAGGGCTGCCCCCAATGCGACGAAAGGGGCCCACTGCCGAACTTCGTCGACCAGTGAGGAGCTCTTCTCTCCGACGCTCCGCCATTGTTGCATGAGCGCCTCTGCTTGCTGGGTCGTCTGGTCTAGACGCCTCGCCAGGTTCTCTGCTTGCTGCAAGATCTTGGGGTCAGTCACGAGCATGTTTGCAGAATCTAACGCCGCTTCCAACTGGGTGAGCACATGAGCGAATCGCTGGGTGAGCTCCAGTTCAGAGACGGTTCCGGCGCCCACAAGCGTATCCCCTGCTTTGAGAATGCGCCCCTTGCCGGGTCCCGGCAGGATCTCTACATATTTTTGACCCAAGAGCCCCAGCATTCCAATCAACACTTGATCGTCGTCTCGGATCTTGAGCCCCTCCGGAAGCCATAGATCGAGCTTCACGTGCGTTGAGGGCGGAGAGGAGCCCTCGCGCACGATCTGGATGTTCTCGACTTCTCCGACCCCAACTCCAGCAAACTTGACGGGAGCACCTGCCAAGAGCCCAGCCGCAGAATCGAAGTACACATGGATCTCATAGCCCGAGCGCAGCAGTCGCCAATCCCGAATCGCCAGGACAATCCCTGCAGTCACAAGCAGACCCACAGCAACAAATAACCCTACTTTCCAGACATGGCGACCCTCTCTTTCCATGGATGCCTCCTACGAACGGAAGAATTCTCTTACTACCGGATCATTCATCGCTTGAAACTCTGCGGGCGTACCCAACGCAACGATCCTGCCGCCTTCCAGCAGGGCAATGCGGTCTCCAATCTTCAGCGCACTCTCCAGATCATGAGTCACAACCAGCGATGTAACGTTGAGCTGGTCCCGTAACTTCTGGATCAACAGATTGATCTCTCCTCCCATGAGAGGGTCTACCCCGGACGTCGGCTCATCATACAAGATGATCTCGGGGCTCATGGCCACGGCCCGGGCCAGGCCGACGCGTTTCTTCATTCCGCCGGAGAGCGCTTCCGGGTAGAGATCCTCCACATCATCCAACCCCACAAGCGCTAGACACTCCTTCACGCGCGCCCGGATGGATTCTCTGCTCATCTTCGTATGCTCCAGGAGGGCAAAGCCGACGTTCTCAAAGACGGTCAGAGAATCGAAGAGCGCCGCTTCTTGAAAGAGCATCCCGAACTTGAGCCGAGTGCGATCCAACTCGCGTTCCGAAAGCAGGCCAAGCTCTACCCCATCCACGAGCACACGGCCCCCGTCGGGTTTCATTAAGCCAATCATGTGCTTGAGCAATACCGTCTTGCCGCAACCGCTTCGCCCGATGATGACCAGGATCTCCCCGCGTTCGACGGGTAGATCCACCCCACGCAGCACGGGTCTTCCCCCGAGCGACTTGAAGAGCCCTTGAATCTCAATCGCGCTCATTGCCCGATAAAATAGAAGATCGCGGTGAAGAACGAATCCGCCGCGATGATCAGCGTGAACGAGATCACGACCGACCACGTGGTTGCCCGGCCGACGCCCTCAGCTCCCCCTTCCGTCCGGAGCCCATCAAAACAGCTGATGATACAGATAATGACGGCAAATACGAGGGCCTTGACCAGCCCGGTCCAGAGGTCCTTGAGCGAAAGGAGCATGGTAGCCATCTCGAAGTAGAGTTGAGAGCCGATGTTCAGCTGCGTGATCCCCACGAGATAGCCCCCCAAGACGCCCACAACATCCGCAAAGACCGTGAGGAGTGGAAGCCCGATGACCAACGCGAGAAAGCGCGGCACCACCAGAAACCGCACGGGATTGGTAGCCAAGGCCCGGAGCGCATCGATCTGCTGCGTAATCACCATGGTGCCGAGCTCTGCCGTGATTGCGGCTCCCACGCGCCCGGCGACGATGAGAGCCGTCAGAACCGGCCCGATCTCGCGGAAGATCATGAGCG
>MFGX01000074.1:4867-5148 GCA_001778455.1 Candidatus Fraserbacteria bacterium RBG_16_55_9 | reverse complement strand
CATGAACGCTAGAATGTGCTGCTTCTATACCAGCCCTAACTTTGCTTTCTAACATGGGATTTTTTATCTCTTTGATGGGCAGACCTGTAAAGACTTCTAGGGTACGTGCAGCTAGATCTGCTTCATTCCAGCCATAAAGAAGAGTTATTCTTGCGACGTATTTGTCAGACTGCGCTTCCCAAGTTGTTGTATCCTCTCTTGGATTCGTAACACCCTTGGTAAATGCCTGTACCTGGTCCTCAATAAGCTGCCTAGGGATCTCTTCTGCCCCCAGCTTTACT
>MFGX01000074.1:4481-4757 GCA_001778455.1 Candidatus Fraserbacteria bacterium RBG_16_55_9 | reverse complement strand
TTTCCCTAATGGCTCTGGTAGTAGAGGCAGCCGCCAGAAGCTCGTGATATTATAAGCGATGCCTCCTGCTATACTCTTTATGTACGCGGCTATTATTCCTATCTTTTCCTCGTCAGTGATCCTATCAAATTCAATTTTGTCTTTTAGTTCCTTAATCGCCTTATTGGTTATAGAGGCGTCTTCGGCAAGACGACCAATCCTTCGAACGAGTTCTTTTATCTGTCCTAGCGCTTCCGGATTCTGAGGGGTTTGGGGTGTCACCAGCATTTCAGCTCC
>MFGX01000074.1:342-4402 GCA_001778455.1 Candidatus Fraserbacteria bacterium RBG_16_55_9 | reverse complement strand
ACTCTTCTCTGCCATCGTTCCTCCTTCTTGCCTACTCGCTCATGGCGCTTCTCGTACTTCATACATCTGGTCCGGATTGAGAATCTCCGGAAATCGCTTGCGGAGCGTCTGACGCGCCTCATAGCACAAGTGACACGCATCCGCATAGCGCTCCTCATGGGGCAGCTTGTACCGGCGCACGAGTTCAGCCGGACCGCCCGCAAGCAATGGCCCCGTGATGGGATGCGAACCCGGATCGTACGTTCTACAGAGGGTGTTTAGCGGTCTTTGAAAGAGATTCCCCAGCGAGATCCCCTGACAGATGTGCACGTTCCCGAAGGGGTCGACGTGCACTCGTCCCGGCTCGCGCAGGTCTTCGTGGGTGCATGCGCTGAACTTTGTCCAAGGGCAGTGTGGAATCTTGCTGGCTAGCTTCTCTGCCGCGCGCCCACGATACATGACGGGCGACTCACCCGTGGGGAGCTGTCCCAGCGTAGATGCTGTGTCGGTCTCATTGGGTTCTTCGATGTTGATGATCCCCATGGGAATGCCCAGCTTCCCCGCAGCAGCACAGGCATTCTTTGCCTGCTCGCTGAGCTTTGCGCTCCAGTGATAGGAATCACTGCTGACGGAAAGATCTTGCACGAGGCCGACGAAAGGCCTCAGCCATTCGAGGGCATCCTGAATATCCGTTGCCCAGTAGCCGTTGGAGACGATCCCCACTTGAAAGCCCAGACGGGCTGCCACTTGAACACCTCGGAGCAACGTCGCATAGTAGAGAAAGGGTTCTCCGCCCTCGAAGTAGATCCACTCTAGAGTCCTAAGATCCTTCGCTTGCTGCAGGATCTCGCGGATGTTCTTAAGTGTCATTGTGCCACTCTGCCATGGGCTGCCCCACACAAAGCAATGATCACATTCGAGATTGCACTGATACGTCAAGAGTAGGTGCAGCCCAGAGAGCTTCATCTTAGCCTCTTTTGCGATGCGCCTTCAAGTAACTGTCACTGTAGATCTCTTTGTTGAGGACCAACTCGGCCGTGGCCACGGCGTTCATGAGTTCCGCGTCCATGACGTTGCAGATTGCGGCGTCACAACCTGCAGTCATGGCCATCACGAGAAACGTCCGATTGATGAGTGCTCGCTCTTCGGCCTTGGAGGCAGCATTGCTGAGCCCAATCGAGATATGAGGTGGCGGATCCGAGATCATCGCAAACTGTCTAATCGCTTCTAGAACGTTCTTGCCCTGCTCTTGCATAAACTTGAGCGGCATCACGATCGGGTCGAGAAAGATCTTTTCGGGAGGCAGGCCCGCTTCCATGGCAACGGCAAAGATCTTCGCCCCCAGCTCGACCCTCCGATCGATGTCTTGAGGGCTCCCGCGCTCGTCCATCACTACGCCAATCAAGCCTCCGTCGTACTGCGCAGCCAGTTCAACGAGTGGCATCAACTTGCTGTCCTCTGCCGTCGTGCTGTTGATGACCAGGGGCCGGGCACCTGCGATCTGTCGGTACGCTTCCAAGGCCACCCGCATGAGATCGAGCTTATTGCAATCGATCGAGAGCGGAGTCGGGACGGCCTCGCAGGCTGTCTCAATCAGCCAATGGAAATCTTCGGGGCTCTTCGAGACAGCACCCAAGTTCACGTCCAGATAATCCGCACCCGCTTCGGTTTGCTTCCTCGCCCAGTCTTGAATGGGGGCTTTGTTCTTCTCTTTGATGGCGGCGCCGATGTCTTTGAATGAGCCATTGATCCGCTCACCGATGAGGATCATATCCACCGCCTCCAGTCAGTTGTTCAATGGCTTCACGCAGACTGGCCACGGCTCTCGGATGGCGCAACACCAGAAGATCGGCTCCCGCCAGCAGATAGATGTACGCCGTAGTCGCTTCCCACAGCGGCGCGCGTTCTCGCTGCTCGCCCCACTCCGGAAGCTCCTGTTCGCTGGCCTTAGCTTCTTTCACGCTCCACGCCTCAATGCCGATGTCGCAGATCATCGGTTGAGAGAGCATCTTGTCGCCGCGCAGGGCCGCCAACCGCGCTCGCTCCATGATCGAGTAGACGTATTCTAGGCCATAGCCCAGTGCAGCGCTCGAGGGAAACATGACGATGTCTTCGGCCTTGAATCCCATGTCTGTTGCCAGGATGTTCACTTGCTTGGCGATGTTGACATCACAAGGGGACTCCGCAATCATCTTGTGTTTGTAGGCAGTGCAGACGGCGACGAGCGTCTTGTAATTGTCCTCGGTGATCGTGCCGAGAAGGCAGTTCTCACCTGCTGTGGCTTCGGCCACCGCCGGGAAGATCTCGTTGTCTTTGTCATCGTTGCCCGTGCCCCAAACAATGAGCGGTACGCCTACAGAAGTCAGCACGCGCTTCACGGCTTGCACGGCCTCTTGGGTTCCACGATTTTCCCGGATGGGATCGCAGCCCATGAGTCGCAGACAGATCAATTCGGCTCCATACTGCTCGACACACTTCTTGGCCCAGAGCCCCGGATCGCTGAGCACATCCACGAAGGGTTCTTTGACAACCTCGGGCCAGTCCGTGGGAGCGACGTCCCAGATCTCCATCGCGATGGCAGGCCGATGGGGCATCGCGCCTTCAAACTGATGAAACGGCAGCGACGCGGAGCCCCCCACGGTGACATTCGAAGTGCGGGTCCCACCCTCCTCGCGGGTCGCTCCGAGCGTCACAGCATTGATCGCGTTCGTCCATGTCTTCTTCACATCGGGAATGGCTACGGGCATCACGGGCCTCCCCTCTTAAGCACTTTCTCTAGAATCGCTTTCATAGCCAGCCTGGCCGGGGAGGAGAGAGGCAGTTCGCCCAGGGGCTTGCATTCCAAACTGAGGCGGAAGAGGGCCTCATCTCGGGGGATCTCCCCAACTAGAGTGAGCCCCGTTTGCGCGATGCTCTGCCGCATGTTCTCCATCCCCGGCCCAGACGGGGTTACATCCCTCAAATGGTTCAGCACGAGGAATCTTTGGTCAATGTGCAGTTTGAGCTCGTCCGCGAGCTTATGGATTCTCGCGGCGGCCTGGAGCGCTATAGGAAAAGCGTCGCTCACGATCAGCAAGACATCGATATTTTGAGTCGTTCGTCGCGACAGATGCTCCAGACCTGCCTCGTTGTCCAGGACGATGTACGTGTAATTCTTGTTCAAGAGATCCATGTAGCGCCGCAACACGTGATTGACTGCGCAGTAACAGAAGGGACCCTCGCCGCGCCCCATGGCCAGTAGATCAATACCGGTGTCCTCGACGAGGCACTGCTGAAGGCCGTATTCGAGATACTGATTCTTGGAGATGCCGGCTGGTAGGTCTTTGATCTTCTTGAGCGTCTCTTCACGCAACTCTCCGATGGTCTGCTCTAGGTGCAACCCCAAGACCTGATGGAAATTGGTGTTGGGATCGGCGTCGATCGCTAAGACGGGGCCTTCGCCGCGCTCCGTGAGCAACCGCGCGATGAGACCTGCCACGGTCGTCTTCCCCACCCCGCCCTTCCCGGCAACGCCAATGGTGAAGGCCATCTACGTCACCTTCTCCCTTGCTCTTAGTCTCTCTTGGACCGATGGAAAACGTTCCAGTTCCGTGTGGGGCAAAAACTTCGCGGCGAGGAACTCCTCGTAATAGTGTGGGAAGCTGATCAGATCGTAGTATGTGGCACTTTGCGCAATATCAGCGCACTTCTCGAACGCATCTTGTGAGAGCAAGGCCATCTTGGCCCCGATCACCGAGGTGTTGCCGACAAAACGAATCTTCTCCAAAGGCAGATCCGGGATCAGACCAATCGTGATGGCTTTCTCGCGATCGAGATAGTTTCCAAAGCCCCCGGCCAGAAAGACTCGATCCAGATCGGCGAAATCCAGGTTGAGCGACTTGATCAGAATGAGAGCGCCTGCATAGATGGCTGCCTTGGCCCTCAGCAGGTTCTCAATATCAGCCTGAGTGATCACGATGTCTTGGCGTGTCCCGGAGCGCTCAGCGGGGACTACAACAAACTCTAACAACCCGTCACACTCGCGGATGCACGGGTTGGCTTCCAGGTGGAGAGTCCCGGAACGGTCGATGAACCCAGCTTC
>MFGX01000074.1:0-311 GCA_001778455.1 Candidatus Fraserbacteria bacterium RBG_16_55_9 | reverse complement strand
CCTTAGGCTTGACGTTGCCCACCGTCTTGTAGCTGAGTTCGCCCTTCGGTGAGATTTGAACTCGCTCGATCGCCCCACGGCTGGCCTTCATGCCACACTTCACACCAGACCCCTCGAACGCCGGACCCGCGGAAGCGGAACAGGTCATCATCCAGAAGAACCCGTCTTGTCGATTTCCGATCGCGATTTCACCGTTGGTACCGACGTCGATGAGCATGACCGTCTTCTCCGATTCGTAGAGGGCTGTGGCCAGGACCCCAGCCGTGACATCTCCACCCACCCAGCCGCCGATAGCCTGCAAACAGTACAAG
>MFGX01000073.1:7112-14866 GCA_001778455.1 Candidatus Fraserbacteria bacterium RBG_16_55_9 | reverse complement strand
GGTGGGCCGCGCCGCCAGGGATGATCTCATGATCGTCTTCGCCCTGTGGCGTGATGAGCCTCAATCCTGCGCGGTCGGGACCGCTGTACCGATACGCGATCCAACTCCCATCGGGGGACCACGTTGGCTGTCCAGTGACAAATCCGAGCACACTCAGTCGCACGGCATCGGTAGCGCTTTCACGCTGTATGGACTGGATCTCTGAATTGAACTGATCCCTAAGCCACGCTCGAAATCCCTGATAGAGTTCATCGGTAGGTACACCCACGGTCTCGCGTAGTACCTCGTCGAGGTTCTCTCCCCAACCTACACCGTTAAACGAGAGCAGGTTCAGGGGTCTCTGCGCGTTGACCGCATCGAATTTCGCCAGGGTATCGGCACCATACGTCTCCTCCATGTAGCGCATGAGCCAAGAGCCGTAGTTGTACCAGAGCATTCCAATGGAGGGCCATTCCGAACGATTGTATGCGCCTTGGATCTCCGCGAATCGCGGCAGATGATTATCGAGGACCATCTGGCGGAGCATCATTCGAGTGCGTGAGTCGCTAAGACGCGACTCACCCAGATGCTTGTACTTCTCGTAAACCGCAAGCCCTTCAATGAATGGCACGGGCTTCATGAAGTTCGGCAGCACGATCTTACCGAAGATCGCCCGAAGCACCGCTGAGATACCCCGCGTCTGATCCAGTTCGATGGCGTGCACCAGCTCGTGAAAGATCACCACGCGCCACCAGGAATCCAGCCGCACGTTGGCCCAGTCCGAGAGGCGATATTGCGAAGTGAAGATTCCGACCTGATCCGCAATCGGATTAGAAAAGCCGTTGGAGAAATCGAACGCATCCACAAAGAAGAGATCGAGCTTTGCGGGCGCTTGGCCGAATTCATCTTTGATGATCTGATAAGACTCCTCTGCAATGAGAGCGGCTTCCTGAGCCACACCTTCCAGTCCTTGATGGAAGTGAATCCGGAAGTGTTCCGTCTCGAGCGTCTGCCACTTCAATTCGGGATCGAAGCCCGTCAGACCAAAGATCTGTCCAGAGGCGGGCAGGCTCACGCCGAAGAATAAGACCATCAGTGTCACCACTAATCGCATGTGCATGCTTACGGTCTTCATGATCGATCTTGTCCCTCCCTAGAAACCGAAGTTGAAGCGAGTCTCTCCATGTTGAGTGAAGATCAGCTCTGCCTGAAGGCGAAACTCATGGATGGAGAACGCAGCAGATAACCCCCAGCTAAAAAGCATTTCCGATTCCATGCTGCTCGCATCTTCGTCCTCAGTCTGGGTGATCTGGTGACGAGCGGCTCCGCCTGCTTGAACGAAGAATGCTCCCTTGAGCCCCACCGGCAGAGATGCGGGCAAGAAGGCCTGCACCTCCACGGGAAGCGCAAGTGGAATAGCGCTCTCATACATCGAGAACGTGCGCTCCAGGGTCACATTCCAGAACTCCTGCCCCTTGAGAGACTGCGAAATTCCTCTCACTCCGGTAGTGAACTCAAACCCGTCAAGCTGGGCTTCGTTCTCGAGCATGCCCCAGCGCCCGCTGAGTCGAAGATCTCCGAGGCTGAGAGTGAGCGTGCGCGTCATCGACTGAAAGAGCTTTTCATCAGCCACGAGCATCCCAATGATCATGGTGGAGGAGCTGCTCAAGCGAAGGTCGAAGGGTAGTTGATACGTGTCCAGGGTATCCACCGAGAGATACTGGATCTGCGGGGCATTGCCCTCACGGGGCCAGAGCGTTCCCCAAAATCCGGAGAACTGAGTGCTTCCTACACGCCAGCCGACCTCTATGCCGCTTTGACCCTCTCTTCCCAATATGGGACTATCCGGCCAATCGACGAGCGCAGCGCTGAAATCTCCAAACCTCTCTCCCAGGCCCGGAAGATCAAAGCCCGTGGCGAGCGTGAGGCCTGCCTTATAGCGGAAGTGTCCACTATTGAATCCATAGGCCAGGGCTGCAATGGGCTTCCAGATCCCAAACTGTAGATCCGTATCTATGCCAACCAGCTGGCCATCGAGACTTGTGCTCGTGAAGACCGGTTTAACGGGTTGAGCCTCGCTCGCTGCTGCCAGCAAGAACACCAAAGCAGCTGTGAAAAGTAGTAGCTGAAAGAGCTTTCTCATCATCATCACCGCATTCCCCCTTGGATGCATTGTAGGGAGTCTCGTGAGGGGCTGTCAATCTTCTCGGAAGGAGTGTATCCAGCTTCCGTGTCCCATCATTCATCACTTTGAGACAGTAACACCATAATCAAAGTGTGTTATAGGCTCCCTTGTGCTCGTTGCGCATGTCCAGCTGTCATCAAGTTGTGGCGCAATTGGCATAAAATGGGACATGAGTGTCGCAAACCGTGGGAAGTGCGAAATCGGGGAAACTGCATACGGCAAGCCACTTCTCTCAACACTGGGGTCATAGTGCAAACTGGAGATGTCGCAAAACGGGGGTGGATGGCGCCTAACGCTCGCCTTCACCCGCCGCCGATGAGCGAAGCGAGGAGGCGGTCGGGTGCAAGGCGTTGTTAGGTTTCGCTACGATGCTCCATCGTTATTACTACTTTTCCTCGAGCGTGTTCTTCTTGCAGATACCGGATAGCTTCAGCCACGTCGCTTAACGGGTAACGTCTATCTATGACGGGTACAATCTTTCCGGCTGCAAGAAAATCTTTCAGCAGAACCAAATCCGTCTTGATTCTCTTCGCCATAAAGAAACGCATCTTCTTACTTCCAATCCGTGAAAGTAATGGTGCCAGTAGCATAGCTTGGAGAATTTGAGCCCAACCACCTCCAGCCATGACATAAGTTCCGTTCTGACCGAGCGCACGCCTGTAATCGAAAATCGAATGATAGGCGTTCGCAGCAAAGATCAGGTCGTATCGCTGCCCGCTCCGCGTGAAATCTTCTCGCGTGTAATCAATCACGTGGTCTGCGCCAATCGATCGCGCCGTGTCCACATTCCTTGTGCTGCACACGGCAGTGACTTCAGCCCCGAACGACTTGGCAATCTGGACCGCAAATGTACCCACACCACCAGACGCGCCATCAACCAGAACCTTGTGGCCTCGCTGGATCTGTCCCTTATCACGAAGACCCTGAAGGGCAGTGATTGCCGCCAATGGTACGGCTGCTGCGTCCTCAAACGAAATGTTGGCTGGCTTCAGTGCCAATCTATCTTCAGTGGAACACACATACTCGGCAAAGGCCCCACGGCACGAGCCGAACACCTCGTCGCCTGGTTTGAACTGAGTTACGCTCCTGCCAACCGCTTCGACCTGGCCCGCCACATCAACGCCTGGTCGTGTGGTCTTTGGTTTGCGCAGCCCCCCCATCATTGGGCGGGTAAACAACGGCTTACCCCTCATGAGGCGCCAGTCAAGTGCATTCACGGATGCCGCGTGAACTTTTATCAAAACTTCATTGTCCTTGGGGGTAGGTTTTGCTACCTCCGTGAACTGAAGAACATCTGGGGGTCCGTATTCTGTGTATACGATCGCTCTCATAAGTCTTCTTGAAGATTATTTCGATCGGGTCGTTTTTGCGTGTAGTTCACGATAACCTGACCGATAAGTTTGTGAAACCTATTCAACGAAAACCTCACCTTCCTCCACTCGCTTTCGTATTCCGCGCTGGCCAGTCTACTCCTATCAGGCTACGTGCTGCAAACAGTAAGAAATGACTGTCGCCTTTGTAGGAAAATGGCGACATCTCTTACATGGCTGTTATTCCAGCCAATACCGGACATCCGTCAGAGGGACACTGGCTTAGTTGGCGTTCAGGATGCTTTCTTCGCCACCCTCTCGCGCTCGTTCTTCGACAGCAGATGCCAGCTATCTTATGTTTAGAGCAGCGCACGGACAAATCGCTATAGCGTCGCACTCAGTGGCAAGAAAGCCTGACCGTGTGTAGGCTAGAAGATCAAGGAGGTCAGTGCGATGAGAATACTACCGTGGATCATCATAATCGTCAGCGCTCTATTGGCCCTAAGTTTCCCAATCGACGTGCAGCCGCAAGTCAGCTCTAGAAATCAAGGGAATACCATAGGAATCGAGTCCTCTAAAGGTCCCACTGAGATCACAGCAATTGGACACGGTTCTTTGGTGATCAACTTCGGGAACAAGGTCATCCATGTCGATCCCTATTCCAGTGTAGCGGATTATGCGGCCCTCCCAAAGGCAGATCAGATATGGATTACCCATAACCACCGCGACCATCTGGATTCAGTGGCCATCAAGGCCATTGCAAACAGCGCAACCCAATTCATCGCTGATCCTGAATCCGCAGGCAAGCTCAAAGACCTGGGCTATGAACGCATCGTGGCCCTGGAGAATGGCATTGAAGCGGAGATAGACGAGATTCATGTCAAAGCCATCGCCGCTTACAATCTGGTTCGAGAGCGCGAGCCTGGGGTCAAGTTCCATCCCCAGGGATGGGGCAATGGCTATGTGGCCACCTTTGGGGAGAAGCGCATGTACATCGCGGGAGATACGGAATGTATTCCGGAGATGGCAAGCTTAGGAGGCATCGATGTCGCCTTCATCCCCATCAACCTTCCCTACACCATGCCCCCGGAGGAAGCGGTTGGGTGCATCAAGGTGATCTTCCCCCACGTCGTGATACCGTACCACCAGGGCAATTCAGACCCCAATATAGTGGCAGAACTTCTCAGAGGTTCAGGAATCGAGGTTAGGGTGCTCTCTCTCCCCTGAAAGGAAACCCAGCACTAATTTCGGTATCAACTCTAGCTTTGACGTTTCGCCATTCGCTCACGCTCGTTCTTCGTCAAATAGTGCTTGCGAATTCGGATGTTCTTTGGCGTCACCTCGACCAGTTCATCCGGACCGATGTACTCCAGCGCTATTTCGAGCGTCATCTGCATCGGCTGAGCCAGCACGATCAGCTCGTCTGAGCCCGCCGCACGCATGTTCGACAATTTCTTGCCCTTCGCTGGGTTCACCTCAAGGTCATTGTTGCGTGAGCTCTGCCCGAGCACCATGCCCTCATAGACTTGGATGCCTGGCCCCACGAAGAGTGCCCCACGCTCTTGGATGTTGTTGAGCGCATAGGCCGTCGTCATGCCTGCCATCATCGAGACGAGTGAGCCGTGTGTCCGCTCCATGGGTTTGCTCGTAACGGGCTCATACGACTCAAAGCGATGATGCACGATGATGGTGCCGTTCGTACGCGACAGCAGTAAGTTCTTCAGCCCAAAGAGATTGCGCGTCGCGACCAGGAACGTGTAGTGCAGTGCCCCATGCGCTGTCTCGTGCATTCCTTGCCATACGCCACGACGCCGCCCCAGCTCTTCCATGATGACGCCGCTGAACTGACTCGGCACTTCGATCGAGACAATTTCGACCGGCTCCATCTGGACGCCGTTGATGTCTTTAAGCAATACCACCGGCTGCGAGATTTGCATTTCAAAACCCTCGCGACGCATCGTCTCAATCAAGATAGCCAAGTGCAGCTCGCCACGCCCAGCGACCAGGAATTGGTCGGCACTGCTCGTCTCTTCCACACGCAAACTGACGTTCGTTTCGCACTCTTTGAGGAGCCTCTCCCGCAACATGCGCGAGGTCGTCGGTTGTCCGTCGCGACCGGAAAAGGGGCTGGTGTTCACACCGAAGGTCATCTGCATGGTCGGCTCATCGATATCCACGGGCAGCATACGCTTCGGGTTCTCGGCGTCGGTAATCGTCTCGCCGATGCTGATGTCCTCGATGCCCGCAACCGCTACAATCTCGCCTGCGTGAACTTCTTCGACCGGCTGACGCTGAAGTCCCTTAAAGACCAATAGATCCGTGACCGTCTGCAGATGTTCGCTGCCGTCGGCCTTGATCTGTAAGACTTTCTGACCGCGTCGTATAGCCCCCGCTTCGAGTTTTCCAATCCCGATCTTCCCCTTGTAGGGGTTGTAATCCAGCGCCAGGACCAGCATGTGCATCGGCTCTTCGGCCAGAATCTCAGGCTCAGGGATTCTCTTCAGAATGGTCTCGAAGAGCGGTGTCAGGTCGGTGCTGGGCTTGCTCATGTCGAGAGTGGCCGTGCCCGCGACGGCACTCGTATAGACGATGGGAAAGTCGAGCTGTTCATCCGTGGCCCCAAGCTCGTAGAAGAGGTGAAACGTCTGTTCGGCGACCTCGCTGATGGGCGCATTGAGAAGATCCACTTTATTGATGACGACGATCGCACGATGACCCAAAGTGAGGGCCTTGCGTAGGACGAACTTCGTCTGAGGCATGGGGCCTTCTTTGGCATCTACCAGAAGCAAGACGCCGTCGACCATGCGAAGCGTTCTTTCGACCTCGCCGCCAAAGTCGGCGTGTCCAGGAGTGTCGACAATGTTGATCTTCACGCCTTGGTATTGAATACTCGCGTTTTTTGCTTTGATCGTGATGCCGCGTTCACGCTCCAGATCCATCGAATCCATCACACGCTCGACGATCTCTTGGCGTTCATTGAAGGTGTGCGTCTGCTGGAGCATCGCGTCGACCAGGGTCGTCTTGCCGTGGTCCACGTGCGCGATGATCGCGATGTTACGAATCTGCTGAGTCTTCGTCACAGTTGTGCTCACTTCGTTTCTCCTCGTTTCTTCATTATTAGATCTATCTTAACATCGAGAGGGACGCGTTCGCCAACAGGCCGACCCCTCGATTTGGCTTTTCGTGCCGCCAGAGTGTAAACAAGGTACAATTTAGAGAAGGGGGTACGCAGAATGAATTTTCAGGAGCGAGTGATTCAGATGACGTCGCGGAATATGGAGGATCTCTTTCGATCCGCGCGGGCAGTCCCGAAGGACAAACTGGAGTGGAAACCCGTGAACAATGGGCGCTCCGCCCTGGATCAGCTTCAGGAGTGTGCCCAGGCACCCACGTGGTTTCTGTCCATGCTGGAGACTCGCAAGCCTCCGCAGTTTGACAAAGACCTGATGGAAAAAGCCCGAGCGGAGAGAGCAACCTGGAAGACAATCGATGAGTGCGAAAATGTATGCCGAAAGAACAGCGAGCGGCTATTTGAAGTGATCAAGAAATTCCCCGATAAGGACCTCGACGTGAAGATCGCGCTTCCGTTTGGGAAGGGCATGGTGATGTCCATGGCGGACATTGCCATGGCTCACTACTGGAACACGACCTATCACCTCGGCCAGATCAACTTCATCCAGACTCTTTACGGTGACCTTGAGATGCATTGAACTCAGAGATCAGTGCCTTCGAGCAGTTTGTAGACGACGACCGCAGCACTGGCAACGACGTTGAGCGAGCGTGTGACGCCTAGCATCGGCAGCTCTACGATTACGTCTGCGAGCGCGAGCACTTCTGGTGAAATCCCGCGCGTCTCGTGGCCAACAATAATGGCCGCGGGTAGAGAAATTTTAAGTTGGTCATAAGAGACGCTCCCCGGATACTGCTCGACGGCGATGATTTTCAGTTTCGGGTCCAACTCGCGTAGCTCCGTAATCAACGAAGCGGTGTTTGATCGGTACTCCCAAGGCACCCATGCTTCTGTCCCGACAGCGGATCTATGAATGCGATGGTTGGGAGGCGTCGGTGTCTGATCGCACAGATAGACTCTCTTCACCGCCACCGCGTCGGCCAATCGAAAGAGCGCGCCAACATTGAACGTGTCCAGCACATTGTCTAACACAAAGAGTAGCGGCTGACGAGGAATCTCTTCGACTTCTTCAGGAGTCGGCGTGCGCTTGCGAAGCTCTCGTGGTCGAAGCTTTTTCACCACTCCGATATCAGGGCTCAACCCCCGCTAG
>MFGX01000073.1:5939-7084 GCA_001778455.1 Candidatus Fraserbacteria bacterium RBG_16_55_9 | reverse complement strand
CCCGTCGCGCGCAGCTTGGCTGGATCAATCTTCTCGATGGTGTCGTCCGAGCGATGAATGGTCGGAACGCTACCTTCCCAGATGAGCAAGGCCGCTGGCGCATGGGCATCCAAGAAGGGGCCGTGATCGGAACCTCCTCCACCATTCTGTACGTTCGCGGATAGACTCAAGGTCGATGCGCTGGAGCGGATCTCATCGAGCAGCGAGTTGGGATCTCCCTCGACGTCCACGCTCTGGCCATCGCCTCGACCGACCACATCGAGCACCAGTGAAGCCATCGTCTCACTTAGGGGGAACTTGGGGTGATTGACATAATAATCCGAGCCAATGAGGCCAGCCTCTTCTGCTCCCCAGCCCACAAATAAGATGGAGGCCTTCGGCCGAATACTCTGCGAGGTGAAAAGCTTGGCGATGGCCAGAGTGACCGCCGCGCCAGAAGCGTTGTCGTTCGCACCTGGAAAGACCGTCCCATTGGGATCATGCCCCACATGATCGTAGTGGCCTCCAATGAGGACAACTTTGTTCTTGAGCACCGGATCCGTTCCCGGTAAGAGCCCAAGCACATTGCTGACTGTGACCGTCACAATCGTCTGGAGCACCACGGACATCCGAACGCGCACCCCCAACGCATAGGGTGGGCGGTTTGTGACGGAATCAATCGTCTCACCGCTCTTTTCCAATAGAGCGTTGATCGTGGCTGAGGTCAGTCTTAGGGAAGGGATCGTCTGCGGCGCCATATTGATGACGTACGAGGATTTGATCTGGGCGCTCGCATCGCTTGTCGCCAGAAAGAGAATGCCCAGCGCCCCTCGATTCATGGCTTCTGTGACGATCGCCCCTGTGTTGCTATTCTCACCTGGGATGACAAGCGCAATCTTATTCGCTACGTGAGCGTCAGAAAGCTCACCGGGGCTTCCGGTGCCGACATAGACCACTTCTGCCATCGCGCGGCCCGAGCCCGAATTGCCAAAGACGAACTCTCGAAAGTCCATCCGATGCGTAAAACTCCTTACGATCTGCCCGGCATCATCGACCAGAGCCAGCTCTGGTGTTTCTGCCAACTCCAGAAAGGGCATTTCGAAGTCTTGGAAGTACGTGCCATTGTTGCCCGCGGGCTGTAGCCCCATCAACTGAAACGCTGCTGC
>MFGX01000073.1:4652-5923 GCA_001778455.1 Candidatus Fraserbacteria bacterium RBG_16_55_9 | reverse complement strand
GCCCGTCCCTCGAGCGTTCCGGCTCTCCTTCCGTCGAACTGGGTGGAGAGCGTCTTTGTGTACTCAAAGGCCAAATCCTCGTCGAACTTTTGGACCAGATCGGACAGCGGGGCTTGTACAACGGCCGTCGCCGTCAGCCCCAACCAGATAAAACATCCAATGAGTAAGAAGAGTATGCGGATGGCGCGTGAAGTTGAGCTCATAGAGTTCTCACCTCTTTACCATATCTTAAAGCAAACAATCCAGGAGGGACAAGACCAGTCATGGGTTGACATAGCAGAACGATCCTGGTATGCTAATCACGCTACTTAGGTAGCAGGAGATGAATCACTATGGCCCTGAAATTTGTCAACGTGACCGAACTCCATGATAAGGTTTCCGAGATCCTACGGAACCTGGAGAAGCAGGATGTCATAGTCACCTATCGGGGTAGACCGAAAGCTTTGATTCGCCCGATGACCGAATCCGATTTAGAGGATTACGTCCTGGCCCATCATCCTCGATTTCAACGTGCTCTAGAGACAGCTTACCAGGACGTCAAGGCCAACCGGATCAGCAGCCTTGAGGATCTGATTGTTCAGACGAAGGAAGAACTTGGCGTGGAACGTTAGCCTCACTGAATTCGCCAAGGAGAAGCTGAAGTTAGTCCCGGCGAAACGGCGTCTTCAAACCATCACAAAGATCCAGGATCGCCTTAGTCAGAAACCACTTCCTGATGGAAAGGCCACCAGAAAACTAGAAGGTGTCAAAACGCCGGATGGACACTCAGTATATCGCTTGCGTTCTGGAGACTACAGGATTCTTTATCTCATCCTGTCAAATCAACAAGTCTATGTTTTGGATGTCGTTCCTCGCGATGAGCTGGAAGAGGCCATCGAGAGGTTGGCTTAGAAGGATTGAATCTCATGAGGTCATGAGAAACGGAATCGAGCACACGGCCGCCGTGATCCCTATGGCTTGTGTGCGCGTGACACGCTCCTTAAGAACCAGACTGGAAAGCAGCACTGTGGTTGCCGGGTAGAACGAAGACGCTACTGCGGCCACATCTAAGCGCCCTGCTTGTGTTGCCAACACGAAGAGAGCATTCGCCGCCACATCGAGTACTCCAGCCAGTACGGCCAGCGAAAACGCCCTGCGCTCTGACTGCCCTGCACGGAGCCCAGTGGCTAAGGCGATCCCAAGCATCAGGACAAACGAGCTAATCCTCGCCGCTGTCAACGGCCAGAAGATGGCCACCGCTCCCGCCTGATTGATGAAGATGAAAAACCCTG
>MFGX01000073.1:4309-4624 GCA_001778455.1 Candidatus Fraserbacteria bacterium RBG_16_55_9 | reverse complement strand
TCCAAGCCCCTTCGGTCTGCCCGCCACTGCTTTTCCTGGGCGCGAGATGCTCCAGACACCGATGAGAGCAAGACCAAAGCCCATAAGCTGGAAAAGACTGGGTACTCCCTCTGTGAATGCGCTAAAGAGTACCGGTAGGGCAGCGGTGATCACGGCACTCATCGGTGCCACGATCCCCATCCGTCCCATGGCCAGGGCTTGGTATAAGGCCATTAATCCCAACCCGCCAAAGAGACCCGCCGCGCTTCCCCAGATCAAGTCTGTTACGGGTGGGATAGTCTCAGACCAGACAAGAGCCAGAGCGACCAAGAGCAG
>MFGX01000073.1:0-4275 GCA_001778455.1 Candidatus Fraserbacteria bacterium RBG_16_55_9 | reverse complement strand
CGACAACGCTTACTAGGCTTGAGCGACGTGTAGCAAGCCCTCCGCTGAAATCACCTGTCCCCCACAGGAGAGCGGAAGCCAATCCGTATGCGACAGCAGCAAAATCAGAGCTGATCACGTGGAGACGCGAATTTGTAGCCGACCCCAAAGACCGTGAGCACGTAACGCGGCGCCTTCGGATCGTGCTCGATCTTCTGCCGCAGCCTCTTGATATGGGCATCAATCGAGCGGTCAAAGCTCTCGTACGCAGCGCCCCGCACAGCTTCCAAGAGCTGAAGACGGGTGAAGACTCGACCCGGATGCTGCATCAGAAACGCCAACAGGTCGAACTCCATCGGCGTCAATTCCACGACTTGCCCACGTACTGAGACTTCGTGCTTGTCCAAGTCAACTCGAATCTCATTGGCTTCCAGCAGCTTCTGCTTGGGGAGTCCACCCTCGGCCCTCCGGAGGACGGCTCGCACGCGCGAAACCAACTCCCGCGCACTGAAGGGCTTGATGACGTAGTCGTCTGCTCCCAGTTCCAGGCCCGCGACTCGATCCGCTTCATCCGTGCGTGCGGTCAACATGATGATGGGCACTTCAGATCCCCGTCGGATGCGTCGGGCAACCTCTAGACCATCGAGCCCTGGTAGCATGAGATCAAGTATCACGAGAGCCGGCTGATAGGTAGCAAATTGAGCCACTGCACTGGGCCCGTCCGAGGCCACGGCCACTCGAAAGCCCGCTTCTTCCAAATACGCTCGGACCAATTTCACGACTTCATACTCGTCGTCCACCACGAGAATGCGTTTGCTCATTGCGAGCGATTATAAGCCTTCAGCGTGGAGGAGGCCCACCCGCGGTACGGAAATTGCGCTCATCGGCTACCCCATGATAGCAGAGCAAGAAGTAGGGGAACCCCAGTCCGCCTTCTCCATTTCGCCGCGTCGTGTGATAGTGATAGATTCCTTGTGGCATTTCCGGCGTAGGAGCAAAGTGACCGTTGCACTCATCCAGATCGCCCAGCCCATCGACATACTCCCAATCGTCGATGCCGTTGTAGCCGTTGCCGCGGTTCGCTTTGAGCCTGTAGCTGCTGGTCATCTCTTTCACCTCACCCTTCTCATCCCAACCGTAGATGCCGTAGATCGGATAGCCGTCGAACGCAAAGCCAACGATGGGCGAATGCGTACTCCCATTTAGCTGCTCAAAGCTGTAATCTGAAAAACCCTGGCCCCGCGCTTCATCCGGATGCCAATGGAGGCAATTCGCATCCCAGTGATAATGATAGACTCCTCCCGGCCCGGAATGTCCGCCACAGATTCCGAGATCAATCGTCTGTCGAGTCTCTCGATAGAGGCCGTTCTCCAGCGCCACCGCATCTCCGCCCGGCCCATCCTCGGGACCGTAGATAGCAGCCCCATTGACGGCAACCGCCACGGGCCCCCGCTCCGGAGCTCTTTCCAGTTGCCCATCGCTGTCCGGCATCGGATGCAGCGGGATGATCCAGAGATAATTCTGTTCCGTTGCACAACATCCCAGCGTGGACTCAAAGTCGTGATTTGGAATCCCGTTGCTGCGGACCATGGCCTCGGTCGCGGTATATTCGACCTCAAGTTGACACTGCAGCTGATCGTGCCCAGTCGTGGTGTAGTCGTCCACCCGCGGAGCTGAGCTTCCCGGACAGAGCCATGAATTGGCAAAGTACGCCGGAACGGCATCCCCTTGGCTGAATCCGTCCGTTAGCGCAGCCAGAATAAGAATCACCATCAACCCCCACAACGTGAACCTTCGTCTCATGCGATCCTCCTGTGCTGCAAAGTAGCAGATGGTCTTGAAATCTGTATGGCGAATCTGTGACAAACTGATGACTTCTGATGAACTAACCCCGATATGGGATCGCAACCACGCTTCGGGTGATCTCTTGCTCTAACGCTTGAGTCGCAGCCCTCACTTGGGCAGGCACCTCTTCGAGAGCCACGATGAGACGGTCTTGAGAATCTCGGCGTTTCATCTCCACACCGCCCTGCTCAAGCGAGCGCTCACTTACCGTCAACCGCAATGGCAAGCCGATGAGGTCTGCATCCTTCAACTTTACCCCAGCGGATTCTCCCCGATCGTCGAAGAGGACCTCCAACCCTTGAGACTGCAAGTCCTCATAGAGCTGAACCGCCGTATTTCTCAGCTCTTCGTTATTACCGAATAGCCCTACGAGGTGGACGTGATACGGTGCTACCGTAATCGGCCAGATGAGCCCGTCGTCATCATGGTGCTCTTCCGCAATGCACGCCATCAGACGTTCGAGTCCGATGCCATAGGAGCCCATGACCACGGGTTTCGCTTGGCCATCCTTCTCCAGGAAAGTGCAGCCCATCGCCTCACTATACCGCGTGCCCAACTTGAAGATGTTGCCCACTTCCACACCTCGCGACATGCGCAACGCATGGCCACACTTGGGACAAGCATCGCCGGCTTTCGCCTCTGCCAAGTCACAGACGAGGCTGGCCTCAAAATCGCGACCGTAATTGACGTTGATCAAGTGATAGCCTGGCTCGTTGGCACCTGCAACCATGTTGGGCGTATCAGGAATGGCATCATCCACAACGACCATTGCGCCCTGGAGGCCCACCGGAGATCCGTAGCCAGGCACTGCGCCTGCGGACAGGATCTCTTCTTCTCGGGCAGGTCGGAGCGCTTTCGCTTTGACCGCGTTAGCCAGCTTCGCCTCATTGACGTCCATATCCCCACGAACCACAGCCACGGTGAATACGTCGACATCTCGATCGCGTTCACTGACTGTGGCCATCAGGAACAGAGACTTGGCCGTCTTCGTGTCGGGCACGCCCAAGTACCGAGTGAGATCCTCGATCGTCTTTGTATCGGGTGTGGCAACTTTTCCCATAGCTTTGAGGGCTTCGGCCTGCACCCGCCGCTTAGTGAATTGTGCCAGCTGACGATTGGCAGCATAACCACATTGATCGCAGAGCACGAGACTGTCTTCCCCCATCGGACTCAAATACATGAATTCATGAGCCAGCTGACCTCCCATCATGCCCACATCGGATTTGACGGCCATTACGGGCAAGCCGCAGCGATGGAATATGTTGAAGTACGCCTGGTAGTGTGCGCGGTATTGAGCTTCAAGTCCGTCGCCATCCGCATCCAGGCTGTAACTGTCCTTCATCGTGAATTCGCGCAGACGGATTAGGCCGGCTCGCGGCCTTGGATCGTCGCGCCACTTGGTGTGGATCTGGTATACCAAGCGAGGCAGCTGCCGATACGAGCGGATCTCTTTACGCACCAAGTCAGCCACGACTTCTTCATGAGTCATAGCCAGTACCATGTCGCGGTCCGCTCGATCTTTGAACCGGCTCAACTCCGCATCGATCTGGTTCCATCGTCCGGTCTCCTTCCAAATCTCCGCGGGATGAACGACAGGCATTCGGATTTCCTGCCCGCCCATCGCATTCATCTCCTCCCGCAAGATGAGCCCGATCTTGCTCAAACAGCGCGCGCCCAGCGGCAAGAGGCTGAAAATTCCTGCTGCCAATTGACGGGTGAAACCCGCTCGGATCAGCAGTTTATGGCTGGCTACTTCCGTATCTGAGGGGTCTTCTCTAAGCGTCTGACTGAACAACTTGCTGATGCGCATGCAACCTCCGTAACACAGGATTTCTCGTACGTTCATACAGATTATGCAACGGAATGTAACAGCACAACCGCCATGTACTTGTGAGCTTTGGCGTAACACACTAGAGAAAGAGATCTGTCGCTCTTATAATAGTCATAAGGAGGGCCAACATGACACGAAGAATGTGCATCACCGCCGCGATGCTGGCAACACTGACTCTCTTCGTCGGCTGCAGCCTTTTCCAACTCTCTGAGACGGAAACCAATTCGCAGATCTCCAATGCGGGTCTCGGGAAGACGATCTTCGGGAATGCCGATTCCAAACCCTATCCGCTGAAGCAGTTCGATGTCAATCGCGATGGCCAGATTGACGATACTGAATTCACCCGGGTCATTGACGCTTGGTTTCTCAATCTGATGGATGAAGAAACCTTCCTGGAGGGAATCGATGTCTGGGTCTTTCGAGCGATCGTGCTGAATGAAGCGGATAACGGCCGGGAGATCGCACTGGAGAGTGGACAGCTATTGGCTCTGGCGCTGGAATCCAATCCCAGCACAGGCTTCCGGTGGGAGGTCACCGAACTCAACGAGAGAGTCTTACAACCCATGGGAGAGTCGAAGTGGCAGCCTTATGATTCAAAGAGCGTACTTCCGGGCAGTGGG
>MFGX01000072.1:25756-29635 GCA_001778455.1 Candidatus Fraserbacteria bacterium RBG_16_55_9 | reverse complement strand
GGTGATCATCCAGCAGACGTTTGGGTGGAACCCCGACACGGGCAAGGTCGAACCTCAGCGCACTAAGGAAGAGGCAGAAGACTACCGTTACTTTCCTGACCCCGATCTCGTTCCTGTGGTTGTGGATGAAGCTTGGAGGAAGAGACTTCTGAGCGAGCTGCCGGAGCTGCCAGCTGACAAGCGTCGCCGATGGGCCAAAGAGTATCAATTGCCCGACTACGACGTTCGCGTGCTCACGGAAGAACGAGAGATTGCCGAGTATTTTCAGTCTGTACTCGAGCACTTCAACCAGCCGAAGACCGTGAGCAACTGGATGATGACAGAGCTTCTTCGACTCTTGAAAGAATCGCCAGATGGCGGAATTCGCATCACTCCAAAGGACTTCGCTCAGGTCTTGCAGAAGGTGGAAGAAGGCGCGATCAACCGCAACAGCGGAAAAGAAGTGATCGAAGAAGCATTCAAAACCGGGAAATCGCCGCAGAGCATCATTGAGCAGAAGGGCCTCGCTCAGATTTCAGATGAATCTTCTCTCATTGCACTCGCCGATCAAGTGATCGCCGAGCAGACAAAAGCTGCGAGTAATTTCCGCTCGGGTAATGAGAAAGTGTTGGGGTTCTTGGTCGGCCAGCTCATGGCTAAGACGAAGGGGAGGGCAAATCCACAGGTCGCGGCCAAGGTTCTCAGGGAACGCCTAAATCCGTAAGGAGAAACTCTATCGTCATCCCACCAAGGGCTCTCCATTGACATCATAAAGCTCTCGTAGTATCATAGGCATATGATTTATATCATACTACTGAGGTGATGGAATTGACTGTTCGCACGAAGCCAAATCGCGAGGCAAGCTCTGGTTATACACATCGGGTCCAGACGGTGCTCACGCAAGCCCAATATAAGCTGCTGCTTGAAATCGCAGGGGAACAGGGCAAGCCGGTGAGTGTTCTCATCCGAGAGGCCATGGAGGAGGAATACTTTAAGAAGGCCGACCTTCAGCACCGTCGGGCTGCCTTAAAGAACCTGCTCTCATTGGAAGCTCCCGTCGCAGATTGGGAGGAGATGGAGAGACAAATCATCAAAGGGGCGCGGGATGGCTGAGTTCTTTCTAGATGCGAGCATACCCATGTACGCGTCGGGGAGAGAGCATCCCTACAAAAGGCCCTGCGTCTGGATCATGACGGAGATTACCGAGGGTCGCTTAGAAGTTGCTATCGACACGGAGATCGTTCAAGAGATCTTATACCGCTACGGAGCACTCCAGCAGTGGGCGATGGGCGCAATGTTGGCCTCAAACCTGCTGGATATCGTGCCCGTGGTCTACCCAATTCAATTGAAGGAGGCTCGCCGGGCGATCCAGCTCTTCCAGCAATACGGACCACAGGGAGTGACAGCCCGAGATGTCATTCATGTAGCTGGGATGCAGAACAACGGGCTAACCCAGATCCTCTCCACGGATGCCCACTTTGACCTCGTCAAAGAGGTAAAACGCCTCGACCCCAAGGCCCTCTTAACGAAGAAGGGAAAGAATAAATCCCATTGAGGCTCTTGTACTCAGTCACACTCAGAGAATCCACAGTCGCTGCAGATGTAGCAGCCGTTGGTGAACATGAGCAAGCCGCCACAGCTTGGGCAGAGCTCTGCATGGCGCTTCTTGTCACGCCCATTCGCTCCCACTTCCGGGTGCTTGGCGGTCTGACTTGGCTTGACTTCATCCAGGAGCGCCAGCTGCTCTCCACCTTTGAGATACTCTTCCATGGCCTTGGCAATTGCATCCGGAACCGAGAAGACAACTTTCCCATCTTCCTGCACGATGGGTCGCAGGCCACGAATCAAGCTCAGTTCGTCCATGACAGCCGTGGGCTTCACACCCGAGCGCAGTGCCAGCGAGATGAGACGCCCAATGGCTTCTGTAAAGGCCATGCCCGAAGAGCCGGACTTGCCCAGGTTCGCGAAGACCTCCACCATCCCCTTGTCGTCCTCGTTGATGGTGATGTAGATGTTGCCCATCTCCGTCTTCATGCGGTACGTCTTGCCCTTCACGACTTGAGGCCGTGGTCGAGGACTGATCGTCGCCCGCTTGCGAGCCGCTTCCCCTCCAGTGATCAGGATTCCCTCACGCGAACCCTCACGATAAACAGTGATCCCCTTGCAGCCCAGCTTCCACCCCAAGAGGTAGATCTTCCCTACTTCCTCGGGCGTGGTCTCCCTTGAGAGATTCAGCGTGCTGGAGATCGCATGGTCAATGTGCTTTTGAATCGTCGCCTGCATCCGAACCCGGACCTCCGGCTTCATCTGATGAGCCGTGACAAAGAGCGCCGGCAGGTCCTTGGGCTCTTTCATGCCAAAATGCTCCAGATACTCGCTGACCAAGGGATGATGGACTTGGAACTCCCCTTTGCTCAAGGACTTTGACTTTCTCACGTAACTCAACTCAAAGATGGGTTCAATGCCCGAGGTACAACCGGCCAATACAGAGCCAGATCCGACGGGCGGCACAGTGAGCAGCGCTGCGTTTCTAAGGCCGTTCGCCTTGATCTTGCCGAGAACCTTGCGGTCGAGTCGGTGAACAAATGGGCTCTTCATGTGCTTCTGTAGCTCAAATGCCGGGAAGGTCTCTTTCTCGACTGCCAGATTCGCGCTCTCGTCGTAGACAATGTTCTTAGCTCTCTCGAAAAGTCTATCCGTGAACTCGATGGCCCTATCGGTGTCGTACTTAAGGCCCAACTTGATCAGCATGTCGCCGAAGCCCGTGAAACCCACGCCGATCCGCCGGGAGTGGAGTGAGGCCGTCTTCTGATGGCGCAACGGGTGTTTATCCGCATTGTAGTCGAGCACGTTGTCCAAAAAACGAGTCGAATAACGAAGGGCCGTCTCGAGGTTCTCCCAATCGACTGCCGCTCCCCTTTCAAATTGGCCCTTGACGAATTTGGCCAGATTGACGTTGCCCAAGCAGCAGCAGCCGTAGGGCTCCAGTGGAATTTCAGAGCACGGGTTGGTCGTGGTGACCTCCATGCCGTTGTATTCCGTGGTGGACTCGCGCTTCACGTTGTCCCACATGATGAGTCCTGGCTCGGCAGAGGCGTGCGCGTTCTTGATGAGCTTCTCCCAGATCTCTTTGGCGCGCACCTTCTTCTCCAGGCCTCCGATGACGGCGTTTTCATAGCGCAACGTAAATTGCTTGTCCTTTTCGACGGCCTCCATGAACTCATCGGTAAGCCTCACGCTGACGTTGGCAAATTGGACTTTCGTGCGAGCGGGGTCGCTCTTGATTTCAATGAATTCCAGCACATCCGGATGGTCGCAGCTGATCGTGATCATCAGGGCCCCGCGACGCCCGGCTTGCCCAATGGTACCCGTGGTCATGGAGAAGAGATCCATGAACGAGACCGATCCGGTGGAATAAATGGCCGCGTTATTGACGGGCGCGCCCTTGGGGCGCAGGATGCTGATGTCCGTTCCCACTCCGCCCCCAAACGAATACGTGCGGGCGGCCTCTTTGCACCACTCAAAAATGGATTCAATGGAATCCTCGCGGATGGGAATCACATAGCAGTTGAGCAAAGTAGAGTTCCTAGGCTGCCCCGCTCCGAACATGATTCGTCCGCCGGGGACAAACCGAAAATCTTCCAGAAGCCAGTAGAACTTCTTCTGCCATTCCTTCTGCTTCTCTTTGGTGATCTCGACGGACGCCAGTTCCCGGGCGATGCGTTTCCACATCTCAAGAGGCGTCCTCTCCACCACCTGTCCATCCAAATCCCGAAGAGCATACTTATCTCGAAAACAGCGAATTCTCAGTTCGTCGCCTTGAAAGAATTCAACGGTCTCGGTGGGAAATGAACCCAGATCCGATTTCAGAAAGGTGCGTCCGCTCATGGTTCCTCGATC
>MFGX01000072.1:11732-25736 GCA_001778455.1 Candidatus Fraserbacteria bacterium RBG_16_55_9 | reverse complement strand
AGGCGAGGCTGTTTTGAAAGCCTTACGAGTGATCTACAAGGGTGATGAATCGCTCCTTGCCTATTATAGAGAGTGTGAGGTGCGAAGTATGTAATTCAGAAGACTCTCCACCCAGCCGCCTCCCGGAGCGATCTTATCTCCCTGGAGGCCCGGCGGTCAACCCCGACAGCGGTCACCCGCAAGCGGGGCAAAGCTTGGAAACTCAGAATTCATGGGCTTCGCCGGGTTTAGCGATGACGACTCGACTTGAAGTTTGCGACTCTACAGCACGCTGGAAGGCGAACGCGTCTTGCTGAATCGGAGGAAACGTATTGTAGTGGATGGGGATGACCTGCTTTGGGGTGAGCAGCTTCACGGCCTCCAGGGCCGCTTCCGGGTCCATGGTGAAGTGGCTCCCGATGGGCAAGAATGCTAGATCTAGGCCCTTCTTGCCGATCCAGGCCATGTCACCAAAGAGCGCCGTATCCCCGGCATGATAGATCTTCTTGCCCTCTCGGGTCGTAAGCACAATGCCAGAAGCCAGGCCCATGTATTTGCCTTCGATGCTCGAGCTATGGAAGGCCAGGGTGAACATGACCTTGCCGAACTCGAAATCTGTTGCGCCCCCGGTGTTCATGCCCACGGTATTGGGCGCTCCCTGCGATTTGCAGTAGTTCGCCAGCTCAAACGTGGCAATGATGGGGCAGTTGTGCTTCTTCGCCAACGGGACCGCGTCCCCCACGTGATCCATGTGAGCGTGGGTCAGAAGAATGGCATTCGGTTTGAAGTCTTCAGGCTTCTGCACCGCCACTGGGTTTCCGGTGATGAAGGGATCGATCAGGAGGGAATACCCGCCGCTCTGGATTTCGACAGCCGAGTGACCGATGTAGGTGATCTTCATTCTTCTGCTCCTCTGGTCGGGGCGGCCGGATTTGAACCGGCGACCACTCGCACCCCAAGCGAGTGCGCTACCGGGCTGCGCCACGCCCCGAAAGGATGGGATTGCCCTTGGCAGTTATAACCGTTTCACACATCGGATGCAACCATTGGCTCGCTCACTATCGAGAAGCTGGCCTAGGTGTGTATAATGCCGGATAGTCTAACGAACAGCGAGTCGCAATAAGCGATGCGAGCCCATACAATACGAATGGAAACAGAGGAGGTCTTCTCGCCATGAAACGATGGATCATCTGGCCTGCGATCGCCTTGGTCGCCGTGGCCATTGGTTTGATTTCGCTCTTCTCGTCCCCGCCACAACCGTCGGCCAACTCCCAGACACAAGATCCGCTTACCGCCACACAGCCGCAAGAACAGCTAAAGATCTCTACGGCTCAAATCCCCGCCCCCGTAGTGGAATCGAAGTCGGATCAGCCCATAGAGACGCTGAGTTCTCTGACCAAAGAAGAGCTTGAGAGCCTGATCACCGCCGCAGGCCAAAACGCCATCAAGACGGCGATTCGAAGTGTGGCGCCCGCGGTGGTGCAAGTGCAAGTTGTATCACAAGGAGGCACGAACTCCTTCCAAGACTTTTTCAATAACGACCCCTTCTTCAAGCGTTTCTTCAACATTCCCGAGGACGAGCAGGGTCAGAAGCAGTCTGCACTAGGCTCCGGGTTTTTCATCTCCTATGGCGGACAGAAATACTTGCTGACCAACAATCACGTGATTGATGGGGCCGTGAGCATTCAGGTCCTGCCCCCAGACCATTCGTCGCTCAAGGCAGAGATTGTGGGAGCGGACGCCCAACTCGATCTGGCCGTGCTCAAGATCGTCGGCAATGGTGCGGAGGATCTTCCCGTCGTGGAGCTGGGTGACTCCAGCCAGGTGGAGGTCGGAGACTGGGTCATCGCCATCGGAAACCCCTTTGGCTTGGACTACACGGTGACGGCAGGAATCATCAGCTACTTGCACCGCGACATCCCGCGACCCGATGGACGCTGCTGCTTCCGCGACATGACCCAGACGGACGCGGCGATCAACCCCGGCAACTCCGGAGGTCCTTTGGTGGATGCCCAGGGTCGAGTCATCGGAATCAACTCGGCGATCGTTTCCAATGCGGCCGGGCTGGGCTTCGCCATCCCCATCAACAGCGCCAAGAGAGTGCTGGACCAACTGATCAACAAGGGGAGCATCACCCGCGCGTGGTTGGGTGTCATCATCGGAGAACTGACACAGGACAAAGCAGAATACTTCGGCATCCAACCGTTCAGCGGGGTGTTGATCAATGACATCGTCAAGGGCGGACCCTCCGAAGGGCGGCTGCAGGAAGACGATGTCATCTTGAGCGTCGACGGCCAGCCCACGCCCCGCATGAGGGACCTCCAAGACGCAATCCAGTATCGTAGCGTCGGTGAAGCCGTTCAGCTGGAAGTGCTGCGCGCGGGACAGAGAATCACAGTCGACATCCCGCTGGCCGAGCGACCAAGCGATGAACAGCTCAGTCAGACGCCTACCCCGCAACCGCAATCGGGGCAACCCCAATAGGTTCTTGGATTGACGATTCAGGCCAATTCCCCAGATGTGGCAAAGAAGCTCGGCTTGACTACGACCGAAGGTGTCATCATAACTCAGGTCGAATCCGGCAGCCCTGCCGACCTGGCCGGGCTGCAGCCCGGCGAGGTCATTGTGGCCGTCAACAATCAGGCCATCCACACGTTGACAGACTGGAATCAAGCGGTGAGCCAACTCAAGAGCGGATCGCTCTTGGCTCTGCGTGTCATGCGCGCAGGGGTCAAGCGACTTGTGATCGTCTCACCATAAGTAGTAGATAGATCGGTTGAAACAGGGAAGCCTCGGGGCTACAATGGTCCCGAGGCTTTACCATTCCGGAGAGTAGCGCAGCTGGCTAGCGCGCAGCGTTCGGGACGCTGAGGTCGCCGGTTCGAATCCGGCCTCTCCGACCCAACTCATAGCTTCAAGAGCACAAAGACAATCAGCATAACGGCTACGACCACGGCAAGTCCGATAAGAATCACCAGCGCATTCTCACCGAGAAATCCTTGCCCTGGCATCTGGTTTCCCCCCTTAGACAGGACTTGGATGATCTGACTGATCCCGCTGGCGATGCCCCTGGCGTACTGCGCTCTCTCGAACTCGGGTTGGATGACATTCGAGCTGATCTTCTGCAGCTGCTCGTCCGTGATGACGGATTCCAGACCCTTGTTTGTGACCAACCGGTAGAGGCCATCTCGCACAGAAACCAAGAAGAGCAAGGTCTTTCTCTTGGGATCGTCCTCGCCCAGCTTCCAGGCCTCAGAGATCTTGCGCCCGTACTCATTGATCGAAAGTGGGTTTGCGGTCAAGACCGTCAAAACCTCGATCTCGACGCCCATCTCCTTTCTCACTTGGTCGAGCAATTGGTTCATTTCACCCTCGGCCTGGTCGTCGAGGATCTGGGCATAATCCGAGACGAAGTTCAGGCGAGAGGGGAGCGGGGATTCCTCTTGAGCGTACGCCGCACCCACAGATGCAAGGACAGTCGCGATGGCAATGACATAGAGGAGCATGTGTTTCCGTTGCATGATCTTTCCCTCCTGGAGAGGAGGTTATCAGAAGGAGTGTGGCATCTGCAAGCGTTCCGGGCGTTTGACGCTGGGATGGGCCGTTGCTAGAATAGTCCGGTTACCAGCGGATGTAGCTCAATGGTAGAGCATCGGCCTTCCAAGCCGAATACGCGGGTTCGATCCCCGTCATCCGCTCCCGGGGTTGCAAGCTCACGCAGCAGCGTGCGCCCGTAGCTCAACTGGATAGAGCAGTGGACTTCTAATCCACAGGCTGGGGGTTCGAGTCCCTCCGGGCGTACCAGGCTTCGCCTGGACCATGCACCGTAGAAGCGCGTGAGGGATGTAGCTCAACCTGGCAGAGCATCGGCCTGTGGAGCCGACTGTTGCGGGTTCAAATCCCGTCATCCCTCCCAAGAACTGAAAGAGGAGGCCGCGAACGGCCTCCTCTTTGCATTATTCCCAGCTCGAATGAAGCGAGGCTACTTGATGCTCCGCAGTTCGACCTTGTCGATCACAAGGTCGCAGTTGAAGTCGAAGACCGTCAACTCAATTCTCGGGTGGAGCACCCGCCCGTTGGAGAACGCGTAGATGATCGTGTAGCGACAGTCATCGTTCGCGCCGTCGTTGTCGAGGTCAACATTGACCAGATCTCGCGCCTGGAGGACCTGAATCCTCGAATCCACTTGGACGTTCGAGTTGATGTCGATGGCAATAGATTCAGCCAGTTTGTCCTTCGTCGGATCATCGAGCCACAGCCTGTCGTCTTCGGTGCCGTCCAGATCCAGATCAGCGATGAACGCGGCAGGATGGCTACTGGGGTCAAACTCATCCGTCCCGGCGGCAATCTCGTCTTCGTCGCTAAAACCGTCGTGGTCTGTGTCCTTGGGTGCGGTAACAGGGAGACTCACTGCGCCGACGATCGGGATGGGCGGCGTGGCGCAAGGGTTGCTCTCCCCAATGAATGGCTCCCACGCGTCGTTGAGGTTAAGATCCTCCAGCCCATCGATGAACCCATCGCTATCTGAGTCCCGGTTCTTGGGGTCCAAGTTAGATACCGAGATGAACGTGAAGTCCTCTGGATCTTCATCGATCTTGCCATCACCATCGTTGTCGGCGCCATCCAAAGGATCTTCGTTGATCTGGCCGTCACCATCGTTATCCACATCAACAGGCGCGGGTGCTACGCAGACGAACGCCACTTCAACCCCGTCATCGAGGTAATCGTTGTCGCTGTCGAAGTCGAGCGGGTTGATTGCCAGATCTCGTTCCGCCTTGTCGTTGGTGTTCATGGTTCCCGGGTTCGAGTCGTCGTCCGTGTCCGGATCGCAGGGGTTGGTCTCCTCTGGATCCGGAACCATGATCAATCCAATGGTGAGCCCGCCCTGTGGGTCAAGGTCGAAATCGCTGTGGATGAAATCAAAGTTTCCATCGTGATTGAAGTCCTCAAATCCGTCGTCGAGTCCGTCGTCATCCGTGTCGGGATCGAGCGGGTCCATACAGCCAGGGTCCGGATAGATGACTCGTGTGGGCCTACCCTTGGAGTCTACGGTCGGAATCGTGCCCTGGCGGGAGTCGTGGAACCCAAGTACCTCAACGCCGTCTCCCACCGCGTCGTCGTCGGTATCGAAATCGTTGGGGTTGGTCTCAGTCGCGTCCCAGACCCCATCTCCGTTGATGTCCTCGCCGATGCCGGTGGGTGCGGCAGTGCCATCGTTGGGATGGTCAGCTACACCCGTGTAACAGAGCGAGTTGGAGCCTGCGCCGTCGACTCCTCCGGTGGGAGCCGGGCCGAATTGAGTCGACGCGGGCGTAGTTGCTCCTCCATCGCATAGCCCATCAAAGTCGGTGTCTGCATTGACGGGGTTGGTTGTATTCACACTGAAGACTTCCACGCCATCCCCTAAGCCGTCATCGTCAGTGTCGAAATCGAACGGATCAGTCGGGATGGGGCCTTCGCCCAGGTACTCGCTGTCGTCGCGCCCATCGTCGTCGGTGTCCCAGTCATAGGGATCTATACCGATCTGGTGTTCTGCACCATCCAACACATCATCCCCATCGGAATCCGAATCGCAGATGCCCGTGATGGCATCGTCGCTCAACTCACCGTCGTTGATTCCATCAGGACTGGCCGCCTTGGTCCCGCCGGGCGTCGGCGTAGGTGTTTCCGGATAGGTTGACCAGGCTCGGCTGACCGGCGTCTGATCGACCGTGATGCTGTTGGCGTCGAACACATCCGCCACGGCATCTTCATAGTCACGCAGCCCGTCGGCATCGGAGTCAAAGCTGTTGGCGAAGCCGTCAAACAGCGCCGCGCCGGTTCCTGCACCGCCGGGACCGTCGTTGCATCCGGGGTTGAACTCGATGTTGTCGTTGATTCCGTCTCCGTCCGTGTCAATCTGCAAGGGGTCGGTCTCGTCCAGCGGGTTGCCGAAGCCCGCAAGTCCAGGTGGTGTAGCGGTAAAAAACGGATTGAACTGTAACGTGCCGCTAAAGGCTTCCTCACAGTCGGACAGACAGACAATGCTCGTTGGCCCCGTGTCGGGGTGGCCGCTCAACGCCGGGTGGGCGCCGTCTGTGAAGGTGGGATCGCGAAAATCGATCACGCCTTCGGCCGTGTCTGCATCGGTGTCAGACAGCTTGGGATCGGTGAAATAAATCTGCAATTCTTCTTTATCACTGAGCCCGTCCTCGTCATCGTCCCAATCGAGCGGATCGGTGCCAGTCCCGGCTTCCTCGCCGTCCAACAGGCCATCGTCATCAGAGTCCGGATCGCAGATGCTGGCCAAGATATCAACGGACAATTCTCCGTTGTTGCCTGCCGCCACAGCGATATCCGCGCCCAACCCAAAGTCTGGTCCATCGTTGAGGCCGTCATCGTCAGAGTCGAACGAGTTGGCAAAGCCAGGTCCTGTGTCCAGAGGCAAGACTCCGGGCACACACGTATCCGGCTGTCCCGGACCGATTGTGTTGCCGATTTGCGAACCGCTGTATTCGAGGTTGTCGTTTCGACCATCGCCGTCGGTGTCCTTGATCAACGGATCGGTCACCTGTTCCAGGTTCCGGGTGGGGTATATGCCGGAGATGACGAAATGCTCGTTGGGGTCAGTCAGCGTGTCGCCGTCCGAATCGGCCACCGAGCACGTGCTCTGGGTCTCGTTGACCTCTTCGCTGTCGGAGAGGAGGTCGTCGTCGGTGTCGATGTCGACCGGGTCACACCCTGATCCGCTGCCCAGCTCGAAGCCGTCGCCCAAATCGTCCTGATCCGAGTCGAAGATGTTGGGATCGGTTTCGGCATCGCCACTGGGCGAACAGGCAGCCGGAGAGAAAGAATCACATGTAGTGCCATCGACTTGTCCGTTTTTGTTTATATCTTCTGTGCCATCCATCAGGCCATCATCGTCCGTGTCAGCGTCGGTGGAATCGGTAAAGGTCGCGTTATTATCAGCGTCGTAACCAGTTACACCCGATTCCACGCCGTCCCCCAACCCATCTCCATCGGTATCCGGTTGATGGGGGTCAGTAACAAAGCCGTGATAGAAATTGCAGGGGTCGCACGGAGTTAGCTCCGAGGCAGGGTCACCCGCTGAGGAGTGATACTGTAGCTCTTCGCCGTCCAAGAGGCCGTCTCCGTCCGTATCTGGTTCACAATAGCCGATGTGGAGGGGATCGGATTCATCTCCCTCGTTGATGCCATCGCCGTCGGTGTCCGGGTGAAGCGGGTTCGGACAGGTAGTGCTGTCAACCAGCCAACCATCGTCTTTGAACAGCCAGCCAGCAGCGCTGATCTCAGCGCCGTCGTCGACGACATCTAGATCGGTGTCAGGTGCGTAAGGATCGGTACCCAAATCGATCTCGACCACGTCAGGCAGGCCATCGCCGTCGAGATCGGTACAGGCAATCAGCGAGAACGTTGACAGCGCGATTCGTGCTACCCCGATGATCGAAACGATAAGATCGCTGGTCGGAACCGTAACTCCTGAGGCCACAAGGAAACCCGCTACAAACACAGGGTCTGGAGTTGGATCCCAGACGAGTTCAACTGCGTCCAAGACGAGGGCTATCGAGTCCGCAACTAAGCAACCGATGTTAAGGCCCTTTATTATTTCCTTGACATCTTTGGCACCTCCAGCACCCGTTGGCAAGCTGCTGGAGGGAGCCGTTATAGACGTCCCTCCGACGGATCTCAGATGGATGTCATCATTCGGCTCGTATTCAGCCGAAACACTGGCCATAATGCCTGAAACCTGCACATTGGTGATAGAACATGTTCCTCCGCCCAACGTGCAGGAAGTAAAGGGCGTATATCCATTAACAGGAGTAGGCGGGGGAACATGAGAAGGATCCATTGGGTCTTGTACTTTCCCCGCAGGGGTCGTTGGTCCGGCGGCCCCCCCCGTAGTGTCGGCAACTACCACGGTGCAGCTAACAGTAGTGGGTAACGCTCCCGGAGTACCGCAGCTGGTAATAGTCACCGAAGTCGTGCGTCTGGAGATGGCCACTCCGAAACCGGCAGCGCTTTTCGCATGCGTAATGGGCGCAGTTTCGCCCTCGTACCCGGCTCCGAGCGTGTCGATGACAGAATCAACGCCGGGGAGCAACGTGCGCTTGTAGGTAAATGTGCAGCTTGGAGCCCCAGCAGCGCAAGTGGTGAGCACGTAATTGGCCCCTGCGCTCGTTGCCGTCGTCACCGTACCTGAGGGCGCTATGGTGGGTGTGGGACCCTCGTCCGTTACGGTCACGATACAAGTAATGATTTCAAGCACGTACGTATTATTTGGCGTACAGCTAACTGAGGTGCTGGTGGGGCGCAGGTGAACGGTGATCTCTTGATCGCTCCCGCCTGCCGCGTGCACGGCGGGGCTTGCGGCAGGGGTGTAGGTGCTTGTGATCGTGGTGAGAGCGAAGTTCGTTCCGGCATCTCCGGCGGCGGGAGTGTAATCTACGCTGCACTTCCCACTGCCGTCCAGGGTGCAGCTTGCAGCGGAGAAGGTGCCAGCTTTTCCGTTGTCGTCAAAGCCCACGGACCCTTGCGGGATCACCGGAGTGCCATCGGTAGAGTCGTCCACGACCGTCACATGACAGGTAACCGCTTGGCCAATGAACACGTCCGATAGTTCACAGGTCAGTTGCACGTCCGCAGCGCGCAACTGCAAATTCTGGCTGAAGCTGTCGCTGCTGGCACTGAAGGTGGCATCTCCTCCGTAATTGGCCGTGATCGAGTGCGGGTTCGTGGCAGCATCCGTTGGGGTGTAAGACACGCTGCACTGCCCGTTGGTGTCCAGCGAGCAGGAACCTGCGCTGAAGCTCCCGGTGCCGGAGTGCGAGAAGCTGACGGTGCCCGTGGGCACTGGGCTGCCGTACAACGTAGCATCCGTCACGGTCGCCGTGCACAGCGTAGACGCGTTGACCACCAGCGGGGTGGGCGAACACTCTACGATCGTCTGGCTTTGCCTGGCGGTGACCATGACCGATCCCGATCCGGCGCTGTTGTTCCAGTTGGTCGCGTTGTCGGAAACGTAATTGAGGGTGAAGCTGTGCGCTCCCGTGCCACTGGTCGGCGTGTAGTCAAACGTGCACTGGCCTCCGCTGAGCGAAGCGCACGTGTTGTTGGTAATAGTTCCCGTCCCGCCCGGCGTCACGGTCACGCTACCCGTGGGGGTTCCATTGGGAGTGGTGCTCACGGTAACCGTACAGCTGGTCGTGTCGTTGAGGGCCACGGGATCGGGCGTGCAGCTCATGGTCACCGTGGGGGTGTCCGCAGCATAGGCCACGGAACTCAGCGCAATACATCCCATAACAGCAAAGACCAGAGTCAACGCGCCCAAGAGCCATTTGTCTCGCTTGAGGGAACTCTTAGCTGTGAAACTCGATCTCACTGGAACCACACCTCCTGCTCTGCTCATCACATTCTCTCCTATCTCTGTTCTTTGCGAAGTTCTGCTCATAGATCTCCGACTTCTCAGTTCACATGTCTCCATTTTGTCCCCACCCCTCAGAAGATCAGACCCGCGACGACGCCTGCATTAGCCAAACCCGCCTTCCCAAAGGTCGTCTGGAGAGAGAGGCGAAACGGGGCCAGATTGACTCCCATCGAGATGGTCAAGCTGCCAAATTTCAGTTTGTTCATGATCGGATCGCGGACGATAACCAAGGAGTGGCTTGAGCTAAAGGTGCCGGTTGCCACGGTCAGACCCATTGTCATGCCCGTCAGACCCGAGCCTTTCACAAAGTTGATCGTGCTGGAAAACCGCCCAGACAGATTGCCCGCGCTGAACCCCGATGAGAAGAGGAGGGATGCGGAGGCGATCTGGAATTGATCGTTGATGCTAGCGTTGATGGTCACCGCACCCATGGGGATGCTGACGGAGACCCCACTGAATCTGGCATGAAAGAGATCCTGAAAGACCAGGCTTGTGGAGAACGGTATGGGTCCCCCGGTGAATCCAAACGTGTTCGTCAGTCCGCAGGCGTCGCTATTCACGCATCTTAGGACCGTGCTCATACTCAATCCCTGAGCGAGCTTGATCCCACTTATAGAGATGGTCTCGAAGTCGAAGAAGAAGCGCGGCTTGGGGCTGTCGACGCAATCTGGATTGACGCTTCCAGGGGCCGAGTGCTTCTTTACGGAGTTGCCTGCACCCGTGGCGCATAGGCCGGTCGAACCCGAGATGCTGATCCCGCTCGGGGTCTGTCCCGCCACCGTAATGATATCCCCAAATGCAAAACTCTGAGTCTGATATTGGTTGGCCGGATTCGTCTGGATGCCCTTGACGCATGTGCCCTCCACAGCGCCATCGCCATCGCAGTCGGTCACACCGTAGTCGGCGCCCGGGTTGGGAAACGTGACGTCTTCAAAGATGGCTAGATTCGAGACGGCCAGACCACCCAATGTCAGGCTGGTGGTGATCCGCTGCTTGACGAAAAGAGGGTTGCCCGGAGGGATGACGACCACGTTGGGTAACAGATTAACATCCACCACGCTCTCGAATGGTGTAGCAACCCAGAACTCCGAAGTGAGATCCACCATGCCCAGCGTGACTTTCGAAGTGAGAATGAGATGCTCCACTCCGGTGATCCCGACCGCGGAATCGATCGTAAAGGACATGCCACTGAGTGTCACAGTGAGATTGATGATGGACTCGATGTCGAACTTGAGGAGCGTCTTCTCGCACGGCGTCTCGAGGAGAATCTCCCCGACCAACGTGCAGGGAATGGGCTCTGCTAAGATTGTTATGAATGAGGTGCCGGTTAGATCAGCTCTGGCAACGTATGCGCACCCACCAATGAGAAATGAAAATACAATAAGAAGTAGACAAACCTGCCTCCTGGTCACCTAGACCCCTCCTTTTTTGTGCCCTCCTTGGAGCGCTTGCCTTGTCTCGTTATCCCTTGTTAAGAATTGCTACTATTCTTTATAGCAGTAAGGGTGTCCCCATTTTGCCCCCATTCCGATTTGACAGAGGCAATCCACCGGATGTATGCTTATCTTTCCCTGATACACTAGGTGTGCCGTAAAAAGGAGGTAGGCAGTGACCACAGGCCTGGAGGAGGCCAGGCTCAGAATAAGGCTGCTCGGCAGATTCGAAGTCTGGCGGAACGATACCCTGATTCACTCGAAGGAGTGGGGACGTCGCAAGACGCAGTCTCTTTTGAAGCTATTCCTCACTCAGCGAGGGCACTCATTTACCACGGATCAACTTCTCGACGCACTCTACCCGAAAGGAGATCCAGAGAAAGCAGCCGCCAATTTACGCACCCGGATCAGTCAGTTGCGGCGCGTTTTAGAGCCGGACCTCAAGCGGGGCACGGACTCCCGATATATCCTCAACGTAAGCCAAGGCAATTATCTGTTCAGTGATTGCATCCCTTGCGTGGTGGATATCGACCAGTTTGAGGACCATTTGGCATCGGCCAAGAAGCTGGAGGAGGCAGAACGGCTTCGCGAAGCCTTGCAACACTATCAACAGGCGATCGACCTCTACCGTGGGGATTTCTTGGCGGAGGATCTTTACGAAGAGTGGACTCAGACACAGAGAGAGCGCTACCGCGATCTCTACGTGAAGGCATTGGAGGGCTTGGCGCATTGTTGTGCACGTCTGGGACAATATGAAGAGGCCATCGAGTCGTGCCGACGGGCAATCCAAGCGAAACCTACCCGTGAGAACGCCTATCGCCAGTTGATGCTCTATTGTTATTACAAGGGAGACTCACAGGGAGCATCACAAGCCTACCGATGGTGTGCACAATCCCTACGAGAACACCTCAATGCAGATCCCACTCACGAGACGCAAGCACTCTACGACCAGATCCAGCAGGGCAATATCGCTCCCGCTAATAAGACCATGCCCCACAACTTGCCTTACTCAATGACGAATTTCATCGGGCGCGAGCAAGAGTTCCAGCAAGTTAAGAAGCTGCTAAGCACCACCCGACTGCTGACGCTCACCGGCACAGGCGGCTCCGGCAAGACATGGCTTGCATTAAAAACAGCCGTCCAGCTGTTAGAGAACTTCAAAGACGGTGTGTGGTTTGTGGATCTGTCCCTTGGATCTGAGCCCAAGTCAGTCCTTCGAGCCGTGACATCCACGTTTGCCATCAAAGAGACAAACGAAGAACTCCTTACCCAGCAGCTCATCGATCATCTTCGACCCAAGAACGCACTGCTGCTGCTGGATAACTGTGAGCACCTGGTCGAAGCCTGCGCACAACTGGCAGAGATGCTTCTGCGTGCTTGCCCAGATCTACGAATTCTCGCCACCAGCCGTGAGGGGCTCCGCATCCCGGATGAGGTCACATGGATCGTCCCGCCACTCTCCCTGCCTAAGGGACTACCGGCGCCCGAGCATCTATTGGAGTGCGATGCGATCCGCCTCTTCGTGGAGCAGGCTCGCTCCGTACAGCCCAATTTCGCCATAACCGAGGTGAATTCTTCAGCGGTCACCCAGATCTGCCGCAGGCTCGATGGCATTCCCTTGGCCATTAAGCTCACAGCGGTGCGACTAAATGCCCTGTCGCTAGAGCAGATTGCTTTCGGGTTGAACGACCGGTTTCGGCTGCATGCGGCAGGCAATCGAACAGCCTTACCTCGGCATCAGACGCTGCGGGCCACATTGGATTGGAGCTTCAACTTGCTTTCCGAGAAAGAGCGGATTCTATTCCGCCGGCTCTCGGTCTTTGCCATCGGATGGACACTGGAAGCAGCGGAAGTGGTCTGCTCGGAGCAGGGCATTCAACCGCACGAAGTGCTCGATCTGCTGACACGCTTGGTGGAGAAGTCGCTAGTGCAGTTTGAGGAGAGATCAGGACAAGCACGGTATCGCATGTTGGAGACGACAGAGGCATATTCTCGCGAGAAGTTGCAGGAATCCGGAGAGGCGGATACATGGCGGAGACGCCATCGCAACTTCTTCCTTGGCATAGCAGGAGAGGCGAAGCTTAGGGAACCCAAGCAGGGACAGTGGCTTGAGCGATGCGAAATGGATTACGACAATTTCTGGATAGCGCTCAAGTGGTCCTTGGAAGCCGAGGAGAAAGAAGAAGCGTTATGTCTGATCGGGGCATTGACGAGATTCTGGGAACTGCATAGCCACGTGGTCGAAGGACCTCATTGGCGCGAGAGGGTTCTACATGCGAGTGAAGGAGAAGAGCTTATAGCACCAGAGCCAGCACACCGGCGCTAAAGCCAGAGGCACCCCCCACGAGCAGCAATCGACTCCCCTATCTGGCTTGTCCCGATTCGATGGCCTCACAGAGCGCGATGGGAATGCTTGCCGCTGCCGTGTTGCCGTACCGCGGCAAGGTGATCATGCACTTTTCGAGGGGGAGATCGACCATTCGGCTCATCTTCTGGATGATCCGGAGCGAAACCTGATGGGGGACGACGAGTTCCACATCCTCAGGCGACCAACCCACCGCGGCAAGCGCCTGTCGGATCACAGGAGGCATATACTTAAGCGCTAACAGCTGCAGCTCAGCGCTTCGTGACTCAAAGTACGATTGTGAGAGATCTCGTGGACAGAGCGTTCCGCCAAACTTGATCGTCGCCAACTCCCAAGCCGATCCATCGGAGAAGAAGCGCCTCGCACGCAAGCCGCGCGGCTCATCCGGGTTCTCGGAAGCGACGAGCACCACGGCGGCAGCGCCGTCGCCCAGGGTCAGGGCAGCAAATCCCAGCTCCAATTGCTCCAATGTCTCCAGGCGCCAATTGACGGTGGATGACAGGACCTCACCGGAAGCGATCAAAACAACCCTTGCCCGCTCCGTGCGAATGAGTGCGTCTGCCAGATCCAAAGCGTTCAAGAAACTATTGCAGGCGTTCTTCACATCGAATACATGGGCATTCGGGGCACCCAGTTTTTGTTGTAATAGATTGGCTGTCGCAGGCTCAGAAATGTCATGCGAGGCGGCAGCAAAGATGAGGGTATCCACTTCATGAGCGGTCAACCCCGCTCGCTGAAGCGCGACCTCGGAGGCACGCGCGGCCAGATCGGATGAAGCCTCACCTGCGGCCGCGTAACGGCGC
>MFGX01000072.1:11166-11694 GCA_001778455.1 Candidatus Fraserbacteria bacterium RBG_16_55_9 | reverse complement strand
CAGGCCGAAGCGCTTGAGCAATCCCAGACGGTCTTCAATCCATTCGGATTGAACGATTCGCTCCGGTAGGTATCGCCCTACACCAGCGACGACCGCCACCGGACTCCCCTGAGGAACCCGCATGTTCATAGGCTTCATCACCTCGAAGAGCGATGGTACTGATTTTTATTTTTGTCTTTCAATTATACCCCATTTGGGCAAAAAGCCAAGTGGCTGCAACATCCCCCCATGAGGGTAGACCTTGACGCACTGTACGTGGTAAACTAAACTACGGAAGCTTCATGCGCCCGTAGCTCAATTGGAAGAGCAGCGGCCTTCGGAGCCGCGGGTTGGGGGTTCGAGTCCCTCCGGGCGTACCCCCTGCGCGAAGGTGGCGGAACCGGCAGACGCGCAGGACTTAGGATCCTGTGGGGCAACCCGTGGGGGTTCAACTCCCCCCCTTCGCACCCCAGATTGACAGCTTAGGGGGATAGTTTCTATAATATGAGAGCCCGTGCGGGCATAGCTCAGCGGTAGAGCGTCTGCTTG
>MFGX01000072.1:10604-11146 GCA_001778455.1 Candidatus Fraserbacteria bacterium RBG_16_55_9 | reverse complement strand
TCAAATCCCGTTGCCCGCTCCAATCTCTAACCACTTCGATGAAAATCTCTCGATGAGCCAACTCAAAGAGCCTCCTCTGAGGCCCAAGGTGGAGAATCGTTCCGCTCTCTACGGGCGCCTGACTGGCATCGACGCCGCACTTGTGGTTGTCGTCTTCATCTGGGGGATCAATTTCGTCGTAATGAAGAGCATCTTCAACGAGCATGAGCTTGCCCCTTTGGCATTTAACGCCGTGCGTCTCACACTGGCTGCGCTCCTTTTGCTCGTTGCGCTCTTCGTGAAAGAGGGTTGGCAATCCATGCCTGGAAGAGACTGGCTGGAGATCGCTGGACTGGGACTTCTGGGCAATGCACTTTATCAGATCCCCTTTATCTTGGGGCTTGAACTCACCACACCGGAAAATTCTTCACTGCTCATCGCGACGATCCCCGTCTGGGCCGCACTGCTTGCTAAGCTCTTGGGCTGGGAACGGATCTCCAGTCGCGTGTGGGCGGGAATCTTGCTCTCGTTCTCCGGAGTCGTGCTGGTCACGTTGGCCTCCT
>MFGX01000072.1:10321-10561 GCA_001778455.1 Candidatus Fraserbacteria bacterium RBG_16_55_9 | reverse complement strand
CCTGACGCTCGGAGCAGCCATCTGCTGGGCGGGCTACACCGTCTTTTCTAAAGGTCTATTGGCGAAATATTCGCCGCTTAGGGTGAGTGCGCTGACTCTAGCTATAGGGGTCTTGGGCCTTTGGACCGTCGCATTTCCCTCCGTGCTCGCCATTCAGTGGCAAGAGATTTCTGGATGGGATTGGGCAGCTATTGTCTATTCGGGTGTTCTCTCGATTGCCCTTTGCTACGTCATCTGGGC
>MFGX01000072.1:1507-10270 GCA_001778455.1 Candidatus Fraserbacteria bacterium RBG_16_55_9 | reverse complement strand
ATCGCGGCATACTTCGCGCTCCAGCAATCGATCGCGATCTTGCAGATCGTGGGAGGCGTCATCGTCCTCTTCGGCGTCTGGCTGACAGTGAGGGCGAAGTGAGCTTACAGCTCCTTGGGGAGTTGGCTAAGCACACGTTTTCGGATCTCTTGAGGACGAGGCAGCTCTCTGATCAACCGGCCCTGCTTTAGGAACTGGACGAGCTTGGGTTCCACCTTCCCCCTGCATGCCGGACAGGCTTTGAGAGGTCTTGTAAAGAGCGCGATGGTTCTCTTCCCACAGACCTTGCAGGCATAGAGTTGTTTGGCTCCAGATTCTTTGCCTCTCTTTGCGACGGGGTCTCCTTCGACTTCTACGATGTCAAGCCCAAAATCGATCACCCGAGCGTTGCTGATGGATGTGCCCATGCCGTAGGCGTCGGCCACTTCGTTGAGGGGCGGAATCAGGTCCTCATCCAAGCCGCCCGAGATGAAAATCTTCACGTTCTCATAGCCATGAATGTCTAGTTCCCAGCGCACCTCACGGGCGATCTCCAGCATGTCCCCGCGACGCGAGGAGGGCGTATCCAGCCGTACAGCATAGATGTTGGAGTCAAGCAACTCTGCGTTCTCCAGTGCCTCGAATTTCTCATCGCCAAAGGTATCGACGAGCGCGACTCGTTTCACGCTCTTGTCGATGACCTCGTCGAAGGCAAGGGTAGCGGAGACCGAATCCCCCATGACGAGAATGAGAGCGTGGGGAATGGTGCCTACCGGTTCCTCGCCCAGCAGCCGTGCCGCGACGACGCTGGCCACTCCGGCGCACCCTCCGATGAAGGCAGCCCGCTCAATCATGGGCGCGATCGCCGGGTGCATGCGCCGGGCACCGAAACTGTAGATGGGTCGTCCTTGAGCGGCAATCACGCAACGGGCGGCTTTTGTGGCAATTCCGCTCGCTTGACATAAGAAGCCCAAGAGTGCCGTCTCGTAGACGGAAAACTCGCGATAGCGGCAACCCACGAGCAGCACGGGTTCTCGGGCTTGAAATAAAGATCCTTCCGGCAGCGCCCAAAGATCGAGGGGCATTCCCTGGAAAAGCTCGATGGCTTCATGAACTCCACAGAATAGCCCCCAATCACCCTGAGGGAGTTTTTTGACACGGGCTTCCATGATTACGTGCTTGTCGATCTTTTTCGCCGTAAGAATCTGACGGGTTCGCTCGAAGTAGACATCCGTGACCTGGCCTGCCCGGATCTCTGCCGCGGTGGTAAAATGAAATGCTCGTTCTTTCGATCGTCGTTTCATCGTTCGTCAGACCTCGCTCCTGCTCTTCCCTCGTCGGGCATACGGGTTGGCGCTCCTGCCCATCTCAACCTCCTGGGAAGGAGACCCCTCCCCTACGAGGCCGATGTATTTGTCTAGAGCGCGGCGGACGAGCTCGGAGATGGGTAACCCGGTCTCCTGAGAGAGGCGCTTCAATTCACGGTGCTGCAGTTCTGTGATCGTCCAATTGACTCGTCGCATGGTTTTTGCGTGCTTCCTTAACGATGGATGAACAATTATAAGTCTCTGTGACGAAGCCGTCAATCAAATTGCAGAGAGGGTTTGACCCTCGTAGAGTTCTCTGGTAAAGTTGAATTCAGGCGATTTAACGATGTGGAAGAGGCTTCGAGCAATATTCATCAGTGGATTGTTGGCCCTGCTCCCGCTGGGCCTAACATACTTTATCCTGCAGTTCCTTTATAAACTGGTTGAAGGCTCGTTCGGCTCGGGCGGGTTTCTCGGAAGCCTCGTCCGCAACTTCTTGGGCCAGGCACCACCCGAGACCCTCATCAACCTTCTGAGCATTCTCATCACGCTCGCTGTCATCTTGGCTGTCGGAGCGCTCACCCGGTTCTACCTGGGCCGTGCGGCCTATCTCTACTTCGAGCGGATCCTCATGGCCATTCCCGTGCTACGCAAGCTCTACGGCACAGTCAAGCAGATTACGGATGCTGTATTCAACCGCGACATGTCTGCCTTCAAGCGCGTGGCCCTTGTGGAATACCCCAGGAAGGGTTTATACATGATTGGATTTGTAACGAATCAAGACGTACCGGGCATCGAAGAGGTGGTGGGAGAGAAGTTGGTTTCGATCTTCATCATGGCTCCGCCCAATCCCATCACCGGCATCTGGCTCATTGTCCCCGAAAAAGATGTAACGTACCTCGACCACATCACCGTGGAGGAAGGCTTCCGCATGATGATGTCTCTGGGAATCTTCATGCCTCCGGAGGTTCGAGAGCGCTTGCTCCAAGCGCAGACCATATCGCAAGGAGTTCCGTTGAGGAAGGTCTAATATGGCTCTCTTCCGCAGCAAGAAGTACTTCAAAGTGGGATTGGATGAGAAGCGCCGCGAAGAAGACGTGCTTTGGCTTAAGTGCAAGGCCTGTGGCCAGCTGGTCTTCAAGAAGCGGGTAGAGCAGAATCGGAACATCTGCCCCAAGTGCGGCGAATATTTCTTTCTCACGGCACGCGAGCGCATCAAACTCCTGGTCGATGCGGGTTCCTTCGAGGACATCTCTCGCCCCATCTCCGCTAAGGACCCGCTCCGCTTCGTGGGAGCGAAACCCTACACCCAGAGCCTCAAGGAAGCTCAAGAAGAGACGGGTCTACTCAATGAGATCATCGTGGGGAGCGCCACCATCGAAGATGCCCCCGTGATTCTGGCTGTGATGGATTTTCGATTCATCGGTGGCAGCATGGGAAGCGTCATGGGCGAGCAGATCTGTCATGGGATCCGCACCGCCGCTCGGCTCCGACGTCCATTCATTCTGGTCTCCGCCACAGGAGGGGCTCGCATGCAGGAGGGCATTCTCAGTTTAATGCAGATGGCCAAGACCGCGTCCGCGCGCTGGCTGCTCGAAGAGGCACGAGTGCCTTTTCTGTCCGTGATGACCTACCCTACAACCGCCGGAGTGGAGGCAAGCATTGCGAGCCTAGGCGATGTGGCGATTGCCGAGAGGGGAGCCCTGATCGGGTTTGCCGGACCCCGCGTGATCAAAGAGACGATCAACCAGGAACTGCCGGCCGATTTCCAGACGGATCGATTTGCCCTCAAGCACGGCATCGTCGATCAAGTCGTCCGACGGGAAGGCCTTCGTGAGGAGATCGCCCGCATTCTACGATTCTTCGTGAGCAGCCGGAACTCAGGAGGTCGCAATGGCCGGTAAGCCCTCTGCTTCCATACACGAACTCGAGAAGAAGATTGAGGAGCTCAAAGCACTAAGCCGAGTGGACGGGATCGATCTCTCCGATGAGATCTCCCGCCTGAAAGCCAAGCTCGAGACGCTTCGCACCCCGACTGCTCCCAAAGAACTCGACGACTGGGAGCGAGTCAAGCTCGCCCGTCATCCCAAGCGGCCGTTCACGCTCGACTATTTAGAAGAGATCATGGACGATTTCTACGAGCTGCGCGGCGACCGTCTCTATGGGGATGATCGAGCCATCGTGACGTCGCTTGCACGCTTCGAGGGACGAACGGTCGTGGCCATCGGAAATCAAAAGGGGCGCACGGCAGAGGAGAATCGAGAAAGAAATTTTGGCATGTCTCACCCTGAGGGCTACCGAAAAGCTCTGCGCGCGATGAAGCTGGCCGAACGCTTTCAATTCCCCATAGTCAGCTTCATTGATACGCCGGGGGCTTACCCAGGCATCGCCTCGGAAGAGCGCCACATCGGGGGAGCGCTGGCCCAAAATATCTACGAGATGTTCCAACTGCCTGTGCCGATTGTCGTCGCCATCCTTGGCGAAGGAGGTAGCGGTGGGGCACTGGGCATCGGTGTGGGTGATCGAGTCTTAATGATGGAGAATGCGATCTATTCCGTGATCAGCCCGGAGGGATGCGCAGCCATTCTCTGGCGCGATCGGGCGAAGGCCCCAGACGCCGCACGAGCGCTCCAAGTAACCGCGGAGCGCCTACGAGAGCTCAAAGTGATCGACGAGATCATCCCAGAACCGCCCGGTGGAGCTCAGAGCGACTACGAAGCGGCTGCGCAGTCTCTCAAAGGGGCCCTGCTGCGGAACCTAGAAGAGATTGAATCGTTCGATACGATGGAGATGCTCCAAATGCGTCGCCAGAAGTTCCAGACCATGGGAGTCTATGAGGAGCTTGTGGAGGCCGTTGAGCCTCCTGCGAGTTCCAGAGGGAGGTGAGAGCCATGCCAACTCCCCTTCGCAAAGAATGCTGCGGTGAATGCTCCTGGCTCTTCTCGGGCCTAGGCTCTGAGACGCTGGAAGCGATTCGCGAGATGTCGCGGTCACTCCAGTATCCCAAAGGAGAAGTCGTTTTCCAAGAGGGGGAACCGGCTTTCGGCCTCTACATCATCTGCAAAGGCAAAGTGAAGCTTGCCAAGCATTCCCTTCGAGGCAAAAAACAGATCCTCAAGCTCCTGGGGCCCGGGGAGATCTTGGGCGAAAAGACTCTATTCGACCGAGAAGTCTATACGGCCTACGCAGAAACCTTAGAGGAAACGACGCTCCACTTCATTGAGCGCGAGCCGTTCATCGCGTTCTTGCGGGGGCATCCCGAAGTAGCTTTGAAGTTCATTGAGAAACTGGCCCGCGAGCTCAAGGGCTTCCAAGACAAACTCATGGAGGCCTCGTATGAGGGAAGCCTGGAACGATTGGCGCGACTGCTCCTGCTCATGGGCAAGCAGTACGGCGTCCAGACAGGTAAGGGGCTGGATATCGGGATGGAACTCAGCCGCCAGGAGTTGGCCGAACTCGCTGGAGTCGCTACAGAGACGGCCATCCGCATGCTCTCCCGCCTCAAAGATCGCGGATTGATCGCACTGGAAGGTTCGAAGATCTACATTGTGGACCGTGAAGGACTGAGCAAGCTGGCCGAACCCTTTCTGATCGCGCTGAAGGAGAACCTCCTCTAAAGAGAACTTCATGAAACAGAAGGCGCTAGCCCTCACTCTGATGCTGGCCATTCTCGTCCTGGCGAGCACGGTCATCTTGATCGTGGATTTTCAGCTCAAACTCAAGGGACGAGAAGCAAATTCTGTTATTGCCTCTTCTCCTCGGGGCGAGGTGGCTACGTCCTCTTCCGCTCCATCGGCTTTCCCCCAAGTGGATGGCATCATCAGCCGAGGAGAGTACGCGTACCTCTATCGAGACCCCCAGAACGGAATGATTCTCTACTGGAGGATCGACGAGGGCAAGGGGGTAATTTATCTGGGTCTGACAAGCCCCTTGCAAGGCCGGGTGGAGATCTCTCTCGAGCCCACAGGTCCGCGCATGAAGGGTGGGGACATCCTCGTTGCGTATGTGAAAGAAGGTCAGATCTACGCTCGAGATGACTACGCGGATCAACTGACGAGCCACACACCGGATCCTGATCTGGGCGGGACAGATGACATCCTGGAGAAGGCCGGCACCTCAGGACCTCAAGGGACGACGATTGAGCTGGTGCGCCAGCTTGTCCCCTCCGATGGATTTGACAAACCGATCCGACCGGACAACATGCCCATGCGCATCCAACTCGCTACGGCAGAGTTTGCAAACTTCGTTGGCTTGTATGGGGACAACTGGAGCACGATCGAGGTCAATTTGTACACAGGAGAAGCCATACAGGTTCCACCTCCTTGAATAGGAAGTAAGGGAACTCCTCTCATGTTAAGACATCTGCTCCTGGGGTTATCACGCAGCGACCGTGCTCGGGCTCTCGTGCTGAAGCTTCCGCTCTCTCGCAGAGCGGCACGCCGCTTCGTGGCCGGTGAGACCCTAGGCGAAGCCATTGACGTTGTGCAAAGGCTCAACGAACACGGCATCTTGGCCACCCTCGACCACTTGGGGGAGAATACCCACACGCGCGAAGAAGCCATTGGCGCTGCACGCGAATATCTCCACATTCTCGATGCGATTCACAAAGACGAACTTGGCTCCCACGCATCGCTCAAGCTGACTCAGATGGGCCTGGATCTTGGAGATGAGCTTTGTCTCGAGAACCTAACGATGATTCTCGAGCGCGCAAAGCGTTATGGGAACTTCGTTCGTATTGACATGGAGAGTTCCGCGCATACGGAACGAACAATCCAGCTCTATGAGCGCCTGCGGGATGCGGGCTATGCCGCGAATATGGGTATAGTTCTTCAGGCGTATCTTCATCGCAGCCGCCGCGACATCGAGCGTTTGATCACTCTGGGCGGCAACGTGAGATTGTGCAAGGGAGCCTATGCGGAACCTCCCGCTGTAGCCTTTTCCAGCAAACAGGACGTCGATCGCAATTATGTGGAGCTCTTGAAATTGCTTTGGAGCTCACCCGCTCTAGAGAGCAGTGTGTACACCGCCGTGGCGACACACGATGAGAGAATCCTTCAATGGGCCAGACGCTTTACTCAGACGAATCAAATACCGAAGGATCGATTTGAGTTCCAGATGCTCTACGGCATCCGCAGAGACCTTCAGGATTCGTTGGCCCGAGACGGCTATCGGGTGCGGGTCTACGTCTCGTACGGACAGGAGTGGTACCCGTATTTCATGCGGAGACTGGCTGAGCGACCTGCCAATGTCCTCTTCCTCGCGCGACATCTCTTGAGAAGATGAATGAAAATGAGAGCGGGAGGTGGGTTTCACCTCCCGCTCCTGGCTAAGATCCCCTACGCTCTGCTTGCCGCCAAAGGGGTAATCCTAGCTATTCCAATTCTCACAGGAGAGCTCTTAGAGCAACAGAGCAGCCACGATGGCAGCCATGCTGGCCAACAAAGCCACCACGGCAAGACCCTGAGCTGCGTCTGCTCGAGCCTGAGCCTCCTTGATCTGCTTGGCCGCGATCTCTTCGATCGTGATACGGATGGTGTCCTCAGTCGGAAGATTCGGGATGGAAGCCAAGATCTCAATCTTGAGCTGATCCTTCATCTTGGTAAAGGACTGTTGAAGGTCAACCACGGTTTTCTGGTTGCTCTCCACTAGTGTGAGCACCTCAGACAGCCTGGTCGCGAGGCGATCTACCCTAGCCGCCAGCGTCGTGTCCGTCGCGGGCGTCGTACCGTCCCCCTTCGATTGCTTCAGTTGCATGAAATCCATCTGCAACTGATCCAGCATATCCTTCAGCTGAGCCCATCGAGTTTCCGATTTGTCTTGACGGGCCGCAACCTCAGCCAGATTGACCTGGAATTGGGAGAACATGCCGGAGAGGCTGTCCACTTGAGCCACCGCGGACGACAGCGTGGCGGTGCGTCCCTCGAGATCATCGAGTCGGGCCGCCAGCGATCCGATGCCGCCGTGCAAGGCACCCAGGATGTTCTCGTCTGCATCCAGCCGACTAAAAAGCTTTCCTAGGTTCTCCTGGAAGGCATTCGTGAGAGTGATGCTCTGCTCCACGCCCTCCTGAAGCTTGCTGACGGCCAACTCAATGGCTCCCATTCGGTTGGAGAGTGCTTCGACGCTGGAAGAAAGATTCGCATCCAGATCGGAGACATAGGACTTGAGGTGGGCCACCTGATCAGGTAGCTCGCTCAAGGCTTCCACCATCTCCGAGAGCTTTGCCACGGTCCCCGAGAGCTTCTTAATCTCGAAGGTGTTGTCCTTGGTGAGGTTCTCCATGGTGAAGAGCCGAGGTCGGAAGTTCTCCAAGTCGGAGATGGCCGTCTCGGAGACCTTCTGCACCTGTAGCGTGAGTGACTTGACCACGGCCTCTAAGTCGTTGACCATGGCCTGTAGCTGCTGGATCTTCTCTTGGACACTCTTGTCCTCATCTGCCATTGCAGAGCTCAGGGAGAAGAGGCTCAAGAGCGCCATAAGCAGCAAGGCCAGAGCCGTCCGTTTGAATGTCTGTGACGTACGCATTTGGTTTATCCCCCCTTTAGCGTTGCCTTCATTCTAGGAGTCCCCCAAGAGAGCATCGGTAACTGAAGTCACCTTCGATGGGGGGAAGTAGGGGACGGCTAGGGCAGAGCATGGGGACAGGGCAGCCAAGGCAAATACGGCCATTTAAAAGGGTCTTCCCACTTTGCAAGCAACAGAACTGGACTTCCTCCGTTCTGTGCGGGTGAGGGAGGAGGTATGGACCGTTAATATTTCTTAACGGACATGCCTACGAGCGCACAATGCTTCCTTCTCTGATCACCGAGTGTTCGTCGCGTACTTCAAAGAAGGGTTACCCATAGGCCAGTTTTGCTGCAAAGAATAGATTATGTGTAGATTGCCCTTGGAGTCGCTAGCCAAAGAAGTGTGCAATCCCACATCTTGATGGTCCACGGTGAATATCTTCCAAGACCCTGATCTATTGGTCGCATACTTGAGAGCATTGGATGTCTCATCCACATAGCTGATATGGGTGCTGCCCTTGGAATCGATGGCTATAGAATTAATCCACCCGAGATCGCCCTCTGCGATGGTGAATGTCTGCCACCAGCCTAAGTCATTAGTCGCATACTTGAGACCTCCTGCGACTCCAGAATCTGTTGTGTGATCTGTTGCGTGATAAGTTATGTGAACCTTGCTCAGGGAATCCAGAGCCAATGAAGGGTTTTCCACATCGATCTGTTCTTCTGTGCCATCGATTGTGCTGACTTTCCAAGTTCCTGAGCTATTCGTTGCGTACTTCAAGACCGAATCTCCGTTCTCAAAAGCGCCATAGCTTACATGGATCTTGTTGTTGTGATCCAAAGCGAGAGAACCATCGGATCCGTTTGAATCGATGATTGAGATCTCCCAACGCCCTGATACGTTCGTGGCATACGTCAGGCCCTTCGCCACATAAATGAGATGGGCTTTCCCGTTCGAATCTACAGCAATC
>MFGX01000072.1:1170-1406 GCA_001778455.1 Candidatus Fraserbacteria bacterium RBG_16_55_9 | reverse complement strand
TAAGCGATATGGATCATGCCGGCAGAGTCGAGAGCTATAGAGGGTTCCCATCCGTACTCGTTGTCGATTGTGGTGATCCCCCAGGAACCTGGCACGCTCGTCAGTAATTCAAGTCCGTTTCCCTGACAAACGACATAGATCTTGTCTGACGCATTGATGGCAAGGGCATGGTCGCTATCTCCTGCGTACTGGCAGTTCAGTACGGACATTTGCCACTGGGGCGGTATCTCGCACCC
>MFGX01000072.1:864-1063 GCA_001778455.1 Candidatus Fraserbacteria bacterium RBG_16_55_9 | reverse complement strand
CTTGTGACACTTGTTGGGGAGCATACGATGATGGCTGAGGATAGAATCCTGTCCCCTGGCATATCCTTGCCTCCGTTTCCTGGTCCCCTTATGAAACAAAGTGTGTATTCTGATGGCATGAAAACCCCCTTCACGCGCTGTCAAGCGAGAACGCCCCTCTCGCGGTGGCGATGTGGCAGTGTAATGTTTCATAGAGGAG
>MFGX01000072.1:512-778 GCA_001778455.1 Candidatus Fraserbacteria bacterium RBG_16_55_9 | reverse complement strand
CTCTTACTCCGGAATCTTCTCAATGAGCTGATCCACCCACTGCGAATGGCATAGCCGAAGAGTTGAAGTGCGCTCCGGTTACACCTGTTGCTCTTGGAGCTTCTCCTGCACCCACAAGTTGAGCAACGTCTCCGGGGAGACTCCTCGCCGTCGCGCCAACCGGCGTATCTGCGTTGCTAACTCGGTATCCAAAGCGTAGTAAGTCAATTCCGATTTGAGATCCACCGTCACCTCAACGGGTTCGGTCTGGTCCCAGTACTCTGCTA
>MFGX01000072.1:201-492 GCA_001778455.1 Candidatus Fraserbacteria bacterium RBG_16_55_9 | reverse complement strand
TCGCCCAATTCGCGGTAAGACCTCGCCTTGGAAATCCTACTTTTACGCCTCTTGTTCATATCGGTTCCGTTCCGCAGCCGTCATATCTCGCGCTGAGAGGATGAGGGCTTGCCCATACCTCGTGTGGATTGATCAGCCCGCCCGCGTGCTTGCCAGGTCGTAAATCTCCTCTTGATGTGCAATCGCGATGATCAGGATCAGAAGCTCCCTTTCTCGTACCTGATAGACGATTCGGAACTTGCCTACCCTAACTTTGTAGAGCCCTACCAACTCTCCACCCAGCGGCTTCCC
>MFGX01000072.1:0-140 GCA_001778455.1 Candidatus Fraserbacteria bacterium RBG_16_55_9 | reverse complement strand
GAGTCGAGCTTAGGAAGATCAACCGTTTTAACGGGTTGAAGGGCTTTGACGGCATAAGACTTCATTCCGCGAACAGTTCTTCAAAAGGAATGGCCTGGATCTCACCGGCTTCGTACCGCTTGAGCCTCTCCTTGGCAATA
>MFGX01000071.1:7281-7871 GCA_001778455.1 Candidatus Fraserbacteria bacterium RBG_16_55_9 | reverse complement strand
ACAACTTGGTGGGATCGTTTGCCACGGCTCTGGGCGCGCTGGGCAGCGGCGTACTTGCGCATACCCTCCAAAGTGCAGGCACAGCACCTCTCGGAAGCTATCGCGTCATCGTCATCCTCTATGCAGGGTGGGGACTGGTACTTGGGCTCTTGTTCACAAGGCTATCGCCGACCACGGAGAGCCGCACGACGAGTGTGAAGCGTCAGTTCGGGCTTCACCGCTCGCGCCGGGTGGTCTTGCGGCTGTCGTCGCTGTTTGCCTTGGATGCATTCGCCGGGGGCTTCGTGATGCAAAGCATCATTGCGTACTGGTTTTACCTTCGCTTTGGCGTGGAGCCAGCCGTGCTGGGTAGCATCTTCTTTGGCGCGAACATCTTGGCTGGCCTTTCCGCGTTGGCCGCTGCCCGATTTGCAGAGCGCTTCGGGCTGATCAACACGATGGTCTTCACCCATATTCCATCCAACATCTTGCTCATGCTTGTGCCGCTCATGCCGAGTTTGCCGTTGGCCATTGCGGTTCTGCTCTTTCGCTTCAGTATTTCGCAGATGGATGTGCCGACCCGCCAATCGTACACGATGGCTGTCGTAGAT
>MFGX01000071.1:3619-7195 GCA_001778455.1 Candidatus Fraserbacteria bacterium RBG_16_55_9 | reverse complement strand
GCTGGCTTCCTCGGCGTTGTTGAGCGTGCCCTTCTTTCTAGCTGGCGGCCTTAAGATCGCGTACGACTTGATTCTCTATAGCAACTTCCGCGCCCTAAAGCCGCCCGAAGAATCCGGAAGACCTATGCAGGCTGCTTCTGCTGCAAGACCCGTTGATAGGCCACAAAACCCAGCAACAAAATGAGCACGATGAGGACGACCGTGAGAGTATCGGGGAGTGTGAGCTTCCCTCGAGTGGTCGGTTGAGACGTCGGAACCGAAATCTTGCTCTCGAGTGTAGCCAGTTTCTGGTTGAGACCTGCCAGTTCGCTATTCACTTTCTGCTCTAGGCTCTCCACTTTCCCCTTGAGATCTTTCATGTCTTGTGCCACGATCGAGGCGATGGATTCTTGCTTTCGGAGTTCTTCAACGCGATCCTGCAGGTTCGTCAGGATGAGCTTGAGGGCCTCAATCTGTTCCGAGGGCTTTCGGTCTTCGCCTAGCTCAGCTACTTGCTTTCGCAGGCTAATGAACTGGGTCTCCTTGCTCTCCGGCAGCCCCCAGCGCGGAGGGCCCGAGTACGGTTGAGTCTCTCGCTGACCAATCCAGATGAGCCGAGCGGAAAGATAGAGCGCTCCCGCGGTGTAGAATCGGCTGTTGGTCACGGACCAGCTGTGCGTGCCGGGATCGTATTGGAGGCTGCTCGCGAAGACCGGCGCGCGACCGAAGTCACCGCCTGCTTGGTCCGGGGCAAGCACCTCATCATTGTCTGTTCCTCCGCCTGCCTCCTCCCCTTCCGCGAGCATGAGGTGTGAGGCCTTGATCGTGTTCTGGAAGAATCGTGCATATTGTTCCTTGGCTTCCGTCATGCCGGCTCCGTTAATCATGGCAGAGAACGCGCCAACGAGGGCCCCCACATCCCATAACGTGTAATCATCTGGAGCTTGGCGAGAATGCAAGCGATACACACCGGCAGAGCTATCCCAGAGCGACTGCAGGGAAGTCCACCCATCCAAGGCTGCCTGTCGGAAGGAGTCATCGCCCGTCATGCGCTGGGCTACGAGAAGCGCCCGAACGGCTTCTGCCAGGTTGATCAAAGGGCTGAACTCTCCGGAGTCAGAAGCTTCTCCGATTTTCTTGATCTGTTCTTTCAAGGCCTGCGCGCTGTTCTCGATGAAGTCTACCGCTTCATCCAGCGTAGCCCCGTTGCTCAGCGTGGCTGCGTAACTGGAAATGCCTTCGATCAGCATTCCCATCTGGTAAGGGCTAGGTGCGAGCCAATTCGAATGGCTCTGGCTATACTGCGAGAATGCGCGGAAAAGCTCTACCGCCCAAGATTCCACTTCCGCATGGGAGAGGGTTCCGCGATAGAACGAAGAGCTTTCGCTTAGGGAATTTAGTTCCGAAAGAGCCCACAACATCCAGATCTGATCGAGTGGGCGCAGGCTTGGATCGCTCACGCCGACGTTCTCTTTCCACGCGCGCACGTAGAGCTGTGTTTCGGAGGTCCTGAGGTTAGTGTAGGCGAAGCGCGCGGCCTCCGCGGCTAGATGCCCCAAGAGCGTAGCCCACAGCCTTGTCTCACCCGTCTGTGCGATGCCTGTCTGATAGAGGTGTTCCAGTTGCTTGGCCTGGGAGATCGACGAGGTGATCAGCCAAGCAATGGCCTCTGTTGTGACGGTCCGATCCGTCTTGTCTTCCGCCCAGTTAAGACTCCCCGATTGCACATAGGTGGAATCGCCCGAAGCATAGGATACGGCGATCCATGCCTGTTTGAGCAGAGAACTCTCTTCTGTGGATAGACCTGCCTCCTGAGCCCATCGACTGAGAGATTCTTCTTTGATCGACAGAGGAATTCCCATCTCCGAAGCGAGGAGCGCAGTGAGGTTGTAGAGCGCATACCAGTAGGATTCGCCGGTTGCCTGGTTCCAATCGTAGGTGTACCGTGCCTCCTGAGCCGGGACGATGCCCGCTCCGACGCTCATGAGCAGAACGAACAGACTGACAGCAGCGATGGCGCGTCTCACGCCTATCCCCCCTTAATGATGTTCGCATCGTAAGTGGGGTAGCCCCTTCTGTCAAGGACAGGCTTCCCAATTAGAGTGGGATATTCCCGTGCTTGCGCCAGGGGTTGCTATCGCGCTTGGAGGAGAGCATCTCGAGCGAGCGGATGAGCACGGGGCGCGTGTCTTCGGGGTCGATCACATCGTCGATGTAGCCCATCTGGGCGGCAATGTAGGGATTGGCAAACTTGGCGCGATAGTCTTCAATGAACTTCGCTTCCAGGGCCTCGGGGTCTTTGGCCCGCTCGATCTCTTTGCTATGGATGATCTCGACGGCGCCTTGAGGACCCATTACGGCGATCTCGGCCATGGGCCAGGCGTAATTAAAATCCCCCCGGATGTGCTTTGAGCTCATCACGTCGTAGGCACCCCCGTAGGCTTTACGCACGATGAGGGTCACTTTGGGCACAGTGGCTTCGGCGTAGGCATAGAGGAGCTTCGCCCCATTCTTGATGATCCCGTGCCATTCCTGGTCTGTGCCGGGAAGAAAGCCAGGCACATCCACAAACGTGACTACGGGAATATTAAAGCAATCGCAGGTCCTCACAAATCGTGCAGCCTTGATGGAGGCGTCGATGTCTAAGACGCCCGCCAGCACATCGGGCTGATTGGCGACGATCCCCACGGATCGCCCGTTCAAGCGAGCGAAGCCCACAATGATATTTCGCGCGTACTCCCGATGGACTTCGAGAAAGGAGCCGCTATCGACGATATTCTGAATAATTCTGTGCATGTCATAAGGCTTATTGGGGTTCTTGGGGATGAGCGTTCGAAGATCTCCAGAGCGCTGATTGGGGGAATCTTCGGTGGGAATCACGGGCGGCTCGGATCGGTTGTTCTGCGGTAGATAGGTAAGAAGATCCCGAACGCGCTCCAGGCACGCTACGTCGTTCTCTTCCATGAAGTGAGCCACGCCGCTCTTCTGGGCATGTACCTCTGCTCCCCCCAACGCCTGGTGAGTGACGTCCTCTTGGGTGACGGTCTTTACCACTTTGGGCCCAGTGACGTACATGGTGCTGGTGTTCTTCACCATGAAGAGAAAATCCGTGATGGCCGGAGAATAGACCGCTCCGCCGGCGCACGGGCCCATGATGGCGGAAATTTGGGGAATAACCCCGGAGACCAGCGTATTCCTCAGGAAGATCTCCGCATAACCGCCTAGACTGACCACTCCCTCTTGAATGCGCGCGCCCCCGGAGTCATTGAGGCCAACCACGGGGATGCCTGCTTTTAGTGCTAGATCCATGATTTTGACGATCTTCTCGGCGTGAGCCAAGGAGAGCGAGCCTCCATAGACCGTGAAATCCTGAGAAAATACATAGACTTTGCGCCCGTGGATTGTCCCGTGGCCGGTGATGACCCCATCTCCGGGAATCTTCTCTAGTGGGAAGTCTGTAATGCGATGAGTAACCAGCATATCGAGTTCAGCAAAGCTGTCCTCATCGAGCAGAACTTCTAAACGTTCGCGGGCAGTCAGTTTTCCGGCCTTGTGTTGGCGCTCGATGCGTTCCTTGCCGCCGCCTAAGAGCGCATG
>MFGX01000071.1:3468-3600 GCA_001778455.1 Candidatus Fraserbacteria bacterium RBG_16_55_9 | reverse complement strand
AGGGTCACTCGGCATGGCTATCGATGGGAGTGTACGGGATGGGATGAGGAAATTGCAATCCTTCTAATCTGGCTCATGGGGAGATGGTTCCTATTTCCGCTCTTGACAACCCGTCTCTTGATGTGATAGAAT
>MFGX01000071.1:0-3455 GCA_001778455.1 Candidatus Fraserbacteria bacterium RBG_16_55_9 | reverse complement strand
GTTGTACGAATACAGAGTTCTGCATCGAAGATCTGACGTGGGATTTTCGAGTTTATCTAGGACTGAAAGACTCTAGAGTCAAGAATTGGGTCATAGTGTATAGACTGAATAGAGCCTACTTGGTAGACTGTTTGCGTTATGAAACGGAACGACGTTCTCACGAACTTGGTGCAGCATGTTGAACGAGCAGTCGCTCATTATTGGCAAATGCGATCTACACAACGCCTTAAACAAGAGCAAAGTGGCAGATCTGATCAAGGATTGCGGAGTGCCGTGACTGGCGGTGCTCAGATGGACGGTTTCATCGACATCTTCACAGCGCTCGTTACAGAAGTGGGCATTCCGGAGAAATGCATCTATCGCAAGAAATCTGTAGAACTGCCCGGTTTCTTCAGGCCCACCAAGGAATGGGATCTTCTTATTATTCGTGAACAGACGCTGATTGCCGCGATAGAGGCCGAGTCTCAGGTCGGTCCTTCATTTGGGAACAACTTTAACAACAGAACTGAAGAGGCCATAGGCAGTGCCCTTGATCTCTGGACGGCTTTTCGAGAGCGGGCATACCTAGATAGTCCACAACCATTCCTCGGTTACTTCTTCATGCTTGAAGACTGTGATGCTTCCACTCGCCCGGTTGGCGTCCGGGAACCACATTTCAAGGTTTTCCCGGAGTTTGTCGGCACATCGTATATGCAGCGCTATGAGTTATTCTGTCGTAAACTCGCTCTAGAGCGCCACTATACCGCTTCCGCCTTCATCGTTTCATCAATCCATGACGGTATTAAAGGCATCTATAATACGCCAGCAGCAGATCTGTCAGTGGAGCGATTCGCGACGGTCTTGGTCGCCCATGTAGGAGGTTTCACTTAATACTATGCTACGAACTGTCCATAGGTTGATTAACGGGGATGCACGTGATCTCTCCTTTTTGAATGATCAGTCGGTGCACCTCGTTATCACATCTCCCCCATACTGGAATCTCAAGCGATACAACGAGCACCCTGATCAAATGGGTCATATCCGAGATTACGATACCTTTCTCAGCGAACTAGAGAAAGTCTGGAGACATGTCTTTCGCATCCTTGTACCCGGTGGACGGCTGGTTTGTGTGGTGGGTGATGTATGTGTAGCTAGACGCAGTTTTGGGCGACACCTTGTCTTCCCACTACATGCTGACATATGCGTCATGTGCAGACGGATCGGCTTTGACAATCTGAACCCTATCATTTGGCATAAAATCGCTAATGCTTCCTATGAGATAGTGAATGGGTCCAAGTTCCTAGGCAAGCCATATGAACCTAATGCTATCATCAAGAACGATATGGAATTCATCCTCATGCAGCGCAAGCCTGGAGGTTATCGCAAACCGTCCGATTCACAACGCAAATCAAGCAGAATCTCCAAAGAGGAATTCGATCAGTGGTTTCAGCAGATTTGGAATATCCCAGGTGCGTCAACTAAGCAACACCCGGCTCCGTTTCCTCTGGAACTGGCAACACGCCTTGTCCGCATGTTTTCTTTCACTGGTGACACAGTGCTCGACCCGTTCTGCGGTTCTGGTACGACCATGATCGCAGCCCTTCGAGTAGGCCGAAATAGCCTCGGTATTGAAATCGATCCTGAGTATTGCCGGATGGCAGTTCGGTATCTAAAAGCTGAAAACGCCGACCTCTTCTCAAGCGCTCAGCTCATCTTTGAGAGATCCTCCACCACGGAAGCTTGTCTTGTCAAAGAAGACCAAGCTCTCTACGAAGTCCGACCAGCAAGGAAAAAACTGGAATAGGTCAAAAAGCGGTTGCCTGGTCAAGCCGATTTGCAAGAAGCCATTCTATATACCAGACTTTCAGAAGTCTCAATACTTCTTGGCCTAAGGAGCAGACGACAACCAGAGCGGAGCGCTATTGCCGTGTTTGTTAGACAAAGACGGGCGGGCGGCCCTCCCTGCTGTCGCTGGGGCGACCGCCCGAAGCGGTGAGGATGGGAGGGGGCTTAGTACTCTTCGCGGTCTCCGTGAGGCACGGATAGAGGAACCGCGAGGAGCATGACTGGCCTCGGCTGGGGTCTCCGCTCCCAGAAAAGGGAGAGCCACTCTGGGAAAATCCCGCGGACAAGGAGGCGAATCCCGCGGGCAAAACCCATGTGGTCAGCGGATCTTCTGTCGCACCCTCGGCCATGCCTAAAGGAGGTCATATCTCTGGCTGGGGTCTCTTGCTTGCTTTGTCGTGGGCTCATCATGGCTTTCCGCTCCCTTCCGTACGCACTCCTAGCATAATGACACGCTATCTACAGCCGGTGGAGCGGAAAGTTTCGAAACGCTAAGGCAAGCTGATTTGGAAGGGCACGAAGGGAGTTAGGAATACTCCCCGTGTTGGGTCAAAGAGCGAGATAGTGGCTTCCAGCTCCTGTATGCCTGGGGGCAGTACATAGTAGGGGAGGAAGATCTGGACATTGGATTGGCGAGTCCGAACCGTAGCCGAGGTATATGGTTGCCAGGTCGCCAAGTTGCCATTGGCATCGATGTAGGGTTGCTGGCCTGCCAAAAACTGCCCGCTGGCAGGGTCTTTGAAGTGAAGGATCACCAAACCTTGAGGCCCAGAGAGCGGCTCGGTGATGAAATCTGCCGTCACCAAGATTCCTTGGCTTCCAGAGGGGTCCGTAGCATCGGGAGTCACGTTGACTCGTGTGACACTGGAGGCATCCTGATGAAAGGGGAACGCCACCAAGGAGCCTTTCGTCAGAAGACTTCCTCGGTCATCTAGGAGGCTCGGCAGGATCTCGAGGGCGTGGTCACCCGGAAGAAGCGACTCCAGCCGATCGTAGGGCACGAATACAGAGGCATCCGCAACCGATGAGCCACCGGTTCCACCGTTTAGACTGAAGGGCGCACTTACCTCCAACTCACCGCTCGAAGTCCAAAGCGGTCTGCCCGCCGAATCATAGAAGCGAGCTACGAACTGGCCTCTCGTGATCCCAGTCACGCTAAAACTGGCATAGACGTAGACTCCGAACTGGCCGCTCTCACTGAATACATTGGGCAGAGTCCACGCACGAGTGAGCGTGGCAGTAGCTGGGTTCAGTTGTGGATTGGGTTGGGGGGGAGGGGGGGGCTGGATTGTGGGTGGAGAAACCGTGCTCGGTGACGCATTGTTCCCGACGATTCGAGATAGGAGCCCCGAATTCCAGAGCACAGCACCGATCACGGCAAGCACCGCTATAAATGCCAACAGGCCAAGCTTACTGGAGCGTCGTGTGGTTGTCGGCTTTGTTGGCTTCTGTTCGATCGTCGATCCAATAGCGGCACCACATTGCCCGCAAAAGCGTTCACCATGCGAGAGTGCCGCGCCACACTTCGAGCAGGTTTGTGTGCTGGGCGGTGCCGTTGAGGTCAATTCGGCCCCGCAGGAACTACAGAATCGATCTCCCGCCGCATTCTCGGCATTACAGGCGGAGCACCT
>MFGX01000070.1:613-5020 GCA_001778455.1 Candidatus Fraserbacteria bacterium RBG_16_55_9 | reverse complement strand
GTTTCAACGGCGAGTTGATGTTTCCTCGATCGCTGCTTGAGGAATTGGGCTTTGAATACAGCATGAAATCTGAGGCGGAGCTTGCCGATGGGTCGATTGTTGAAACCACCATTTACAGCGGGAAGATTCGCTGATACTGAATCCGAAGACGGCTTGATCGGAACTGAAATGCTTTTCGGTGTCACCTTGTTTATGGATTTAGATGAGAACAAGGTGGTGCTCCAGAGAAAGAGAGGATGATGGTTTCAATACCACACTGGTCCAATTAAAAGCCAGAGCTTGCGCGGGCAGATAATGAAGTAGTTGACTTGGGTGCCGGTGTAGGTTGGAGAACTTCCCACAGATTTCTCAGCAGCGTGGTGACTGACTCTACTGTGTGCCCAGACCCCACAAGGCACTGATGGGCATGGCCTGAAGATGTGATCCGAAGGGAACAGATTCCTTACCAGTATAAAACACGACTCCTCGTAGGAAGCGCGTCCCTAACGCCTCACTTAGGAGACGTAACCCTTTGAAATCGCGTGCACTAAGGGTGGAAGAAGCCTTGACTTCTACCCCAACCACGTGACCTGCCGAATCTTCCAAGACGATATCTACCTCATGACCCGTTTGTGTGCGGAAGTGATAGAGCTGCGGCTGGGTTTGGCTCCAAGTGATCTGCTTGCGGAGTTCCATCACGACGAAGTTTTCTAATAGAGGCCCAAGAAGTGCAGCGTCCGAGTCAATGCGCTGCTCGCTCAATCCCAGTAGGTGGGCTATGAGCCCAGTGTCATTAAGAACGATTTTGGGCGCTTTGACCAGCCGTTTGCCCAGATTTGCTGACCACGCAGGCAGGGGCTGAATGAGAAAGGTCATTTCCAGAAGCGCCAGATAGCGTTTCAAAGTGCTCTGGGGCAGGCCAAGGCTGCGAGAGAGTTCAGCGTAGTTGAGGAGCGAGGCAGATCTTGTAGCGAGCAGAGCAAGGAGCCTAGGGAATGCGGTGAGGTGCTCTACCTGGGCCAAGTCGCGGACATCCCGTTGCGTGAGGGTGGTGATGTAGGAACGGAACCAGGCATGACGACGGGCTGAAGACTCGCGGGCAATGGCCTCTGGATAGCCGCCAAGGAGCACACGCCGGATGAGATCTGCTCTTTCCAGATCACGGTCCGTGAAGGCTGGCAAGGATCTTGTGAACACGGCGTCTACGAACCCATCTCGGGTTGCCTGAAGCTCTCCTTGGGAGAACGGCCATAAAGTGAGGATTTCCATCCTTCCGACCAGAGATTCGGACAGGCGAGGCAAGAGCAGCACATTAGCAGAGCCTGTTAGCAGGAACCGGCCGGGGCGACGGTGGCGATCGATGTCCGCTTTGATGGCCAGGAAGAGATCCGGTGCTCGTTGCACTTCATCTAGAATGACTGGCTTGTCCAGACCGGAGATAAATCCAGTGGGATCTTCGCGTGCTGCAGCCAGTATGGTGGCGTCGTCAAGGGTTACGTAGCGCGCAGGGTACTGTTCCTTGGCCAGGGATTGGACGAGAGTGCTCTTGCCACTTTGTCGGGCGCCGTTGAGCAATACAACGGGGCTGTCAGATAACGCCTCTAAAATTCGGGCAGCGATATTTCGCTGGATCATGGATGAATATTAACCATTTGATGGTTGATTTTCAACCATTTACGAACCTGCCTGAATTGATGAGGGTTTGATTTTCAATCTTAAGTGATATATCATATAAGCATGAGATGGCAAGTTGACCTCTACCGCGAGAAGGATGGGTCATACCCGGTGGAACAATTCTTGTGGTCGCTGCCAAAAGAACATATGGCCAAGATTCTTCAGGTGATTGATATGCTCCGAGAATGGGGGCCGACCTTACCATTCCCCTATTCAAGCCAGGTGAAAGAGAAGATTCGAGAGCTTCGGACACATTACGGGAAGACCACGTACAGGATTCTGTACTATCAAGATCGGTTCAGGGCGTTCGTGCTGTTGCACGCTCTGGGCAAGGCGACAAAGAAATTGCTAGAGAAAGACATGAAGCTTGCACTGCGCCGTATGCAAGACGATGACGCTCAGAAATCGAACGAGAGGAGGTAGGTACATGACCAAGAAGAAAACCCGGTACGAGGAGTTTAGGGAGAAAGCTTTATCTGATCCTGAAGTGCGAAAAGCGTATGAAGAGGGTTTGGATCGGCTCGGGCTTGCAGTAAGCGTTGCCGCTTTTCGTGAGAAGGCAGGGCTGACACAAACGCAACTGGCTGCTAGACTTAACACGAGCCCGTCGGTGATCTCTCGGCTTGAGCGCGGCGAAAACGTAGAGCTAGAGACTCTGGACAAAGTAGCTCGAGCGCTCAGAGCGAGGTTGAAGATCGAACTCATTCCGGTTGGGAGAGGGGCTTAGGCTTAGAATCATCTGGTTTTAGCTGTTGAAGCTGGATACGTCTTTTGGCGGTCTCCATCATCCCCGTGGTTTCAATACCACACTGGTCCAATTAAAAGGCACTACGCTCCAACGAGGGTTTTATGTCCATAGCTAGCGAGAATTAAAGTTTTCTTTGCTTTGCCAAGTTCACAGCAGGTTGAACTCACGAAAGCTATGCTTCAGAACGGAACGAAACCCTAGTCAAGGCTGACAACTTTCGCTTCCATTCGAATCGTCGACCCCCAGTAACGCAAATCCCCCCAGAGGTCGACGACTTCGCCAGAAGTTCTTATCCCTTGCGCTTCACTTGTCAAAGATCACTATCAATTTACCCGAACCTTGCTCCTCCAACAACTTCATTTTGCCCGGGTCGACGACAAATTGTCAAGTGACTAGATAGGGAGCAAGGAGGGAAAGCAACGTTCCTCTCAGATGAGAGTATCGGTAGGATTGCGCTCTTGCCCCAAGATCTCTTTGTCAATCCATTTCTCGTCGCGAGCCTGGTAAAGATAGACCGAGTCCGTCTCGCTGTCAATCAGCTTTCCCAAACCACTTTTAACCCGCTCTAGCTTGGCCTCGGTGATCTCTCCCTCGAAGACCGAATTCTGCACCCAGTGCAAGTAGCGCCGCAAGAACTTGCAGACCTTGGCCACGCGTTCTTGCTCTACGTCGTAGACGAGAATGACGTACACGATTAGTAGGTCCTTACCGACGTCAGTCAGAGATTGAGGAACCCTTCAACACTCAAGCCAGCTTGACGCAAAATGCTGCGCAATGTGCCCACAGCGACCTCCCGGTGTTTCGGCATTGTGGCAGTCCGCAAGCCTTGATCGGTTTGCTTCGCGAATTTGACATGACTTCCCTTCTGACTAACTTCGACGAAACCTGCTGCTTCTAACTTGCGCTTGACTTCACGGTAGGGCAGTGGCTTAAGCAGAAGGGACCTCCGCTTCGACTGCGACTATTTGGGGAGCAATCGCACCACGAGGCTCCTCGAAATGCAGTTCCAAGGCCTCACGCAGGTTTTTCAGTGCCTCTTGCTCAGTCTCGCCTTGGCTAGCCACATCCACATCGAGGCATTGGGCTACGAACCACTTGCTCTCTTGCCAGACTGTGGCATTGAATTTGCGTTTCATGACACTTGATTCTCCTCTCTGGAAAAGACTGTTCTCAATCTAAATGAAAACACTCGCCTACTCAAATCCCATTACCACCACATGCGAAAGCCTTCATAGAGTTCATCGCCAGTCAGGTGCTTGATAAGTTTATAGCACTCTAGCCGAATCAAGTGCCGATACGAGACATATTTCTTCAATTTGCGATGCTCAATCGTCTGTTGAAGCCGGCTGTCATACTCTTGCACGAAGGTCTTGCGACCACCGTCTTTGAGATAGCAGTAATTGAGCTCACGGTCAAAGTCATCCATATTCAACATCCGCTCGTTGACCAACTTGAAGATCGTGCGATCCACCAAGATAGGCTTGAAGACTTCACTCAAATCGAGGCTGAGCGAGTAACGCCGCGCTCCCGGCTCATGCAGAAAACTCACCGTTGGGTTGAGCTGAGTGTGGTAGATCTCGCTGAGAACAGTCGCGTACAAAAGCGAATTGCCAAATGAAATGAGTGCGTTAATGGGATTGGTCGGCGGGCGCTTCTCCCGCTTTTGAAACGGCTCTTCCAGATTGAGAACCAAATTGAAACTCTGATAGTATCGATCGCGGATGCGGCCCTCAATCGACATCAGTTCCAGCGTATCGCGGACCGTGGGGATCGCTCCTTGTTCAGCCTCAATCTCAGTTATGACGGTCTCAACGGCAGGGCCGTCGTCCACACGATTCTTATAGTACTTCAAGTTGCGCAAGATGTTATCGGTCGCGGATAAGACGAACTCTTTGGCGAGTGCGAGGCGCTTCTTCGTGTCGAGGTAGTGCTGGGCTTGATGAACCAGCAAGAAACCGGACTGTCGGGGCTGGCGGGGGACGAAGCTGCCGGAATAGTGCTCGTAG
>MFGX01000070.1:0-601 GCA_001778455.1 Candidatus Fraserbacteria bacterium RBG_16_55_9 | reverse complement strand
TTGTCCAAGAAGTCCAACAATCTGCTGTTGAGCGTGATCTCACCGAAGAGATAGAGTGCGTCGATATCTTCGACGGGAATTGGGCGTTTCCCGTCAGCATCCTCAAAGTAGACTGTATTGGCTTCGCGCCGGAGTGTCCCGCTCTTGAAGATGTAGTAGCTACGCCCCATGGTGCTCCTTTGGCACCGTCAAGTGTAACACAGATCGTAGTAGCTGCACTTCTTGCAGATGGACAACTTATCAATGCGTGCAGGAGGCTGCTGTTGGGCTAGAACGCCTTCGATCTTCTTGAGAACTTCTTTCAGTTCATGTTCGGCTTCGGGTGTGAGTTCGACGCTCACTTTCTTTCTGAGCTTAGGGTAGTCAATTTCGCCCTTGATCGACGTGACGCCTTTCTGCTTGAGGTAGTAGAGATAATAGAGCAACTGGTAGCGGTGAGCTTCTTCAAGGCTCTGGCCTTTCTTGATCTCGTGGATGACACCCTCGCGCCCGGAGAAGTCGATCTTGATGCGTTCGATCTGGATCTCTTTGCGCTCGCGCGGGTAGCTTGACTCGTGGACGAGCTGCCCCAGTTCGACCAGCTCAGAGGTGTGCTCCATGG
>MFGX01000069.1:9872-10156 GCA_001778455.1 Candidatus Fraserbacteria bacterium RBG_16_55_9 | reverse complement strand
TCTGAATTCATGGGGTAAATTTTCCCATCTGCCGGTGAGAACCCAACCGTGATTCCCTTTCCTTCCGACTTCGACAAGGCCTCATCGGAATCTGTCACTTTCACCAGCCATTGCTGCCCTGCCGCCTCTACATGAAGAAGAGCCGCATCCCCAACGAATTCTATCTCATGCACGACTCCCTGGATGTGATTCTCACCCTGCCCGTCGAGGCGCAGTCGCTCCGGGCGTACTAGAAAATAGACTCGCTCGTTCACGGGCATCGAACCCTGAGAGGGATCTCGCAA
>MFGX01000069.1:9319-9818 GCA_001778455.1 Candidatus Fraserbacteria bacterium RBG_16_55_9 | reverse complement strand
TACCACTCGCCCCATGAGAAGATTTCCACGCCCGACGAAGCGTGCGACAAACGCGGACGTCGGCCGATGGTAGACCTCTCGAGGAGTACCCACTTGCTCCAGTTGCCCTTGATTCATCACGGCCACTCGATCAGAAATAGCCAACGCTTCTTCTTGATCGTGAGTGACATACAGAGTCGTCAGTTGCAGCTTGCGTTGAATTCTGCGGATCTCCAGGCGCAGCCTCTCACGCAGCTGAACATCCAAAGCACTCAAGGGCTCATCCAGCAGGAGAATCTTTGGGCTAGGAGCGAGCGCTCGCGCCAATGCCACCCGCTGCTGTTGACCGGCAGAAAGCTCGGTCGTGCGACGCTGGTCTAGACCAGAAAGCCCCATCAACTCCAGAAGCTCTTGCACTCGCCGTCTCGCATCCATAGGAGTCGTAATGAACTTCAGGCCATACGCGATGTTCTGGAAGACATTCATGTGAGGGAAGAGGGCATAGTGTTGAAAGACCAGA
>MFGX01000069.1:6542-9307 GCA_001778455.1 Candidatus Fraserbacteria bacterium RBG_16_55_9 | reverse complement strand
GCCTCGGGAGGTAGCTTGAGGACACTTCGGCCATCGATTTCGATTTCACCTGCATCGGGTGTCTCAAAGCCAGCAATGAGGCGAAGCGTGGTCGTCTTGCCGCAGCCGGAGGGGCCGACGAGTGCCAGAAGCTCCCCCTCGTTGACCTTGAGCGAAACGCCAGCGATTGCCGCCACCTGGCCAAAGCGCTTGTGTAAACTTCGTATCTCAATGCCAGACATGCTCAGACCTTTCCGCCTCGTAGAGTTCGCTCACCCAAGCGGTCGACCAACACGAAAGAGAGGGTGATGACTGCAATCAAGAGAACACTCATAGCACTCGCTGCCCCGAACTGGCGACTGGCCAAGAGATAATAGACGGCGACAGGCATGGTGAGCAAGCCTGGCTGGGCGAGCATGATCGTGGCACTCGTCTCGGCAATGCTGATAGCGAAGGCGAAGACGGCTGCGTTGAGCAAGCCGCCGCGGATGAGGGGCAGCACGATATCACGGGTAGCTCGGGCGCGGGACGCTCCCAGGGAGCGCGCCGCTTCAACCAGATGGACTTCCAGACGTTCGAGCTCGGGCCGGATGGCGCGTATGACGAAGGGAATCGCCAGGGCGGTGTGTGCAATCACGATAGCCCCCCACGTGCCGCTCAGTGCGAGCGGCGGCCTTACAAACGCCCAGAGGAGAGCCAGCCCCCACGCGACCCCGGAGATGGCTATAGGAGCCATCGCCAGGGTCTCAATCCAGCCTCGACCCGCAAAGCGCCGGCGAGCCAAGGCAACGGAGAGAATTGTTCCCAACGTGAGGGCCAGTCCCATGGTGACTCCAGCAAAGGAGAGGCTGTTCCCGACAGATTGTAGCGGTGAGGAGGCAATCAGCGCGGAATAACTCGGTTGGAGGATGGCACGATACCAATCCAGCGTGAAGATCGTCTGGTTCTGCCAAGTTCGGGTGAAGGAGTCCACCACAACGGCGGCGATGGGGCCGATGAAGAGCAAAGCGCTGAGGGCCAGAAACGCATAGATCAGCCAATGGCTGGGGCGGGCCAAGCTGGATAGACCTGTGAAGAGCGGCCGGGTGGGCCGGTGCGTTGTTAGGCGAAGATGGCGAGCGTAATACCGTTCTGCCCGCAGATAACTCATGGTGAAGAGCAGCGCGATCAGGAGCTCGACGGTGGCCAGAGCCGCCGCTCCATTGGAGTCGATCTGGATGATGGCCCGACGGTAGATCTCGACCTCGATCGTGGAGAAGCGCGCGCCTCCAAGAGTCAGCACGATCGGAAAGCTCAGGAAACAGTAGATGAAGACGATGGTGGCTCCCGAGATCAGGGCAGGCATGAGCATCGGCAGGGTGATATCCGAAAATACGCGCCATCGGGGGGCTCCCAACGCCCGGGCGCTCTCCTCGTAATCTGGGGCGATCCGTTCCCAAGCGGCCGCGACGAAGCGGGCTACAATCGGAGCATTGTAGAAGGCATGGGCGAGCAGGATGCCTTGCAGCGAATAGAGGATCGGGAGAGGCGGACTCTGCACGTGAAAGAGCGTCATCAACCAGCGATTGAGTATGCCACTGTTGCCGAAGACCAGTATGAATCCCAAGGCGACCGTGATCGCGGGCAGGGCAAAGGGCACAATGAGCAAGGACCTGAGAAGTCGCTTGCCCGGGAAATCGTACGCTGTGAGAAGATACGCTAGGAAGAAGCCCAAAATCACGCTGGCCAGGGTACTGAGAAGCGCCTGCTCGACTGTAAAGAGCAGGACATGCCGTAGATAGCCGTCAGAGAAGATTCGAGTCAGTTGACTGAGCGAAACGCCCGCCGGTCCGGTCAAGCCGCGCATCACCAGGCCGGCGAGCGGGTAATAAAAGAAGAGCCCCAGAAAGAACAAGGGTAAGGCGATGAGCGCAGCCCTACCTGCTCTGGGCATAGCCACCGTCCGAAGTCTCTCTGGCTCTAACCTCCGAGTATGGCGTTCACCCATTGATTGACCCAGCGCTCTAGATTCTCTGAGACTTGTTCGGTGGGCAGGAGTACCGGCTTGCTGGGCGAGACGAGGTTTTGCCACCAGATCACCCGAGCCGACGCGTTGACGTTGGCGGGGATCATCCACTCCGTCTCGGTCAGCTGGCTCTGCACACCCGGCGAAAGCACAATATTGAGAAGACTCTTCGCGAGGTCAGGGTGTTTGGCTCCCTTGACCATTCCCATGCCGTAGATCGTCCGGTAGCCTTCTCCATCCAGGGTGAGCACTTGGATTCGATTGCTCTGATTGACGATGACATCGTACGCGTGATCCGCGGAGAAACTGACCATCATGGGCGCTTCTCCCTTTGAGAACAGGTCAAACGCACTGTCCCAGCTCGGCGTGATCGTCAAGATGTTGGGCAGGAGTTGTCTCCAGAAATCCAGGTAGCCGGGGTCGCCGAACTTCGCGATCGTCCAGAGCAAGAACGAAAGACCCGGACTGGAGGTGCGAGGGTCTTCGACAATGAGCTGCTTGCGGTACTGTGGGCTGAGTAGGTCGCTGAACGTGCGCGGAACCTGATCAGCAGGCATCTTCTGGCTATCGTAGACCAACGTGATGAAGCCGTGCTCATAGGGGATCAGCTTGCCGGAACGGTCGAGCTGGATCTCCTCTGGGACGCCGGCCAGATTCGGAACTGCGACCACCGTCAAGGGTGAGAATACGTCGTGCCGCTCCGCTGTGCCCACGTCATTGATTTCAACTCCGATGAACACATCGGCAGGCGCTTGACCGGTGGCATCCCGTTCGGCGATCA
>MFGX01000069.1:6087-6355 GCA_001778455.1 Candidatus Fraserbacteria bacterium RBG_16_55_9 | reverse complement strand
GGCCGATTTGTGCACGGTACGCATGGTTTCTCCCTCCTTTAGGGTATCTCAATCTCATTTCCATCCCCGTTCCAAGGCGCGGGAAAAGGAGCTCCAATAGGGATCCTTGCCTGAGTGCTTCAGCAACCGACTCATACTCCCCTGGATCATCCGAAGACCCTCTTCTGATGGTCTCATCTCTGCCACGATGGCAGAGAGGATTCCCTTGGCGTTCAGCGCATCTACCACGGCTTCGGCCTTGTGCGGGCGCACGCTAATCAGCAGCGTT
>MFGX01000069.1:5575-5914 GCA_001778455.1 Candidatus Fraserbacteria bacterium RBG_16_55_9 | reverse complement strand
CGGTCGCGAATTCCAACGGATAAGGCAGCCTGCGCATCCTCGATGACCGGATATTGATAGAAGAGGTTTTGAGCGCGGGAGAGAAACCCCGATCCCAGTCTTGCTTCTATCGTCTTGGGAAAGACGCGGGCAAGGATGCCCGTGGTTGCGACCATCGCGCCTTTCGTCACAATGACTTGATCACCCACTTGGGCCATATTCGCGGAGAGATATCGTTTTTCTGGACCCACAGCGAGCAACATCCCACCGCCTATGATCGTGTAGTCGTTGCCGGTGTAGCGTCCCGTATGACCCGCGATCACGGCGATATTCCATTTCTCAAACTCTTTATGCATCGCC
>MFGX01000069.1:4967-5436 GCA_001778455.1 Candidatus Fraserbacteria bacterium RBG_16_55_9 | reverse complement strand
GGCTGAATCGCGGAGTCCAAGTGCGGGGATCAAGGTGAGTGGATCTGTGGTCACGGCCATGACTTGGCCATGGCCCAATCTCACGATGGCATTATCCAACCCGATCTGCGGGCCTAGGAGCACCTCGGGTCTCTGGGCTCCTAGGTGCGGATGGATGACATCATCAAAGAACTTCCGGTCCACCTTGCCAAGGCGTGGCGATCTGACCACGGTTCTCTCCTTCTATGAATAGAGCCTTGAATAGATGGTCTCTGTGCGCGAAAGGCAGAGACCCGGTGAAAGATGAAGGAGAGAGGAAGTCCTTTGGTTGGTCTTTGGCTTTTCGGATGACGTTCACTGTCCTATCCCTCCGCCGGTATTACCCGGATCAGGTTCGAAGGGTCAACCCCATTTAGGGGTCCTCTCAGCCCGGTTCCCCGAGCTCCCCTTGTAAACGAGAATTATACCATAAAGTCCGCATACTGTCAAG
>MFGX01000069.1:3789-4941 GCA_001778455.1 Candidatus Fraserbacteria bacterium RBG_16_55_9 | reverse complement strand
GCATGAAGGCCGCCCCTGTTTCTAACGCAAGATGAGCATGAGCACGGGGGGGCTAGCCCGACCGGCGTGTGAGTCGAATCATAGGAGGCATGATCCTCATGATGCACGACTCACGCCCCATGAGCACCGACGAATTGCGGGCCTTTCTGCACTCCAGTCAGGCCCTGGCCTTCACCGGACAGTCCCGTGCCCAGACCTACGCCTGGATTGAGCGGGCGCTACGTCAGTACGCCTACCTCGCCCGCCCCCGCACGGAGAAAGGCTTGCTGCGCCGGTACCTGCTCAAGATGACCGGCTATTCCCAAGCCCAGCTCACTCGCCTGATCGCCCGGTTCCTTAAGACGGGCCAGGTGCGCCTGCGTCCTTACCGACGCCATCGCTTTCCCACCCGGTTCACCCGCGAAGATCAGCTCCTGCTTGCCGAGGTGGATGAAGCCCACAGCCATCTCTCTGGACCGGCCACCCTCGCCATCCTGAAGCGGGAATACGCGCTCTTCGGCCGCCGGGAGTTTGCGCGCCTGAGCACCATCTCCGTGGCCCACCTGTACAACCTGCGCCAGTCTACCCTCTACCGCAGGCACGCAGCTCACCGGACGAAGACCCAGCCCACTGCCGCACGCTACGGCGAGCGCCGGCGCCCCGATCCCCAGGGAAGTCCCGGTTACCTGCGCGTAGATACCGTCCACCAAGGGGATCGCGACGGCCAGAAGGGCCTCTACCACCTCAACACCGTCGATGCCGTCACGCAATGGGAGATCCTGGGCTGCCTCACCCAGATCAGCGAACGCCACCTCGTCCCCGTCTTGGAGGATCTGCTGGCGCAATACCCTTTCGCGATCCGTGGCTTCCATTCAGACAACGGCAGCGAGTTCATCAACGGGGTGGTAGCTCAACTCCTCAACAAGCTACTGATCGAGTTCACCAAGAGCCGACCCCGCAGGACGAATGATCAAGCCCTGGTCGAGGGTAAGAACGGCAGTGTGGTGCGCAAGCAGATGGGCTATGCGCACATCCCGCAGAGCCAGGCCCAGAAGATCCAGCGCTTCTACCGCGAGACGCTGAATGTCTACCTCAACTTCCATCGGCCTTGTGGGTTCGCTACCGAGGTGGTGGACGAGCGAGGGAAAGTGCGCAAGCGCTATGACATCTACC
>MFGX01000069.1:2775-3773 GCA_001778455.1 Candidatus Fraserbacteria bacterium RBG_16_55_9 | reverse complement strand
CTTCCAGAGCTTGCCGGAAGCGGAGCTGTTCCTCAAGTCCGGGGTGCAACTGGCGGATCTGGAGCGGATCGCCCGAGCTCACAGCGACACGGAGTATGCCCAGCTGTTGCAGCGGCACAAGGCCGAGCTCTTTCGCTCCTTTACGCCACCGTGTACACTGGACTGACGACTCACGTCTTCATGCTCATCCTTCGATTGGAAAAGACTGAGGCCGTGAAGAACACCACCAGTCTTCGGGAGGCAACTTCCAGAGGAGCGCCAGTCAGACTGCCGTAGGCTTCACAATGCTTCCAGTCTGCCTTCTGGAATAGAGCAGTCAGTGGCATACACTTGCGTTCGAGGCTGCTCTGCTCTTAAATAAGCGGATGGACGCCCAAGGAGGTTCGACTTGATCCACGTCTCCAATCTTCGCAAGGAATTCAATGGGTTCACCGCAGTCAATGGAGTGAGCTTCGAAGCCCGGCCTGGAGAGATCTTTGGGCTGCTCGGCCCCAACGGCGCGGGAAAGACCACTACACTCCGCATGATCACCACTATCCTCAAACCCACAGGTGGAGAGATCACCGTCAATGGATACTCTGTGCTTCGAGAGCCGGAGCGTGTGCGCACTCAGTTGGGCGTGTTGGCCGAGACCACCGGTCTCTACGATCGCCTGACGGCAGAGGAGAACGTGCGGTACTTTGCCCGCTTGCGAGACATGCCGGAGCAAGCCATCAACTCCAGGGTTGCAGAGATCTTCCCATTGCTCGGCATTGACGAGTATGCCCACAAGCGAGCAGGCACTCTCTCCAAGGGGATGAAACAGAAGGTCTCCTTGGCCATTGCGATCCTCCACGATCCACCCGTGCTCCTCTTCGATGAGCCCACAGCCGGACTGGATGTCATGTCCGCCCGCCAAGTAAGAGAGTTCGTGGAGCGCTATCGTGGAACGGAAAAGACGGTCATCTTCTCGACCCACCTCATGCCCGAAGCGGAAAGACTCTGTGACCGAATCGCCA
>MFGX01000069.1:0-2723 GCA_001778455.1 Candidatus Fraserbacteria bacterium RBG_16_55_9 | reverse complement strand
ACAAAGTGGCGAGACAGCACTGGAAGAGATCTTCGTCAAGCTCGTGGAAGAGGCAGCACCGTGAGACACGTCGGCATCGTTTGGCGCAAGGAGCTGTTGGATACGATTCGCGACCGTAGAGCCATCGTTCTGATGATTGTTGTGCCCTTGCTGCTCATGCCTCTTATGGTCTGGGGTCCGAATGCCTTACGCACTTCAACAGAGCAGCAGAAAGAACAGCAAGTGCAGAAGATTTCTGTCGTCAACACGGAAGGGGCCCCAGATCTTGTGGAGCTGATCAACCAGAGCGGAGGTCTTACGGTCACGCCTGTCGAAGACGCAGCCAAGGCCCTACAAGAAAAGGAAATTGCTGCCGTGCTTGTGCTGCCTCCGGGCTTCTCTCGCTCTCTGGCTTCGGAAGTTGCATCCGTAGAAGTGACGATTCAGTACGATCTGTCCAATTCTGATTCGCGCACGGCTCAAGAGAAACTTACAGAGCTTCTCCAAGCCTATCGCGATCAAGTGGTAAGAGGACGCTTACAACAACGGGGGCTCTCGGCTCAACTCTTGGAACCGTTTCGGGTCCGAGAAGCCAATGTCGCTCCTCCGGAGCGAGTCAGTGGCTTCTTCTTGAGTTTCCTATTGCCGCTCTTTCTTGTGCTCTGGGCTGCCATCGGCGGCTCACAGACCGCCATTGACACCTCAGCAGGAGAGAAGGAACGTGGCACGCTCGAATCCCTTCTTGCCACTCCTCCCAAGCGCTCTAGCTTGGTTATCGGGAAATTCCTCACGGTGACCACTGTGACGCTGGTTGCCACCACGTTGTCTTTACTGGGCTTTGTGCTCTCCTTGATCTTTGGAAAGGAGGTCTTCCCAGACAATCCCCTCTTCGAGGCGCTGGAGTTCTCGCTTCAACCGGCGATCCTCGCGCTTATTTTCGGGGCAGTGGCGCTCTTGGCCGCCATGATGAGCGCTCTGACGTTTGCGCTCTACTCCTGGACGAGGAACTTCAGGGAAGCCCAAACCTACGCGTCCTACATCTCCTTCATCGTGATGATCCCGGCTCTCCTCGTCCTGTTCACCGACCCACCGACGTCCTTGGAGTCGTTCCTCATCCCCGTCTACAATTCAACGATGGTGCTCAAGGAGCTTCTCCTCGGTGATGTGAAGTGGGGGCATCTGGCAGCGACGCTGCTCAGCTCTGCGGTCTACGCGGCGATCAGCTTGATGCTGGCCGTGCGGGTCTTTCAGAACGAGCGAGTGCTCTTCCGGCAATAGCATCTAGACAAGATCGCATTCGCGTATAATGTATACACAGAGGTGAGAGAAACATGAACGCCAAAGGTTGGGGCATACTGCTTGGAGTTCTCGCCATCACAGCAGCCATCATCGTATTGTGGCCGGCACAGGATCCACTGGCAGGTGTTCAGACCGTGGCCATTACTGGGCCGGACGGCCAGAAGCCCGGGTTGGCCTCAGAAATCCTGTCGGGTCTCCAGATCGCTCTGGATGATCATCATATCCAGATCGTCGCGGAGACGTCGGAGGCCGATGCCGTGGTCATGATCGAACCGAAAGCCGTGGATATGCGCATTGATGAGCAGGGATTCCGCGCCCGCATACGCTGCCTAGTTACGAGAGAAGATGGCAGACAATACGAGATGGATCTCTACATCACCGCAGACGGGACGGGCGTTACCGCGAAACTGGAAAGCCACAAGTTCTGGGAGCTTTGGAAGTGATCACTCGACCGTAACGGTCTTGGCCAAGTTTCTCGGCTGATCCACGTCCGTACCCCTCAGCACTGCTACGTGATAGGCAAAGAGCTGCAGCGGCACGGTGAAGAGCATCGGCGTCGTAATCACGTCTGCTCCTGGAATCTCGATCAAGTGATCTGCGATCCGTTCCAGGTCACGGTTGCACTCATCCGCCAGCGCGATCACAATTCCCTTACGCGCCTTGACTTCTTCTATGTTGGAGAAGACTTTGTCGTAGACGCTGTTCTTCGTGACAAGCACGACTACGGGCATCTTCTCGTCGATGAGTGCAATAGGGCCATGCTTCATCTCTCCCGCTGCGTAGCCTTCCGCATGGATGTAACTGATCTCCTTTAGCTTGAGGGCTCCTTCATAGGCGATGGGGCACAAGATGTCACGCCCGAAGAACAGGAAGTTCGGCTTGTCGTAGAAACGGCGAGCTAGGGCTTCCATCTGGCTGTCCCCTTTAAGCGCCTTCTCCAGAAGTCCCGGCGCAGCCACCAGTTGCTCCAGAGCCCTTCTCAGCGTTTCCTTGGAGAGCTTGCCCCGCGTATGCCCCAAATAGAGCCCCAAGAGAGCCAGAGCGGTGAGCTGCGCCATGAAGCACTTCGTTGAGGCCACGCCAATCTCCGGGCCGGCTTGAGTGTAAAGTGTCCAGTCCGCCTCGCGGCTCAGGGCGGAGCCCACGCTGTTCGTGATTGCCAAGAGAGGTGCACCCTTCTCCCGGGTGAGCCTCGCCCCCGCCAGCGTGTCTGCCGTCTCGCCGGACTGTGAGACGGCGATGACCAACGTGTTCTTGCTCAAGTACGGATGGCTGTAGCGGAACTCCGAAGCGATCTCTACACCGATGGGTAGATTCAGAAAACGCTGCCAGAGGTACTTCGCTGCCCAGCAAGCGTGCCAGGCTGTCCCGCAGGCAATGAGCGTGATGTTCTCGAGTGCCCGAATCTGCTGTTCACTGATCCCTAGCTCATCTAGGCAGACTTC
>MFGX01000068.1:9428-9738 GCA_001778455.1 Candidatus Fraserbacteria bacterium RBG_16_55_9 | reverse complement strand
GAAGGCGAAGGCCTCCTGGCCGCCATTCTCCGACAGAGTAGCCTTCAAGGCACGGGGTTTCTGGGGCGGTTGTGGCCGGGGGAAGGTGAGGCGGAGAGCCCTGAGGTGCGCTATGTGCAGTTGAGCGGGTTCATCCATTGGCCTCTTCCTCTGGGTCTAGCTCTGGAGACCCGCGGAGAGTTTCTGTTTGGCCAACCAGTGCGCGAACCCGAAAGCCCTTTCCAGACGTTTTTCAGTTCAACCAAGGTGTGGGCAGATCAAATGACCCTGGAGTTCCAATTGGGAGAGTTGGATAACCCTGCTGGACTGG
>MFGX01000068.1:4893-9400 GCA_001778455.1 Candidatus Fraserbacteria bacterium RBG_16_55_9 | reverse complement strand
GCTTCGCAGTTATCCCTCTGCCTTCGCGGGCAATCGATTCTTGCTGGCTTCGGTGGAGCAGGGCTTTGAAGTGCTCACGGCTCAGATCTTTCAGTTGGATCTTTCGGCGATTCTGGGACCTCGACTGGGGTGGATTCCCGTGCAATTGCGTGTGCTCTCCTCGGTCTTTTTCGAGGGAGGCATCGTGTTTGGCGAAGGGAACCGCCCCGATCAATTTCTCTTTGGCTGGGGAACCACACTCAGCTTTCCGGACCTCGATGTGAAAATGAGTCTAGCCATCAATCGCGAGGGAATTCCAGTGTTGGCTATGGAAGCCGGAGTGCTTCCCTGAGGGTCAAGGGCCACAGGAGGGCAAGAGAACACGTGCACGTGAGATCCTGCATCTTCACGCTGTCCGCAATTCTCAGCGGGCTTCTCGCCTCCATCGGCGGGGTATCCGCCCCTTTGGGCTCTTCCCTTGACTGGCAGGCGCTGGAGACGGAGCACTTTGAGATCATCTTCCCCTCTGAGCTCCTTGCGTTAGGTCAGGAAGCCGTTCCCATTGTCGAGAGAGCGTATGAATTCTGGACCAAGGAACTCCAGTATTCGCCACGCGAGAAGACGTATCTCGTGCTCATGGACCGCAGCGACGTAACCGCAGTTTCCATGCATATATTTCCCCAGAACGTGATCGTGATTGACCACCCCTTTGGATGGTCTACCGAGCCGTGGAGTTCTCCCGATGTGTCTTGGTTGGAGGACCTCATCTTCACGGAATACGGCCGTATCGTAGACCAGACGCGCGTAGAAGGGGTTACAGCCGAGATGCATGCGCTTCTGGGGAAACTGATTGCTCCAGGCTTACTGAAGCCGCTCTGGTTTCGAGAAGGATTGCATGGCCCCACGCTTCACGCTCCGGTTTTTGCGTCGCTGGTCATACGAACCATGGTTGAATCGAAACGCTTTCCTACCCTGGCGCAATTGAGCTCCTCGTATGAGAAGAGGACTTGGCCTCCCGCAACGACGCAGGCCAGCACGGTCGGACGGGTGTTCCTTGAATATCTCGACGAGACTTACGGTGAGGAAGTACTTCAGAAGATTAGCCAAGCGTACGCTATCAACCCATTGACTGCGGTTGTCCCAAGTGCGCTCACGCTGGCGACAGATCAAGCTCCTCAGAAAATATATCAAGACTTTCAAATCTGGGCTGAGGAGCGTTTCACCCGCGTTGATGAGCAGATCAAGGCTCAGGGTGGAGTCACCGCGAGCATTCCGCTGAGCTCTCTAGGGTTTCGTAGCGGCTCACCTGTCTGGTCTCCATCTGATGATGCGATCTTGTATCAACACAATGACCCACAGCGCTTCCCCGAACTGCGCTGGGTTCGCTCCGATGGCACTAATGATCATGCGCTGCTCGTATGCGAGTGCGGTCCCCCTGCTTGGCTGGACGCGGCCACTTTGGTCTACCCTAAGCTGGAAATCACCAATGGTTCTCTTTTCTATGACCTATATCGCTATGATCTTACGAGCCGTCGAGAAGAGCGCCTGACCAGCGGCGAGAGGATCTACGCCGTGGAATCGTTCCCCGACGGTCATCGACTGCTCGTGGCTCGCAACGAGCCGGAGGGTGAGAGCTCGCTGATCGTTTTCGATCTCGTGGCGAAGAGTCGTCGAATCCTCAAGGAATTTGGCTCCGACCAGCGTGTCCATTCGATGGCGATCTCCTCCGACGGGACGCTGATCGCCCTCTCCCTCTGGACGAAAGGACAGGGTCAGGGCATCTACTGGCTGAGCAGTGAGGGGGGGGGACCTGCCTCTCTCACGCAAGATGGGGCCCTCGATTTTGATCCCATCTTCTCCAGAGATGGGAGCTTCGTTCTCTTCTCCTCCAACCGTGACGGCATCTTTGATATTTATGCGATTCGTCTTGGGGATCGGCAACTGTTCCGAGTGACTCGCTCACTCACAGGAGGCTTTGATCCTGCGGTCTCTTCCGATGGGCAGAGCATCGCCTTCGTAGGCTATGACCCGAGTGGGTTCAACCTCTACCTCTCAAGATTCGAACCGGATCGCTGGGACATGATCGTGGATCACCCGATCAAGTCGCCTCAGCAGACCTCAAGCTTGCCCTCGCTAGAGAAGCCGTCCAGTGTGCAACCGGTGCTATACGACCCTGGGTCGGCCCTGGCTCCGACCTTCTGGTTGCCCCTCGCTGGGTTCAATCACGTCGGCTTGTTTACGCGTAATGGAGATCCTCTAGGCCGATATCTCTATGGTCTCAGTGTGGGGCTAAGGTGGGATCCCCTGAGATTCTTCTACGAGTTTAACTTCACGAACGCCCAACCCCTTCTGATCCTCCGCCTGCTCGGTAGCCCGACACAGGAGCGCCAAGAATTCACAATCGAATTCCCTCTGGGAGTGAGTTTGAGTCGCGAGCGTGCTCTCACCCTGGGGGTGGCGCAAGAACGCGGCCTCGCCGAGTTCATTATGAAGGGAAAGCTGATTGATATACGAGGGTCAGATCTCTTTCTCCGACGTTCCTCGCTGGCCATGGAAGGCGCTCTGGGATGGCTGACAGAGGTACCCGTGCGCCGTCTGACGCTCGATTGGGAGGAGGGGCTGGAACTTCCTGTGGCGAGCCCATCGGGTTCTCACCAATTCGTGTTTAAAACCAGTGCAGCGTGGGGTGACCGGACGGAGTTCCGGTTGGGCGGAGTGACGGGGAGGTATCCGCTGCGAGGCTTTGAGTATCTTGCTTTGGGGTCACAGCTTATTCTGATGAACGCTGAGTATCGATTTCCCGTGTGGGCGGTTGAGTGGGGGTGCTGTGGAGCATCCGTCTGGCCCCTTTTTCTCGATGATCTTCGAGGGAGCCTGTTTCTGGACGCGGGTATGACAGGGGCCACCCTGGAGCCGGAGCAAATCCGGATCGCATTTGGCCTGGAGCTTCAGCTCAAGCTGGTCCTTGGCTATGGGCTTACGGAAGGGTGGCTTCGATTCGGTTTCGCCTATGGAGTGGGAACGGAGCAACCGCAGCTATATTTTGCCCTTGGACCTAACTTTTAACCGTAGAAAATCAGGAAGGGGCTCCAACTATACTGCGCAATCTCTTGATCCGCTCTTCGAGCGGGGGGTGGGAATCGAAGAGCGAGCTGGTAGGAACGTGTTTATCCAGTGGGTTTACAGTGAAGAGCGCCTGCAGAGCTCGGTTGGGTGTCTGCAGTTCTTCGCTGTCGTTGGCAATCTTCTCGAGCGCCGACGCAAGACCTTCCGGGTAGCGCGTCAACTTGGCCGATGTCGCATCGGCAAGATACTCACGCTGGCGGGATGCCGCCATCTGGATGATCGCAGCAAGCAGGGGCGCAACAACGGCCAAGACGACGGCAATGACAATGAGAATTCCCTGAGAACTTCCTCGGCTGCCACCCCGGCTGCTCCGCCCGCGAGATGAACCATACCAGAGCGAACGCCGACTGATGTCGGCCAGGATCACAATCGTTCCCACCATCACGGCCAACATGGTCATATAGAGTATATCGCGGTTCTCGATGTGCCCAAGTTCGTGGGCCATTACGCCTTGTAGCTCATCGCGAGTCAGCTTCTCTCGTAGGCCCTTGGTGATGGCCACCGCGCTGTGCTTGGGATTGCGTCCCGTCGCAAACGCATTCGGAGCCGGATCGTCGATGAGGTAGATTTTCGGCATGGGTAGGCCGGCGGCAATGGATAGCTCCTCCACGGCATTGAACAGTTGAGGATCGTCGGCCTTTTGAATCTCGTGAGCGTTGACGGCATTTAGCAGAATGGAACTGCCATTATAATAACTCACCGCAGCGATGATGCCTGCGAGAATCAGTCCGATCACGAGCCCTGCCCAAGGGGAATCCAAAAGCAGGACGCCCAGTAGGTACCCTAATGCCAGAAGCAAAAGAGTCATGCTTACCGTCAGAAGGAGCGTGTTACGACGGTTGGCAGCGATCTGTTCGTACATCTACCGTTAGAATTGAACTTTAACCGGCTCGCGATCGGCTTTGTCTTCCACTTCGAAGAAGACCCTCTCTCGGAAGTTGAACATGTCGGCAACGATATTCGTGGGTACCTGCTGAAGGGTCTGATTGAACTGCATGACACTGTCGTTGTAGAACTGACGGGCGAAACTGACCTTATTCTCCGTGGAAGTCAGCTCCTCTTGGAGTGCCAGCATGTTCTGATTCGCTTTCAGCTCCGGGTAGGCCTCGGCCACGGCGAAGAGCTGGCGCAATGCCCCCGTGAGCACATTCTCTGCAGCCGCTTTCTCCGGGATGCTCGTGGCGCTGATGGCTTGATTGCGCGCATTGGCGACACTCTCAAACACACCGCGCTCGTGTTTCATGTACCCCTTGCACGTCTCTACCAGGTTGGGAATCAGGTCGTGGCGACGCTTAAGCTGTACGTCAATTTGCGACCAGGCGTTTTCGACGCGGTTGCGTAGTGCGACGAGGCGGTTGTACATCCCCACGAAGAAGAGCACCAACAAGACCAGAAGTCCAAT
>MFGX01000068.1:2424-4860 GCA_001778455.1 Candidatus Fraserbacteria bacterium RBG_16_55_9 | reverse complement strand
TGCCCGATTTCGCGCTTCACACTAGCAGATTTGGGCGATAACATCAATTGTAATTCAGCTGTGAGGATGCCCGATGGACGCCGAGCGCTCCTCATTTGGAGATGGTGGCGGAGCGCCTGAGGCTCGCTTTGCTGCATTTGACAAAGTTCTCTCGCCTCCGCTACGTTGAGGGGCCAAAGCAAGGGGGAATTCACTCATGCACCCGACAGATTTCGTGTTCTTGGGTCTTAGTGGACGCATTTGGCTGTTGCTCATATTGTTTGCTGGAATGGCGCTCTTTTCCTACGTTATGCTTAAGCGTTGGCAGTTGCTAGCCCGTGGAAAACCTGACGATCGCTTTCGCGAATGGGGCAAGCGCCTTCTGAACACGCTCCTCTATTTCTTCGCCCAGAGAGGTCTATTCAAGGATTTCATTGCGGGTTTGATGCATGCCTTCATCTTCTGGGGGTTTCTCATTTACGCTGTGCGCACGGTAACGCTCTTTATCTCTGGCTTCTATCCAGAATTCGATATTCCCGTGAACGCGTGGGGCAACATGTATTTCGCCTCGAAAGACGCCTTCTCACTGCTCGTGATGCTCGGATGCTTTTACTGGCTCTATCAGCGATTGGCTGTCAAGAATCCACGTCTGACGTTATCGAGAGGGGCCATTTTCATCTTGTCGCTTATCCTCACCCTGATGGTCACAGATCTACTGGTGGATGGTTCTCAGATTGCGTATGAGATGAAAAATCCTCGCGGCGCTTGGGCCTTTGCCAGTAGCGTCACTGCCTGGTCGGTAACCCAGATGGGACTATCCCAGAGCGCGCTGAGCTCGCTGCATCTCGCCTCTTGGTGGCTTCATCTTCTTCTGATCGTCGTCTTCCTAAACTATCTGCCGATCTCCAAACACTTTCATATCATCACGAGCTTTCCCAATGTCGTCTTTTACACGACCACGCCCCAGGGACGCATGATGAAGCTGGATGTGGAAGGTGCCTTTGAGCGAAACGAGCCTCTGGGACTCCAGACGATCAAAGATGCGAGCTGGCGAGACATACTCGATCTGTATAGCTGCACAGAATGCGGTCGCTGCGAGGCGGAATGTCCAGCGCATCTCTCCGGAAAAATCCTCTCTCCCAAGGAGATCATTCTGGAACTAAGGGATCATGCCTATGAGGAACACCCGCTCTTTGGGAAGCCTACAGCAACTCGTGATCTGATACCTCTCTCCGTGAAACCGGAAGAGATCTGGGCATGCACAACGTGCATGGCCTGCGTGGCAGCCTGCCCGGTCCAAATCAATCCGCTGGACAAGATCGTGGCCATGCGCCGTAACGAAGTCATGATCAAAGATCAATACCCCACGCTCTTTACAGATGTCTTCAAAGGATTCGATGGCCGAGGTAATCCCTGGAACATGGCGGCGGACGCGCGGCTGGAGTGGGCAAAGGGACTGGACGTCCCCATCATGAGTCGACTACAGCAATCCGGTGTCAATACAGCGAGTGAAGTGGACTATCTTTTCTTCGCGGGGTGTGCAACTGCCTTTGAACCCCGCAATCACAAGATCGCGCACAGCTTGGCTAAGATCTTGCAGCAGGCCAAGATCAAGTTCGCCATTCTTGGCGAAGAAGAGACGTGCACAGGCGACCCGGCTCGGAGAATCGGACATGAGTATCTCTTCCAGCTCCAAGCCAATAAGAACATCCAGACATTTTCTAAATACGGCGTCAAGAGAATTCTGACTGTCTGCCCTCATTGCTTCAATACCTTCAAGAATGAATATCCAGACTTTGGGGGCAATTATGAAGTCGTCCATCACAGTGAGCTCATCGCTCAGCTAGTCAAAGAAGAAAAAGTCAAACTGACGAAGAAGCTTGAGCAGACGATTGTATACCACGATTCGTGCTATCTGGGGCGTTACAACAAGGTCTATGGAGCCCCGAGGGAGATACTGGATGCTATTCCGGGGGCGAAGCGCGTGGAGATGAAGCGCAGCCGAGAGAAAGGCATGTGTTGCGGTGCGGGTGGTGGCTTGATGTGGACGGAAGAGGAGCCGGGCAAGAGAGTTAACGATCTACGCTTGACACAAGCCCTGGAAGTGAAGCCGGGCATCTTGGCCACGGCTTGCCCCTTCTGCATGATCATGATGGAGGACGGCATCAAGACGAAAAACCTCTCGTTGCAAGACAAAGACATTGCGGAATTGGTCGCGGAAACGATGGAGAACGGCACAAGCTCATAGAGGCGCTTACTTTACTTTGGCCCCCGTAGGCACATCGCGTTCAGGATGAAGCAGAATCGGCTTCCCCTCTGATGTTGAAGGACAGAGGATCATCCCCTGGCTCTCGACGCCTCGAATGGTCTTGGGCTCAAGATTGGTCAAGATAGGGACCCTCTTGCCTACAATGCTCTCCGGCGTGTAGGATTCAGCAATACCCGCTACGAGCTGCC
>MFGX01000068.1:0-2371 GCA_001778455.1 Candidatus Fraserbacteria bacterium RBG_16_55_9 | reverse complement strand
CGCTGCCACAATCTCTCCGATGCGAATATCCAGTTTCTCGAAATCACCGAACGTGATCATGAACCCATCATCCTTCATCAGCCGTGATACGTCAACCCACCGGATACGCTCAGCACTTGTCCTGTGATGTAATCTGAGGCCTCGGAAGCGAAGAAGAGCACGGCGTCGGCAATGTATTCCGGCTTCCCAAGTCCAAAGGGCATGTACTTCTCGATGGAAGTCAAGATCTTATTGGCAAACTCATCCTGTTTCATCTCGCGATAGAGTGCCGTGTCCGTGGGGCCGGGGCAGATCACATTCACCCGAATGTTGTAGCGTGCAAACTCTCGTGCCCAGGTCTTGCTCATGGCAATGAGTCCGCCCTTGGTACCCGAATAGACGGCTTCACCTGTGCTGCCGACGCGACCCGCATCGGAGGCAATGCTAATGATCTTGCCTGCCTTCCTTTGGATCATGTGTTCGACCACTGCGCGCGTGACATAGATGGGACCCTTGAAGTTGATGTTGATGATCTTATCCCATGTCTCCGGCGTGTTCTTGACGAAAGGCTCGAGTCTGTCCCAACCGGCATTGTTCACCAGAGTGTCAATCTGGCCAAAGTGTTTGATTGCGTTCTCTACCATACGGCGGACCTCGCTGTAATTGCCGATATCGGCGATCAGGGCAATGCCTTTACCCGATAGGTTAGACATCTGCGTTACAGTCTCGTCGGCTCGCTCTTGGCTGATGTCGTTGACTACGACACTGGCACCGTTCCCTGCCAGTCTAAGAGCAATCGCCCGTCCGATCCCGCTGCCGGCGCCTGTGACCAATACAGTTTTCCCCTTCAGATCCACTTTCATTTTCGCTCCTTTATGCCTGTATTGTTCTTGGAGCGATAGTGGCTTGTCAAATGGATCTGGCTCAATCGGGCATGACAATTTTACTCCGAACTGTAGCCTCTCCTTCTCTCTTCAGAAACTCGGCGACTCTGGCCCAGCCGTTCAAGCCATGTCGCTCCTCTACACCCGGTGAGTAGTTCGTCGTCCCGTTCACATCGTAGGTGATCTTGTTCCCATGGTGATCCTCGATGAACTCGATCCCTGCAAGATCGATCCCGGTTTCGCTCATGAATGCAATGTACTGGGCGATGATGGGATCATCAAAACCCTCGCGTAGCGAAAAGAGGTTCTGGCGATCTGAGTTGCCGTTAGCGCTCGCATCGGTCGTTGGGCAGAAGGCATCACCCGGCTCGCAGCGCTCTGCCGGACAGAGCTGAAACCCACTGCTTGTATCCGATTGGATCGCATACAAGAATTCCTCATTCACAATCTCCACACGAGTGATGAACCGCTCTCTGGGCTCGATGTACTCTTGCAAGAGCGTAATGTGATCCGGCGGGGGCTCGAATTCCGGGGAATCCACATACTGATCGAAGCCGTTCAGAGAGCGAAAGAGTTGCACTCCTAAGCCCTTGCCGCCGCGATTGTGCTTGGTGATGAATGGCAGTGACATTTGACGTGCAGCTTCCTTCAGCACTTCTGAACCACCCGCCGCGGCAATCGTCCATGGCGTACGTAGACCCGCTTTTCTTAGTGCCTCGTACTGTCGTACTTTGCTCATCTCCAAGGCAAACGCCGCGCTGCCATTGATGACCCGGCGCCCGTGGCTCTCCAGCCAGACGAGTAGTTCGCGAGTGAAATCGACGCTCTCGATGTGCTTGCGCGTGTGTGAAGAAGGGCTTATCCGATTGAGGAACACACCTTCGGGCGGCTCTTCGCCTAGATCAAAGTGCCCCGTATGGACAAACGACTCCTCGTACGGAAGACCTGCCCGATCCAGCTCACGCCTAAGTGGGGGTAGCCAGTCGGGGTTCTCATAGAGGATGTAGATTTTCATATGAACTCCTTTCTTTAAGTTCGCTACGGAATGGAAAGCAGGAAGGCATCTAACGGCACTTCGTGGAAGAAGGAAATCGAAGCAGGAGGTTAGTGAATGCTCAACAAAGGCGCTCGCCCACGCTCAGTATGGCTTTGACAAAGGCGACCACCTGGCATATGTGTGCTCCCTCCGCATGGATAAAGTGAAACCGAGTATAGCGGAGATAACTCCGAGTGTCAAGGTCTGCGTTTTATCAGAGATTTGGAAAGACTTTTTCTCGAAAGGGGCACTGAAAGCATATCCAGGTTTGTGAGGGTGTTATTGCTCCAGGGATTGCGTCAGTTGCAGATATTCGGCGAACAATTTATCCCTGATAACATAGGAACGGCTGTGTGGCACCTCAGGGGAAGCAACGCTTTTGATGAGTCCCTTGTCTCTCAATCTGCCCAATAACAAGAATGTGTTACGGCCGTACATTTTGTACAACTGGCTTATAGGGCCTATTATCCTC
>MFGX01000067.1:17202-17315 GCA_001778455.1 Candidatus Fraserbacteria bacterium RBG_16_55_9 | reverse complement strand
TAAGCTTCTCAAGTGTCAGCTTTAATTTCCTGGCGCAACCGCTCGATGATCCATAGCCGCGCCAGGGTCGAGGCTTCCAGGGCCTTGCGACGTGCTAATCGCTTGAGCACTTC
>MFGX01000067.1:16782-16949 GCA_001778455.1 Candidatus Fraserbacteria bacterium RBG_16_55_9 | reverse complement strand
GCCTTGAAAACGGCTTTCACTTCGAGAGTGTCGCAAAGACCGTTCTCAAGGACAAGGCTGTCGGCTTCTGGCTCAAGCTGACCGAATCTCTACCTGCCTCACGAGGAGGAACAGGGGAAGGAAACCTCCGCCTTTCTCTTGCTTCAATCTGTCCTTAATGTTAATCT
>MFGX01000067.1:2568-16647 GCA_001778455.1 Candidatus Fraserbacteria bacterium RBG_16_55_9 | reverse complement strand
GATATCGGCGTTCAATTTCTCGCTTATGCTGGAGACGATCCCATCGGGTTTGCCACACTCTTCTTCACTGAATCGTGTCTCTCAGCTTCGCGAGTTGGCACTCTGAACGATCTGTATGTAGTACCCGAAGAACGCGGTAGAGGTGTAGGTCGGGTCTTGATGGATCACTGCATTGCACATCTGCGGACCAAGGGACTGGCAACAATGGCCTGGCTCACACACCCAGACAATCAGACAGCCCAGCGCCTCTATGATTCGTATCCCGCAAGGCGCGAAGCCTGGGTAGAATATACGCTCCCGCTTTAAGAACAATCCGACCTAGCGCACTCAAGTCTTGACTTAGCCCCTCCTTTCTGTTAGTATATACGTTAAAATGAGTCTTACACTCTTACTGGGCCTTTAGGTAAAGGCGGGCGATCCGCGTGGATCAGAAATATACTACAAGTCGAGAGACAAAGCGTCTTCTAGGATTCATCGCGGTTCTGCTGCCAGTGATCGCGCTTATGTCTTACGCTGGCACCCACGCAGCCATACCCAACTCTATCGTTATTAACGAAGTGGCTTGGATGGGGACACAAGCGGACGCGAACGACGAGTGGGTAGAGCTCTTCAACACAACGGATCAAGCGATTGACCTTGCCAACTGGAAACTCGTAGCTGCAGACGGTTCGCCCAATATCACACTCTCGGGAACCATCCCCGCTCACGGATTTTTCTTGCTCGAACGTACGGACGACACCACTGTGAGCGACCTTCCGGCAGACAAGATCTACGCCGGTGCTCTTTCTAACTCGGGAGAAGCCCTATTCCTGAAAGATTCCGCCGGCACGGCCATAGACAGCGCCAATGGCAACGGTGGCTCCTGGCCTGCAGGCAACAGTACGACTCGATCTACTATGGAGCGAGTCAACCCACTTACGCCCGACTCCGACACAAACTGGGTCACCAATAACGGGGTCATACACAACGGAATCGACGTGGGCAATAACCCCATTCGCGGCACCCCGAAAGCTCAGAACTCCACAGTGAACCTGCCTCCCATCGCAAATTCCGGACTTGATCAACTAGCCGATGAGGGGTCTATGGTCACTCTCAATGGCTCTGCATCTTCGGACCCCAACAGCGACTCCTTGACGTGCACCTGGGATCCCGGCGACGGCTCTGAGGCACTCGTCGGCTGCATCGTCTTCCGCGCATATACCGACAACGGCGCCTTCATCGCCACGCTCACCGTGGATGACGGCCACAGCGGAACCAACAGCGATACGGTTCAAATCACCATCCGCAATGCTCCCCCTGCGGTAGATGCCGGACCGGATCAGACAGTATCTGTCGGGCAACTTGTACACTTTTCCGGTTCGTTCACGGACCCAGGCGTCGCTGATACTCACGTAATCCAGTGGGATTTCGGAGATGGCAATAGCCTGAGCGGAGCGCTCAGTCCCTCTCATAGCTACTCCGCAGCTGGTCACTACTCCATCACGCTCACCATCACAGACGACGACGGCGGAGTTGGCACGGATACGCTCACTGTAGCAATCAATGCCCCAACATTGATCGTCACCAAGAAGGCGATAGATCCCACGGGCGCTCCCCTCCTCACAGGAGAAGAACTTGAGTACGAAATCGAGATCAGCAACACGAGCACGGCTCCCCAACCCGATAACGCGGACAATGAATTCGAAGATCCCATCCCCGCCGGGACCCACTTCATAGAAGATTCGCTGACATTTTCCACAGGAGATGCTGTCTTTGACTCCGTAAGCAACCTCGTCGCCTGGAATGGAACGGTCCCACCCGCTGAGAAAGTCGCCATCCGCTTCCGCGTGCAAGTGAATGACGAAATCGCCACCGGAGCAGAGATCTTTAACCAAGGGAGAGCCCTGTTTGATATCGATGGCAACGGGTCTAACGAGACCACTCAGCTCACAGATGATCCAGATACTCCTGAATCCAATGACTCTACACGCACCACCGTCGTTCACAAAGGCGATGCGAACGGAGATGGCACGATAGGTCTTCTAGACGCAATCCTCTGCGCGGAGATCGCGCTCGAACTGCACGTGGCCACAGATCTGGAAGAAGCTGCCTGCGATGTAGCTGTACCCTACGGCATCATTGATGGGCGTGACGTAGTAAACATGGCCGAGATTAGCCTCAAGACCGCCGCAGTCTCTTCGACCTACGCGTCCCGCAAAGCAATCACTGAGAAACCAACTCCACGCGTGAGCTTAGCAGCGAACACCATTCACATCTATGACCTAGGTGGTCGGAGGATTTTCACTCGAGACCACGTGGACAACAATTTCGTATGGCATGCGCAAGACCAATACGGAAAACGGGTTGCCAACGGCGTCTATCTGTTCGCGGTCACGGTATACGGCGCTCAAGGACAGATCGTGCAGAGTGATGTGAGAAGACTGATCGTCTTGCATTGACAGGAAGGGCTATGCTCTCTCGAACGACAGCCGCCGGGCTCTTAGGATTGCTCACCCTGCTCTTGTGCGGCTGCATGCAAATTACAAGACCGACTGTGCTCGTAGAAAATCTGCGATTGGAGCCGGGAGAGACTGGCCTATTGCACATCACTATCTTCAACCTTGAGGGGCTGCAAGTAATGCAAGTAGGACCCGTAGGAGCGCTCACCTTCGACCCCGAGGTAATCCAGATTCAGAACATCACGGGCAAGAACGGCTTTCAGGTCTTTGCCAGCTCCATGGACAACGATGCTGGGAAGGCCCTTTTCCTTGCAGGTTATCCGGGTGGTAGCCTGACCAACGGGGTTATACTGGAACTGGAGGTGAAGGCAGTCGGTTCACCCAAATCAAGTACAACGGTGGAATTCACACGGATTGATCTCATGGCCGATGAAGAGGGAGACAAGTTCTTAGAGATGGATCTACGGGGTGGGAAAGTAATTATTCAATCAGCAGCTTCTGAATAATCTAAATCTCTTCGCGCTTGGGCTCGCGGGTCATGAGCTCCGTGAGTTTCTTACGTGGAGTTGCTCCTTCGTAGAGCACTTCGTAGACCGCCCGCGTGATGGGCAAGTCAATTCCTCGCTCGCACGCGAAGCGATGGATTGCCCGCACGGCATAGACTCCTTCCGCAACCATCTCCATACTGACCAGGATCTCTTTCAATGCTTCCCCCTGGCCAATGCGTTCACCCACGGCGCGATTGCGACTCCTCTTCGACATGCAGGTGATCACAAGATCTCCTAAGCCTGCCAGGCCAAAGAACGTCTCCTTGCGAGCGCCAAGGGCGATACCCAAGCGTGTCATCTCGACCAGACCTCGGGCAATCAGGGCGCCTTTGGCGTTGTCCCCATTGCCCAAACCGTCGGAGCAACCCGCAGCCAACGCGATCACATTCTTAATGGCTCCGCCTAACTCCACACCCATTCGATCCTCGCTGATGTAGACTCGAAAACGCTCCGTCATGAATACGCGCTGAAGACGCTTTGCTCGGTGTGCGCTCTTCCCAGCTAGCACTACTGTAGTCGGGTAATCTCGCGCGACTTCCTCAGCAAAGCTCGGACCCGACATCGCGAATACGCGGTCACTGTTCAGTTCCTCACGAAGCACCTGAGACATGGTGAGTAAGCCTTGATCTGCGCGGTCATATTCGATGCCCTTGGTCAAGCTGACCCATGTTGCTTGTTGGGCGCTCTCCCCCAAAGTCTTTTTCAATTGGCGGGCTACGCCTCGAAGCGCAAACGAAGGCACAGCAATGAAATATGCATCCCGGTCGGCGATATCCACAAGTCTACTGCTAGCTTGGAAGTGCTGATCGGGAAGTGACACGCCCGGCAGGTATCGCGAGTTTTCATGCTGAGAGTTGATCTCATAGGCCAGCTTAGGGTCACGCGTCCAGAGGATTACCCGATGGCCCTTTCTCGCGAGCAGCCGCGCAATGGCTGTCCCCCAGCTGCCCGCGCCGATCACGGCAGCGTCGAGCGTCTCAGCAGATGGCATCCCCGGCTCAGTGGTCAGATGGAGTAGCGGGCGCGCAAGGGCAGAGTTTGCCCTTGATCGCCAGCGATTGCAGCCAGTCGATGGCGACAGTCAGGTCATTCTTTTCCAAGCGAGTCCTCAGCTCCGTAAGCAGAGGTTCCACTTGTTTCACCAGCTTGTCCAGCAAGGGCGCAACGAGCAGACTCTCATTCTCGCCGCCTGCGACGCCCGTCCCCTTGAGCAGCTCTTCTGGGCTGGCATGGATGCGCTGCTCAAACTCCCCCAGCTTACGTAGAGCCGCTTCATACTCATCGTCGTTGGCCTGTTCCGCAAGTTGATCCAGAAGTTTCGCCAGCTGCTGCAAAACAGCGTGAGAAGCAGAAGCAAACTGCGGCAGAGACTCATCGAACGCTCGTAGTTCTCCACGCACATCCAGCAGAGTCGGATACCAATCCTCCACCAAGAAGCCAGGTTCCGGTGTGAGCCCCACCTCTTGAACCTCGTGCCTGTCCGGAGTGAAATACTCTGCCGTGGTCAACCAGATCACGGAGCCATCACTGAGATCAAAGCGAGTCTGAATGACTCCTTTGCCGAAGGTCTTCTGGCCGATGAGGACGCCCATGTCGTTATCGCGAATCGCGCCGGACAGGATCTCGGAGGCGCTGGCAGTCCCCTGGTCAACCAGCACGGCGATAGGCCAGTTCGGCAGGTTATTCCCGAAGCTGCGATCGATCACTTCACTGGAACGATTCTTCTCAACGAGAAGCGTCTGGCCTTGATCAACGAACGTGCTGCCGACCTGCTTGGCAACCTGGAGATAGCCACCTCCATTGCCTCGTAGGTCCAGAACAAGTCCCTGGATAGACTGAGATTTCTTCTGCAGGTCCTTGAGCGCCTCGCTCAGTTCATTCGGCACGGTGGCACTGAAACTGTTGATGCGAATATACGCAATGGAAGGGCTGAGCAGCTTATGCTCGAGCGCATCGATCTGAATGCGCTCGCGCATAATGGTGATCTCCTCTACGCTCTCGTCGCTGTGGCGAACTTTGATCGTAACTGTCGTGCCCTTCGTGCCTCGCAACCGGCGGGAGGCATCGTCCGGCGTGAAGCCTTGGGTGCTCTCTCCGTCGATCTCAAGGATCTTATCCCCGGACCTGACGCCCTGTCGTTCAGCAGGTCCGCCCTTGATAGGAGAAATCACGGTGATCTGGCCATCGCGAAGACCGATGTACGCTCCGATGCCCTCGTATTCTCCTTCCAGCTCGGATGAAAAGCGCTCGTACTCGTCTTTGGTGTTGAAGCGACTGTAGGGATCGCCCAGTCCTTTCACCATTCCCCGAATGGCTTCCTCCATCAACTTCTCTTGCTGAACGCGATCGGGTTGATAGAAATTGTCTTGTGCCTTCTGATACGCTTCCCACAAGCGGTCGAGGAACTGCTCGCGATCCTGTGGCTGGCCCTGGGGATTCGAGTTGGGAGAAGAGAAGAACCCCTGACTCAGAATCGTCACAGCAAGAACAATTACACCGATGGCCAGCCAGACAACAAGCTTGCGCTCCATGCGCTCGACCTCCCGAGGGCGGTTCCATTCATTATACATCCGAAGCTCCACCTCTTCCAAGCTTGCTCTCCTGTGCGGACTTCTCGTACACTAAAAGCCTCCCATGAGGAACGAATGATATGATTCACCATCTCGAAGGGATGATCGTCGAGTCTCAGGATGAGTATCTGGTCATGGAAGTGGGCGGCATCGGCTATCGAATCTACACCTCCCGCGTGACTCGCGAAGAACATTACAATCGCACAGGCTTGATCAAGCTCTACACGCACCTCCATGTGCGAGAGGATGAGATAACACTTTATGGCTTTAGCACACCCGAGGAGCGCGAGCTTTTCGAGCTCTTGCTGACCGTGACGGGAGTGGGCCCGAAAGTCGCCCTCGGAATCCTCTCCGCCACAACCCCACAACGATTGCAGGAAGCGATCGTAAGTGAGAGCACGACAAGCTTGACAGGGATCAAGGGCATCGGCAAGAAGACGGCCGAGCGACTCATCTTGGAGCTTAGGGACAAGATTGCCAGGATCCCTCTGGGAGGGAAGCCGCTTCCAGCCTATACCAGGCGAGATGAGGTGGCGCTCCGCGCGCTTACGCGCTCGTTGGGTTTTGGCGAGCGGGAAGCCCGTCAAGCCCTGGAAGAGGCCCGAGCAACTCATGGCGAGATGCAGACAGAGGAACTGATCAAGCGAGCACTGGAACTCCTATCTCGATGAAGATCATCTACAGCGAACGCTGTTTAGAGTTCGAAGCTCCTGGCCATCCCGAGAGCCCGGAGCGCCTGGGAAGAGCCTACCAGTTCCTGAAAGACGAGTATGAGTGGATCGCGCCTTCGCCAGCGCGTGAGGATGATCTTCTCAAAGTGCACACTCCAGAGCACTTGAAGCGCATAAAGAATCTAGAACTCCACGATCCGGACTGCCCAAAGTATCCCGATATCTATGAGTATGCGCGGCTTGCCGCCGGGGCAGCCATTCTCGCCTCACAGATGAACGGGTTTTCCATGATGCGCCCGCCAGGACACCATGCCAAACGGGATCGAGTCGCTGGGTTCTGCTACCTCAACAACATCGCCGTTGCCGTGAGCGCATCCCAGAAGAAGACTCTCATCGTAGACATTGATGGCCATCATGGAGACGGCACTCAAGCCATCTTCCTAGGAGATGAACAAGTGCTTTTCATCTCGCTCCACAGCTCACCCAATTACCCAGGGACGGGCATGCGCTCTGAGCGAAACTGCTATAACTATCCGCTCTTCTTCCATTGCGGAGACGAACAATACTTGAACACGCTCGATCGAGCGCTAAGAGAGGCTGATTTGACAGGCATTGCACAAGTCGCGATCTCGGCGGGCTTCGATACGTACGAGCGGGACCCGTTGGCTTCACTGGGACTAAGCTCCGGTTGCTATCGCCAGATCGGCAGACGTATTGCTCAGTTAAAGCTTCCCATGTTTGCGGTGCTTGAAGGTGGATATGATGTCGAGCATTTGGGGAGAAATATCCACGAGTTTCTGCAGGGGCTAGATCAGCAGGCAGGGGCCTGACCGAAGTGAATCCAGAGTGCTTGATCCTTCACATCCCACTGACTCGGCAGGTTGATGAATTTCTTCGTGGGCAATTGCTGAATAGTAAGGCTTTGTCCACGCATGCCAAGCACCTGAGCCAGCGATTGGCTGCCGTCCTTCGAGTATACGTTGACTAGGAATCCATCATAATCCGCACTCAAGCGCCAGCGCGCGATCTCACGGATCGTGTTGAGCAGGAGCCCACGACAGATTGGCTCATCCTGAATCGCGATCTCCACAAGTGCAATGCGGTGGCTCTCACAAAGCTCGCCACAGTCGGAATCGTCTGATTTGAGCAGATCTTCTCGGATCGTATACCCCAAGACGGCCATCGTCTTTCCCGAAAGATATGCACGACTGACAGAGAAAGAAAACGCCTTTTCAGGAAGTTCTGTATTGTCCCAAACTGCATTTCCCAGATAGTGATCGTAATCGCGCGGAACCATGAAGTTCGTCTTGGTTTTCGAGAAGAGATAGGCAGTGATGCGGCTGACCCGAGGGCGCTGCTGTGCGTTCTTTACGATATCCTCGAGCACGGCTCGTATCTCTTCCTCGGTCAACTTGCGCGGAGCATCCACTACGTACTGGTAGATCATGGAGGGTCCGGCAGAGGCCGTCTTGGTCTGTTTATCGTACAACGCGTAGCGGAGCGTCAGATCCTTCACCTGAAGAGTTGCTTCGACAGCTTCATAAGAAGAAACCTGCACACTCAGCTCGGCTTGGCTCGCCCGGCCCCGGTCATCCGTCACGGTGAGGACGGGCTGATATTCGCCGCTTCGAGTGTAGATGTGAACAGGACTTGGCTCCATCTCCTTCTCGCCATCCCCAAAATCCCATTCCCAGATGGCGATGTTTGCGCCAGGTTCTGCTGTAGAGCGCAAACCATCGAAGGCAACAGTCAAGGGAGCCTCACCGCTGATGTGTTGCAAGATGACCATAGCATCACTCTGGGCGGGACGGAGCGTGGCGATAGCCTTTGGGCCTACTTGCACTTGAATGGTCATCGCATCGCGCGCGCTCGTGCTGCGGTCATCCGTCACGCTGAACTCAACGCGATATTCACCGCTCTGAGCGTATGTGTGAGTCGGCTGGAGGTCACCATTCGTCTCCCCATCCCCAAAACTCCAGTGATACGTCTGGATACGACCGTCTGGGTCACTGGCATGGCCTTGAAATTCTACTATGCTCCCTTGAGAAACTCCTTCTTGAGGATTGGTGATCTTCGCTGTGGGTGATTGATTGGGAGCAGAGCAGCCGCTCAACATGACAAGACTTATGAGCCAGAGAATTGCCAGTTCACGCTTTGAGATGTTCATGATGGTTGTGTGAATGTTGCCGCCTCACCTAGAAGGCAATAAGAGGCACAAGCATTTCCTCATCGGTGAGACCTCCATGACGACCAATGAGGCTGTAGGAATCATGAGGCCAATAGAGCGCCTGAGTCCCGCGAGGGATGGCGATCAGATCGCCAATCCGATCCAACGTTTCGCGATGAATCGACCCTCGCCCGAAGAGACCTGCCTCGAGCGCCTCCCGAGAGCGCAGGACGACCAGACGATCTCCAAATCCTTCCCGCAACCCGCTTTCGAGCTCCGTGAGTCTTCCGGCTTTTGCGTAGAGATATGTCGCACGGTATTCACCCGTCGGTGGGATGAGCAGGCTCTGCTTCAGCTTGGGAAGACGCGTCAGTCGCATTACTTCGTGTTTCGGTACGACCCGAAGCTGACCATGATCGGCTGCGATGAAGAAGAGCGTATGCTTCAAAAACGGAGCTTCCAGATCCCCCAAGCAAGCCTGCTCCAGCGTATATGCCAGGCTTCTGAGTTCGGTCTCCCACTCCTCGCTCTCCGGTCCATAACGGTGGGCGATCTCGTCCAGCGCATCCCAATAGACGAAGAGAAATGCTCTCTCGTTGGGCCGCTCCAAGATCTTTCTCAGTAGGACGCTCATGTCCGATGAGTTCGCAAAGGGCATGGCAGTAGCTGCCTTAGGGCTAAGCAACCGCGAGAGGCCGCTTCGCACGTAGATCTGCTTGAGCGACACATAGGAGCGGACACCCACTTGTCGGAGTCGATCGTGAAGAGTGGCGCAGCCCAGAAACTTCTTTGGCTTCAGGCCCATCGTGAAGAGTCTATCGCTGGCTGGTTCTCGCAGGGGGCTGAGCCGGATCATGTTGGCGATCATCCCAAATTCTTTAAGAAAGAGCCGATAGCCGAGGATTCCGTGTTCTTGGGGAGTAAGGCCCGTATGAAGAGTTGCTAGAGAGGCCGTGGTCGTTGAGGGAAAGATTGAAGTGAGGGGCATGAAGCGCCCGTGCGCAGTGAGTCGGCAAAAGAGTGAATCAGGCTCGCGATCCAAGAAGCGCACGAGCTGACAATAGCCCAGAGCATCAATCAGTAGCAGCACGACTTTCTGAACCTCATGCTTTGCGGGTAATAGCTCCTTCGGCAAGGGGGGGTGGTTTGTCGGGAGTCCAAAACGCTCAAGCACGGTATTGGCCAGATTGACGAGCGAGTATCTTTCAAAGTCAGGCAGGATGAATTCTCCTGGCTGGATTTGATCGTCGAGAATGGCAAGACGTTGGGATCGAATCTCGGCCTCGATCTGTGTTGCCCCAGCTTTCTTAAAGATCACAAGTCTAAAGCCTTACGCACTGCGCTCTCAATCTCAGCCAGCTTTTCCAGGCTGAGCTGGCCCAGGGGTGCCCGTCCTAGATGACCTTCTTCAATGGTCGTCACTTGATCGCACTTGACCCAGCTCTGCTCCTTCAGACCGCCCTCACCCGCAGGAAGCTCCACCCGCGTGGGGAAAGCCCCCCGTGCTACTGTCGTGATCGGAACCGCCATCACGTCACGGGCGAAGCGGTTGAGCCAATCCGCAGATAAGATCACGCAAGGTCGCTGCTTGCGCTCGCCAGGGATGTGGACAAGCCAGACTTCGCCGCGTCTCGGCTGCGAGCTAGTCAGCCTCCGCGCCACGGGACAAGACCTCCAGACTCAGTTTCTCCCAGGCGCGGCGTTCAGCAGTCTCTTCCCGTGTTTCGGTTTCGGAGAAGAACTCCTGGGCATGCTGAGCTAGATCTTCTTCTTCGCAGTGACGCTCATATTCCTTGAGCAGGGCTTCTAAGACAGCGCTGCGACTCATCTTGTGGTAGTGAGCCATCTCATCCAGAAACTCCACGCACTCAGGATCTAGCGTCAGGGTCACCCGTGCTTTCATCGCACATCCTCCTACCGAACATCATACCAAAGCTCTTACTCTCAAGCAAGCGCTGCAGATCAGTTCACCTAAGGCGGTGCGAATATCTCTGCTTTCTGGTTAGAGCCTCAGGATGCCCAATGCTATTAACAGGGCCAACGCCGCTCCTGCAATTCCGGCCATGAGTCCAAGCTGAGCTGAGCTCTTCGCACCTTGAAGTTCCCCTCGCAACTCACTTATCTCAGCGCGGCTCTCTTTCACTGTTTGTCCGATTGTTGCCAAGCTTTGTTGGATGGCCTGCATACGTGCATTCATGTCTGGAGGCAGACCAGGAGCAGGCTGCTTTTCTAACACCTCTACACGCCCAGCGATCTCCTGAACTTGCGTAGTGAATTTTTGATGCTCGCCACCTAAATTTGCTACCGTTGCTTTAAGTGAAGAGATGTCCTGCCCCCAGCTTGAGATTCTGTTCTCCAGATTGCTCAGATGGCTGCCGTGTTGTTCAGCGTGTGTCTCTAGGGTAGCGACTCTGGGCTCCAAGCCGTTGAGACGGTTATTGATGTCTTGCAAATCTGTCGAGGATGTTGGCGCAGAGGGAGTAGTCTGCTCTGCCGGTTGCTGGGGAGGCAGAGGCTGCGGTACTTCCGCGATCGTCGTGGGAGTTCCGGGTTCCAGGCTCTCGACCTTGAAGTTGTCGAATGCAATCCATTCCCGATTCTGAACCATTAGACCAGGCATACCTTTTCTGAATGTAGTATCCTGTATTGATGTTCTCTTGATGCCGTTCACGTAGGCTGTGTAGGTATCTCCGACAACTTCGACTCTGAGATGAACGGTGTCCGTCAGACCCGGCCCCACTTGGCCCATGCAATCACTCCCCCTATTGTTCTTAACCACAATCCAGCAAAGCCAGGAGTCATTCTGCCACATGAGGAAGATCTTGTTCAAGTGATCTTGAGCTCGTACGACGATTCCTGCTCTGTATGTTCGATGCGCGTTGATTACATTCACCTCTACCGCATAGTCTTGCCAAGATGTACTGTCGGGTGTCAGAACGTAAGTGTATGCATCTGCCCAATGCTGGGGAACCACATAGAACCCGCCTTCAATGGACCAGGTTCCTGAGCCAGCAGCCCAAGCTGAGTTTGGGCGATTCCCTTCAAAGTCGTCGAAGAATAGCATAGGATTCTGACGCGTGACATTAATCTTTGCAGAACCCAGCTCTTTGTCCGCCGTGATTGCAATAGCGGAGATGAGGTTCTTTCCGTTCTCCAACGCTACTGTTGTCTTGAAAGTTCCGTCGCTATTAAGAGCTACTTTTTGAGCTTCGCCGTTTACGCTGACGATGACCATAATGATCTCAATACCCGTTCTCGTTACGGAAGCTACTCCCTGAATCTCGACCTCTGAAGAGACCGTGATGTAACCATCTGCTGGAGAGGTAATCGAGATAGATACGGACTCCGTCTGCTGCGCCCCTCCTTGTGACACCAACGCCAAGATGATCAGAAGAATTGAAAGCCCGATGCGACTGCGCATGTTGCTCGCCTCCTCATGTGCGAAATTGAATCCAACTCACATCAATCGATATAGGAGCTCCTTATCTACATAACTCCTACAGCTTACCAGAGAGCAAAGTCAAGATGAGAAGAGCATGTTTGCCACTGCTAAGATCTTTCATTACGATGATAGGCAGAGGAGGTGCAAATGAAGTCCTACACCTTCAAGGTTGTCTTAGAGAAGGATAAGTGGCCCGAGGAACCAGACGAGAAGGCCGTCTGGCGCGCTTACATTCCCGCCCTCCCCGCTGCCCACGCGTGGGGAGATTCTCAGCAACAAGCGCTCGAGAACCTGAGAAACGCTGTTGAGCTGATCCTGGAAGACATGGTAGAGCGAGGCGAACCTATCCCAGATGAACTACGCCCTCAAGTGAAGATCAGCACCAAACCCTTAATCACCGTCACCGTCTAGACCGCATGGCCATTGACTATAGCAACCTCCTCGGCCTGACAGCACGCAAACTCATTACCGCTCTTGAGAAAGACGGGTTCATCCTGCAGCGACAGAAGGGAGCGACCCGTCTCTTTCGCCATCATGATGGTCGGCGCGTCACCATGCATGTTCACAAGCCAGGCCAAACACTCAAGATTGGTACACTTAAAGAGATCATTGAGAATGAGGCTCAGTGGGAAGAAGATGACCTCAAACGTCTCAAATTGCTCACGTAGCTGGGAACCCCACAGAAAGAGAAAAGGAAGCTCATCAGGTTATTCATCCTCGCACCCAGCGCCAGATCTCTCGCAGCGATGCAGACTTGCCATACATCAAAATCCCCACCTCGAAGACCTTAGCACCAAGACGCATCACAATCAGAATGCTCACGATGAGCAGCAAGAGGCTTACAGCAACTTCCCAAACGGGAACCGGCGCCATAGCCAGCCGCAGCATCATCGTTCCAGGAATCGATGGGGGGATGAAGCTGAAGAGCTGTGGCAGGAAACCGTTTGGTTCCGTCAGGATGACGTTGAAGATCATAAACGGCATAGCCGTTGGCAGCGCGATGATCAGACTCTGAAGTTGCTGACCACTCAAGACATCCGTCATCGTAGCCCCCATCCCCGCGGAGAAAGACGAGATGAAGAGATAGCCCAAGACGAAATAAAGCCCAAAGAGCAGCAACTTGTCCCAAGGCAGATACGCATACACAAGTCCCAGGAGCGGCCATGTTGGAATGTTCGCATAGGGCCCAATGATCAGCAAAGCAGACAGCCCCACAAACACCCAGATCAGAACCTGAACCAACCCCAACGCACCAAACGCGAGGATCTTCCCGTAGATGAGCTCTTTCGGTGAGACAGCGGACAAGAGCAGTTCCACCACTCGGCTTTGCTTCTCGCGCACAATGTTCTGCAATACGAACGTACCGGAGAAGAGCACCACAAACAAGAAGATGAACGCAAAGACGACGGCAACCGCTGTAGAGATGATCTGTTGGGGATTGCCTCCGGTTGTGGTCGCTAACTGCTGCCGGAGCGTCTCAGGATCGACGCCCGAGATCGCGCCCCTAAGCTCTGGCTGGAGCAAGATGGACAAGAAGCTGGCTCCCAAGAAGATCAACGGGAACAAGACCGTGAAGTAAACGAACTGGCGATTCCGCAAGGTCCCTTGGAACTCCCACTGGGCTATGGCCAGCACGTTCTTCATGAGCTCCTCTGTACGATTTCCACAAAGATCCGATGGAGCGAGGGTTTTGTGATCGTAAGCTCCTCAATCTCCACTCGATCAACCAGAGCGCGCAAGAACTCGTTGGGCGAGCTGCCTTTCGCGAGCGCCAATTCGGCTTGCGAGCGATCGAGGTTGACAATGCGTGTCTGCCCGTTACTAGAGAGCAAGCTCCGCATCTGTTCCGGATCCATTGGTGCATACCGTAACCAGACGATATTCTCTCCGTATTCACGCTTGATCTGAGCCAGATCTCCATAGAGAATTCTCTGCCCACGATGGATGACGAACACCCGATCACAGAGACTCTCCACCAAGTTCATCTGGTGCGAGGAGAGCAGGACAGTCATGCCCTGCTGAGCCAGCTCGCGGATGAAGTCGCGGAAGAGATCCTGGTTGACCGGATCGAGACCCGAGAACGGCTCATCGAGCACGACAAACTCCGGTTTGTGAGCAATAGCAGCAATGAACTGCACCTTCTGCTGCATTCCCTTGGACAGCTCTTTCAGCTTGCTCTGAAACCGATCCCCTAGCGAGAGTCGATCCAGCCAGTAGAGGGCTTGCTCTCGAGCGCGACTGGA
>MFGX01000067.1:238-2512 GCA_001778455.1 Candidatus Fraserbacteria bacterium RBG_16_55_9 | reverse complement strand
CCCCGCCGATCCTCATAGAGCCCGCGCTCTTCGGGGAGATATCCGACTTTCTCTTTCCGTCGATCTCCCGACGCACCGTCGAGCGTGAACTGGATCTCGCCCGAGTCGGGCTGAAGGATCCCCAGAATCATGCGAATGAGGGTCGTCTTACCCGCGCCGTTGGGGCCCAGAAGTCCGAAGATCTCGCCTCGTCTGACCTCGAAAGAAGTGCCGGAGACCGCCACGAGACGATCAAACTCTTTGGTTACGCCATCAACCCGGAGGATTTCCCCGCCAATCATTGCGAGTTCATTCTAGCGTTCGAAGCCCGCAAAGTCGAAAGGGGTGCCGCTATCGCAAGAAGGGCACAAGAAGCAAGGCCACGATGTTGATTACCTTGATCATCGGGTTGATCGCCGGTCCCGCCGTGTCCTTGTAGGGATCTCCGACCGTATCGCCCGTGACAGCCGCCTTGTGAGGGTCCTTGCCTTTGCCGCCGTACTGGCCTTCTTCAATGTACTTCTTGGCGTTGTCCCACGCAGCTCCCCCGGTCGTCATCGAGATCGCCACGAACAGACCCGTCACGATCGTGCCGACCAGCAACCCGCCGAGTGCCCGAGCTCCCACCAATGGATCTGCGCCGAGCTGGGTTGCCACAACTCCCAGCACAAGCCCGACGAGAATGGGCGCCAGCACGGGGATGAGCGCCGGTACAATCATGGTCTTTTGGGCGGTGGCTGTCACGATCCGCACGCACTGAGCATAGTCGGGTTTTTCAGTGCCCTTCAAGATTCCGGGCTTCTCCTTAAACTGCCGACGGACTTCCTCAATGATGGCGCCCGCCGCTACTCCCACAGCGTCCATCGCCAGCGAGGCAAACAAGAACGGCAATGCCCCACCAATGAAGAGGCCAACCAGCACCCATGGATCCGAGAGCAGGAACTGGAGCTTCTCTCCCGCGGCTAGCACCTGCTGAACGTAGGGGGAAGCTGCGAGCTCTTGACTGTAAGCAGAGAAGAGGACGAGGGCCGCGAGGCCCGCTGAGCCAATCGCATAGCCTTTCGTAACGGCTTTCGTGGTGTTACCCACGGCATCGAGTGGATCGGTCACATCCCGCACCGATTCTGGGAGATCCGCCATCTCTGCAATGCCGCCCGCGTTGTCCGTGATCGGGCCATAGGCGTCAATGGCGACGATGATACCCGTCATCGAGAGCATGGCCATGGCTGCTATGGCGATCCCATAGAGTCCGGCCAGTGAGTATGCGACGAGAATGGCCGAAGAGATGAGCAAGATGGGAAGAAACGTTGAGCGCATTCCTACGGCAAGACCGGCAATGATGTTCGTGGCAGGTCCCGTCACGGAGGCCTTCGCAATACGCTTCACCGATGAGAACCGCTTGGAAGTGTAAAAGTCGGTGATCATGACCATACCCACCGTGACAACCACGCCCAGAATCGAGCAGAGCCAGAGATTCATTACCGAGAATTTACTGATGCTTCCCATGATCCAGTAGGTAGCCGGATAGAAGGCAACCATAGCCAGAATCGCTGCCACAGCCAATCCACGATAGAGCGCACCCATGATGCTCTGGTTCTTGGGAAGCCGGACGAAGAAGCTCCCGATGATCGAACTAATAATCGAAATTCCTCCCAAGAGCAGCGGGAAGATGACTGCCCCCTCGATGTTGGCTCCGACGACGTCTTTGAGTTCCAGATAGCCCAAGAGCATGGCAGCCACGGCAGTCACCGCGTATGTCTCGAATAGATCGGCGGCCATGCCTGCGTCATCACCGACGTTGTCGCCCACGTTGTCCGCAATGACTGCGGGATTTCTCGGATCGTCTTCGGGAATGCCGGCCTCCACTTTCCCGACTAGATCAGCTCCGGCGTCCGCACCCTTGGTGTAGATGCCTCCACCCAAGCGGGCGAAGACGCTGATGAGCGATCCTCCGAAGCCTAAACCCACTAACGCATCCAGAGCACCCTTAAGCTCAAACTGGAAAGCTCCTCGAAGGAGCCAGAAGAAGGACGCAATCGCGAGCAGTCCCACGCCCACGACGAAGAGTCCCGTGACCGCGCCCCCTTTGAATGCAACGGAGAGCGCAGCGGCCAACCCGGATTTTGCGGCTTCCGCTGTGCGCACGTTGGTGCGGACGGCCACGTTCATGCCCACGTAGCCAGCCAATGCCGAAGCGATGGCACCGACCAGAAACCCTGCGCCGGTAGCTGGTCCAAGCGCCAGAAGCAGCACCACGAAGATGACTGCTGCCACGAGCGCGATGATCGAGTACTG